>JAYVNA010000767.1:0-9539 GCA_043758715.1 Archangium sp.
TTGCAGGTCTCGCTCACCACCGTCGCAGTCGCGCTCGGAGCGATGGCGCTCGGTCAGCCCACGGGGCGAGCGGTTTTCTTCGGCTTCGTGTTCGCGCTCTCGAGCACGGCGATCGTGCTGCGTGCGCTGACCGAACGGCGGGAGCTCGACGCTCCGCATGGCCGCTTCATCGTCGGCACGCTCATCTTTCAGGATCTCTGCGTGGTGCCGATGGTGCTGATCGTGCCGCTGCTGTCCGACGGCTCGAGCATGGGCAGCGCGGCGCTGGGCATCACCATCGCGCTCCTGAAGGCGGCGGCGGTGATCGTGATCACCATCGTGGTGGCCCGGCAGGTGGTGCCGCGTATTCTCGGCTGGGTCGATCGCGCGCGCAGCCGGGAGATCTTCCTGCTCGCGGTGCTCGCGTTGTGCCTGGGCACCGCCTGGCTCACTTCCTACGCCGGCCTCTCCCTCGCGCTGGGCGCCTTCCTCGGGGGCATGGCGATCGCCGACACCGACTTCGGCCATCGCGCGATGGGCGACGTGATGCCGCTGCGCGACACCTTCGTGTCGGTCTTCTTCCTCTCGCTGGGAATGCTCTTCGACCTTCGGGTGGTGATGGCGCAGCCGCTGCTGGTCCTCGGCCTCACCTGTGCGTTCGTCTTTGGCAAGGGCGTGCTGGCGACGCTGGCGGCGCTGGTGATGCGCTTTCCGGTGCGGGTGGCGTGGTTGGCCGGCGTGGGCCTCGCGCAGTTCAGCGAGTTCGGGTTCGTGCTCGCGCAGCTGGGGCAACAGACCGGCGTGGTCGACGCGAAGGGCCTCGCGCCGGTGCTCTCTGCCGGCATCGTCTCGATGTTTCTGACCCCGTTGTTGGTGCGCATCGCCCCGCACGTGAGCGCCGGCGAAAAGCTGCTCGGGCCGTTGAGCAAGCTGCTGGGCGCGCGCACCATCGATGAGGTGGACGTGCTCGGGGAGAAACCAGCCGGCCACGTGGTGCTGGTGGGCTTCGGGCTCTCGGGTCAGCTGATCGCGCGCGCGTTGCAGGCGTGCGGCATCAAGTACATCGCGCTCGAGCTCAACGCCGATACCGTGCGCACTGCGCGCGAGCAGGGCGCCACCGTCTTCTACGGCGACGCCACCTCCGAAGAGGCGCTGGCGCACGCCAACCTCGCGCAGGCGAAGGCGTTGGTGCTGGTGATGAACGACCCTTCCGCGGTGCAGCGGGTGGTGGCCACTGCCACCCGGGTCGCGCCCCAGGTTCCGGTGCTGCTGCGCGCCCGCTACCTCGCGGAGAAGGCGGGCCTGCTCCAACTGGGCGCGCAAGACGTGGTCGCCGAAGAGGTGGAGGGTGGACTCGAGATGCTCTCGCGCGTGCTGCGTTGGCTCGAGACGCCGCGCAACCTGATCGAGAAACAGCTGCGTGAGGCGCGCGTGGCGACCCAGACCTCGGAGCGCAAGGTCACGGTGCCGCGCAAGACGCTGGGTGAAATGCGCGCGCTCGCTGATCTGAAGCTCGAGAGCGTGCTGATCGAAGCCGTAGCTCCGGGCGCCGGAATGTCGGCGGTGCAGCTCGACCTGCGGCGCAAGACGGGTGCGCTCATGATCGCGGTGCAGCGGGGCCTGGCGTTGCTGGAAGAGCCCGACCCCCACCACGCGTGGGAAGCGGGTGACGTGGTGTTCCTCGCCGGCACCAGCGACGCCATTCGCAAGGCCACTGCGTTGTTGGCGAAGCCGCCCGAGTCAGCCGTCCCGCTGAGCGACGGGGTTCGACGAGACGCCGAAGGAAAGTGAAGCCCTGCGGGTTGGTTGACGGACCCAGAGCTCGGAAATACCATTCTGCCAGATTCGAAATCCGGAGGTTTCATGGACTCCTGGTCCATCAAGTTGCCCAAGACGCTCAGCGCCAAGGTTTCCCGCCTCGCCAAACGGCGGAACGTCAGCAGGACCGAGGTCGTTCGAGACGCGCTCGAGGCGTACACCGCGAAGGATGGGCTGTCGGCGGGGAGCGCGGTCAGCGATCTCAAGGGCTGCCTCAAGGGGCTGCCTCGCGACCTGTCCACGAATCACAAGTATCTCAAGGGCTACGGCGAGTGATCCGCGTCGTCTTGTTGGACACGGGGCCGCTCGTCGCGTTCCTGTCGGCCAGCGATCGGCACCATTCGTGGGCCGCCGACATCTTCGACTCGCTGACGGGCCGGTTGATCACCTGCGAGGCTGTCCTCAGCGAAGCGAGCTTCGTGCTGTCGCGCGATCGCCACCGCCGTTCGGTGGTGCTCGAGTTGGTGGAACGCATGGGGGTCGAAGTCCAGCCCCTGGGCGCTGAGCTGCGCACGCCTCGTCAGCTGATGGACAAGTACGCCTCGGTGCCGATGTCCTTCGCTGATGCCTGCCTCGTGAGGCTTGCGGACGCGCACGCCAGCGCGGTCGTGATGACCTGTGATGCCGATTTTCGCACCTACCGCCGCAGCAACCGCAAGGTCATCAACACTTTGATGCCGCCCTGAGTCGAAGGCGACGGGCTCACCCGTTCCGCTGAGCGACGGCGATCAGCGAAACGCCGAAGGGAAGTGACGCCCGGCCCACGGCCAGTCGTTCGCCCCCAAAGAGCGTCGTGAGCAGGCGGTTGAGCGGCGCCGGGGTCTCTTCGAGATCCGACTCCTGCGACTTCACGAAGCGCGACGGCATCAAGCGCTCGAGCAACCGCGCCCCCGCGACCGCAGGGAAGAGCAGGGTGTTGTAGTAGCTGACGAAGCTGACGCGCAGCCCGGCGCTGCTGAGCTGCGAGACCAGCTCGAGGCGCGAGTAACGGCGGCGGTGCTGGTTGACGTCGTCGTGGTGGCTCCAAAGAAACTGGAAGGCCGGCACCGTCACCACCAATTGCCCATCGAACGGCAGCCGCGAACGCATCGCGCGCAGGCTCTCGATCGGCTCGTCGAGGTGTTCAATTACGTCGAAGGCGCTCACCACGTCCCACGTGCCCTCGGGCAGGGTGGCAGGCAGGGAGCACGGCTCGATGCGGCGGCTGGGGAACTTGCGGCGGGCCCGCTCGAGCGCGTCGGGGCTCGCTTCGGCGCCATCGACTTCACCGAACTCGCTCAACAGCGGGAACATGCCGCCCGTGCCGCAGCCCACGTCGAGCAAGCGCCGTTTCGCGCGCGGCAACAGGTGGCGCTGCATCACCTCGCGAATGACGCGCCGCCGGCCCTCGAACCACCAGTGCCGATCTTCGAGGCGATCGTGTGCGTCGTAGAGTTCAGGATTCACGTTGCACCCTCGGTGAGCGACCACTTTCCGATGCGGCTCTGACCGGCGGTGAGTTTCTCGACGACTTCGGTGAAGCGCGCCCGCGGCCACGGCACGGCCCCGAAGCGGGCGAGGTGCGCGGTCTCCTGCTGACAGTCGATCAGCTCCACGCCCCAGCTCTGCATCCATTCCACCAGGGTAGCGAAGGCCACCTTCGAGGCGTCATCGGCGTTCGCGAACATCGACTCGCCGTAGAACACCTGGCCCAGGGACACCCCGTACAACCCGCCCACCAGCTTGCCGTCGAGCCACGCTTCGGCCGAGTGCGCGTAGCCCAGGGTGTGCAGCCGCACGTACGCCTTGCGCATGTCGCGGGTGATCCAGGTGCCGCGCTGACCGGTGCGTGGGGTGCGCGCGCAACCGTCGATCACGCTCTCGAACGCGGTGTCGAGGCGAACGTCGTAGACGCCCCGGCGCATCATCTTCCTCAGGCTCTTCGGCACGTGGAGCGAGGCGGCCTCGAGCACGAAGCGCGGGTCAGGGCAGTGCCAGAGAATCGGCAGCCCTTCGCTGTACCAGGGAAAGATTCCGCGCCGGTACGCCTGCACCAGGCGCTCGGGCGAGAGATCGCCGCCGACGGCGATGATGCCGTCTTCGTCAGTCTCGTCGATCGCCGGAAAGCGCGTCGGATCGGGCCCCAGGAAGTGCATCGCCCGGGTGAGTTACTTCGACGCCTTCAGCTTGATGTCGCCCTTGCTCTCGAGATCTTCCGAGTAGAGCTGGGTGCGCAACGAGGTCTTGAGCACGTAGGGAATGTTGAGGGCCTTGACGATCTTCGCCGCCTCTTTCCCGTGCGTCTCTTCGTTCAAGGTGGCGGTGATGTCGAACACGCCGGTCGAGGCCTGCGTCACCCGATCGCCCGCGCCCAGGGTGCTCTTGCCGACTTCCTTGCCCGCGAGCTGAACGCTGTAGTCGAGGCCCAGCAGGCTTACCTGAAAGTTGTTCGGGTTCACCACGCCGACGTGAAAGGTGGCCTGCACTTCGTTCTCGCTGAAGCGGCCCGCCTCGAACTCGATCAACTTCACGTGCGGCAGGCGCGGGGTCTTCACTTCCTTCGACTTGGCGAAGGCCAGCTCGACGGTGCGGGTGCTCGCCGGCTTGTCGCCCACGGCGGCCACCGGAACCTTCACGAACAGGGTGCCGCGCACCGCGAGCAGCAGCGAACCACCGCGGGTGTCCATCGCCTTGAGCTCTTCGTCGTCCTTCACGTAGGTCAGGCTCTCCGCGAGCGCGAACTCGACGGTCTGCCCGGCAGGCGCCGAGAGGTCGAGCTTCTGCTCACCCGAGCGCTTCACCGTGCCGTCGACCACGAATTCCCAGGCGGCCTTCTCGACCGTCACCGCTTCGGACCCCGCGGCGATGGTGCCGGTGTACTTGATGTCGACCTGGGTGAGGTTCTGCGTGACCACCGCGAAGTCTTCCTGCGGGACCGAGGGCGGGGTGACGTCGGCCACCACCTCAGGCCCCGTCTTGCAGGCGGCGAAAGCGAGAATCGAGACGAGCAACGCGCGCTTCATCATCAAGGCACCCCCAGGCTGCAGCTCTCAGGTCCTGCGTCGGCCGTCCCGATGTCGCGGACCCGCTGCAGGTGATGCGGCGTCGGCGAACCGCCGAGCAGGTTGAAGGGGCTCGCGATGATCACGAAGCCGGTGTTGGGCACGAACACCCGCCGCGAGTCGGCGCCGTGATCAGGCGTCTCGCCGAAGAGGATCTTGAAGGCGGTGTCGTAGGTGGCCAGCGGCGTCTTCTTCTCGCCCGCGGTCGGCACGTCGGTGGTGACGCGGTAGGCGGTCGCGGTGCTGGAGTTGTCGCGCGAGAGGAAGGCCGTGGTGTTGGTGCTGAAGTTCTCGCCCGCGCCGGTGCCCATCGTGAGCCACTTCACGCCGGTGATGTTCGTGTCCGTGCGGTAGGTGACCGACTGGTTGCCGGCGATCCGGCGCATCAACGTGAGGTCGCCCCCGTTGAAGGTGAAGTAGTCGGTCTGGATGATCTGCCCACCCTGGCGGTACTCCACCGGGATGGTCTTGATGCCGCCCTCGAGCTCGAACAGGTCTCGCACCCAGACCCCCAGCGACGGCGGGGTCTGCGCGGTCAGCGGGTCGGTCGAGTATTCGAAGCACCGGTTGATCACGATGCCGAAGTACGCCTGCGCGGCGCAGTCCAGGCCGCAGCTGGTGTCGGGGCCGGCGTCGACCTTCTGCTTGACGGGGCCACACGCGCTACCGAGGGAAAGGGCGACGGCGACGATCAGCGGAGTGGCCCCGTAGCCGGAGGCGTAGCGGGGCTTGCAGCGGAGCGAGTCGATCCAGATCAATCGCATGCCGCGCATGTAGCAGAACGCCGGTTTGTGTCGATTGGAGACGGGCGGTTGGGCACACTCTCAATCCCGTGGTGAAAGTGCGCAGACGCCCCGACTTCACTCAGGCCGTACAGGCCCTGATTGCGCACGTCGCCACCACGCACCCCGAGTTCAGCCACCTCGACGCCCGCCGCATTCTGGTCATCGCCGGCGAAGCGCGCCGGGCTTCGCGTGGCACGGTCAAGCCGCTCACCTTCGCCGAGAAGAAGCGCACCGATCCCTTCGGGAGGAAGAAGCCCCGGGTGAAGGTGCACGGCCGGCAGATGCTCTACTCCATCACCTTGCGGCCACTCTTCTTCCGCAAGTCGACCCCGCGCCAGCGGGTGGCCACCGTGCTCCACGAGCTGTTCCACATCAGCAAGAGCTTCGACGGCACCCTCGATCACCAGCGCCGGCATGAAGAGGCTGGGGAAGGGTTCGAAGCCGAGTTCTCCCCCATCGAGCGCCGCTGCTGGAAGCGGCTGCCCCCGGAGCTCATGGCGCCCTTCGCCTACGACGGGGAGGTGCGGGTGCTGCAGTGGCTCGAAAAGCCCCAGAGCTGGCTGCCCGGGGAACGCGCCTCGCACCGCAGCCTCTACACCGAGCAGCACCTCTTCGAAGGGGTGATGCGCATGAAGACCAGCACTCAGGTGAAGACCGTTCATTGAAGGTCGCCGCCGCTGCGGTAAGAGACCCCATGGCTTCCGAACAGCACCCGCTGACTGAGCGGTACGTGGATGCGCTTTACGAACTCCCCGATGATCTGCGCGCGCGCAAGGAGCTCGATGACGAGCTCGCTGCTCACCTGACCGGGGGCCACCACATCTGCATTCGCGGCTTCGAGCGCATCGGCAAGACCACGATGATGAAGGGCATTCTGCAGCGGGCGTGTGAGCGCTCCGGCGGGGCGGCCTTCGTGCTCGACTTCCGGACGCCCGACGAGGCACCCCAGACGGTGGACTCCGTGCTGGCGCGGCTCACCACCAAGGTCAACGAGTTCCTGCAGCGCGTGGGCGCCAAGGAGCTGAAAGCCGATCCGAAGAAGCCGCTCGAGGTGCTCGGCGAGCTGGCCGCGCCGCTGTTCGTCGGCTTCGACGAGGTGATCGCGCTCGCGCCGCTGGGCGCCGAGGGCATGGCCACCGTGGTCGACGCGCTGCTCACCACCCCGCGCAACGTCAGGGTGGCGATGGTGTGCGATCGCAACCGCGATCTCGACGCGTTCTTCGAGACGGCGGTGGTCGCCCGCGCCGGCGTGGCCACCGTGCTGGTGCCGCCCGTCAGCGACGACGAACTGGTCACGCTGGTGCAGACGCCCGCGCAGGTGCTCGGCATCACCTTCGAGAACGAAGCCCTCGGCGCGTTGGCGGAGATCACCGGCAACCGCCCCTGGGAGATCTTCTCGCTGTGCGCGCTGCTCGCGACCCGCTTCGAGAAGGACTGGAAGGGCACCGTGACCCCCGCGATGCTCGACGCGCTGGTCGACCTCGAGGTGCTGGCGGAGACCGAGGAGGGCAAGGCGCTGCTCGATAGCCACCTGCGCATTCTGTACACGCAGATGTCCGCCGAAGAGCGCACGGTGATGGAGTTGCTCTCCGCCGGCAAAGAGGGCGAGGCCACCGAAGACGCCCTGACGCGCCTGCAGGAAGCCGGTTTCGTGGTGGCGAACGACGATGGCTACGCGATCAACGGCGCGCTGGTGGAGTTCGTCTCCCGCGCGGTGGTCGAAGGCGTGATCAGGGTCTCGCTGGAATAGCCCGCCGCTCCAAAGCGATGCGAATGGATGTTCGCCCGCCGCACATTGCGAGCGGGCGTTTCGCGGCTAGGGTGGCTCGCCTTGATTCCCGTCAAACCCGTCGCGACGCTCCTGCTGGCTCTCACGCTGTTCGCGTGTCAGCCGTTCGCCAAACCGTCCACCCGCGAGACGATCGAGGTGAGGGGAACGCCGTATGAGCGCGGGCTGTCGCACGGCACTCAGCTCCGCTCGAAGGTGCGCAGCTTCTACACCACGCTGCTGACCAACTCGTTGTTCCCCTATCTCTCGCGGGAGCAGCCTGACCTCGCCACGTTGCTGCCCGAGTACGGCGCCGAGCGATACCAGAACGGAAACTTCGCCTACGAGCTGATGCTCGATTCAGCGAAGAACATCGAGCGCTCGCTGCCCCGCGCCACCCGCGAAGAACTGCAGGGCGTCGCCGATGGCTCGGGCATGACCTACGACCAGATTCTGGTGCTCAACACCTTCGTCGATACCGTGCTCGCCGTCAGAGGCGTGGCGTTGGCGATTCGGCTCGCGCGGGCGCCGTTGATCAAGAGCGTGGAGTTCGTGGGCGCGGACACCGATGGCGTCGACAACGACAACGACGGGCAGATCGACGAAGCGGGTGAAGGCCACTTCGAGCCGTACATTCCCGAGCTGTACGGGTTGGCGGTCGAGCTGAACCCGTCGGCTGGCATTCGTGTCGCGCTCACCGAGGTCGATGGGGTTGACCCCGCGACGGTGCGCCTGTTCCTGGGAAATCAGCTCTACACCCAGGCCAGCCCCGAAGTGACGATGACCGAGGTCTCAGACACCGAGCTGCAGGTGACGCTGACGCCCTCCGCCCCGCTGGCCACCGGCATCACCACCACCCTGGTGATCGGCGCTGGTGACAAGAAGGTGATCACCGTGCCGCTGCCCGCTCACGCGAGCTTCATGCGCGACGAGGAGATCGTCTTCACCACCCGGGGCGCGGGCCTTCATCGCCGCGATCTGCGCCGGCCGCCGCTGACCGATGGCCGCACCCGGCCTCCGCCGATCGCGATCGGTGTCCGCGGTTCGATGACCGTGGGTGGAGCGCCCTTCATCGCGCACCACTTCTCGCTGCTCGACGCGAACACCGCGTTCAAACACACGGTCGCCATCCGCCACGTGCCTGAGACCGGCCCGGCCTTCGTGACCATCGGGTGGGCGGGCATCGTCTACGGCTTCTCCGGCATGTCGGACCGCGGGGTCGGTTACGCCTGCGATCCCAGCGACACCCTCGACAACAGCGTGGTCGGCTCGGTGCTCGATCAGGTCGCCGATCTCTCGAAGGCCAAGCTGGTCGCCAAGGGCATGCCCATCGGCTTTCTGGGCAGGCGCATTCTCGAACAGGCCACCGACGCGGCCAGCGCGCGCGACATCGTCGCCAACGCCGAACGCGCCTACGGGTGGACCTGCGTGATGGGCGACAAGAACGGCGGGCTCGAGGCGATCGAGGTCGACGACGACATCTTCAACGACGGCACCAAGGGCACCTTCCCCTTGAGCACCACCGAGCTCGACTCCACTGGCCGCCGCTACGCCAGCACCGGCGACGACGACTTCGTGCTCGGCTCGAACTTCGTCAAGAACGTGCCCGACATCGCCACCCTCACGCTCGCGGGGCAGCGCATCATTCCGCAGCGCCAGTGGTCGGGCTTCTTCTACCGCAGCCGCCGCGCGGTCGATGGCGCCAAGGGCCGGCTCGAAGCCGCGAAGGGCACGGTCGACGCGGAGTTCCTGCAGAACCTCATCGGCGATCCCCAGTTCGTCGATCAGTCCGACAGCATGAACGCGGTGGTGCTCGACTTCGCGAACCTGCAGGTGCGGTCTGCGATGGGCCAGGTGCCCGCGACCTCGGGGCCGTTTCTGGTGACGGAGGTGCGGCCGTGAAGCGCGCACTCGCAGGCTTGGTGGCGTTGTGCGCGAGCACCTCGTTCGCGATGGAGACCCAGGTGTTGCCCGCCAACACCTTCACCTTCGACTTCTCGTACCTCGGCACCTCGCTCGACAAGCAGTGGAGCGGTGACGGCAAGGCGCTCCCGTTGGTGGAAGAGAGCCGCCGCTACGAGCCCGGCGCGGGCCTGCAGGGCATCTTGCGCGCGAACCCCAAAGCGCAGCTCGACGTGATGATGATTC
>JAYVNA010000768.1:0-9537 GCA_043758715.1 Archangium sp.
CCTGCACTCCGGCTTGATCATTGGCCCGAATCGACGTATCTACATTCATCGATGGACGAATTGACAGAAGCGTTTCGGGCACTGGGCGACCCCACGCGGCTGCGGATTCTGCGGCTGGTCTGTGAGGCCCGGCTCAACGTGTCCGAGGTGGTTTCGCTCATCGGCGTGGCCCAGTCGTCGGTGAGCCATCACCTCACCAAGCTCAAGGCCCTCGATCTCATTCGGGAAGAGCGCCAGGGCGGCTTCACCTATTACTCGCTGGCGATCGACGAGAAGGCGCCCCTGTGGCCACTGATCAAGCTCGCGCGCGGGGCCGACGACGATCACGGTGACAAGGCAAGGCTCACCGAGCTGCTGCACCGCCGCGAAGACGTGCACTCGCTCAACGAGAAGCTGCTCGAGCCGGGTCAGTCGTGGCGCTTGTGGTCGGCAGCGCTCTCGAGCCTGCTCCCCCCGCTCGACGTGGTGGACTTCGGCTGCGGCACCGGCGTGCTGACGGTCGAGCTGGCGCGCTGGGCCCGGCACGTCACCGCCATCGATCGTTCGGGTTCCGCGTTGAGCAAGGCGAAAGCCGAGGCCGCCCGCCAGGGCCTCGACAACATCACCTTCCTCGAGGCCGACCTGCACGCCCTGCCGCTGCCCGACGCCCGGGTCGACCTGGTGGTGGTCTCGCAGAGCCTGCACCACGTCGATTCCATCGAGCACGTGCTCGCCGAGGGTGCGCGCCTGCTCAAGCCCGGTGGGAAGATGGTGGTGCTCGAGCTTTTGCCCCATGAAGAAGACTGGGTGCTCGCCCGCCTGGGCCACCAGCACCTGGGCTTCGACCCGCAGGCCGTGCGCGAGGCGATGATCGCCGTGGGCCTCGAGGCGCACGAAGTGTTCCCCGCGCCGCGGGACGCCGCCACGCCCTTCAAGGCCTTCCTCGTCACGGGCACGCGAAAAGCAACGGCCCACCGGCAACCGCGCCGATCTCAAGTTCAAGAAAGAGCACGACCATGACCACACTGACCGACCACCCAACGCCGTCGCCCCAGGGGGCTCTGGAGCAGTTGTTCAAAGAACGCATCGTCATCATCGACGGCGCCATGGGCTCGCTGGTGCAGACCTACGCCCTGGAGGAGAAGGATTTTCGCGGCGAGCAGTTCAAGGCGCACCCCAAGGACCTGAAGGGCAACAACGATCTCCTCTCGATCACCCGCCCCGACGTGATCCAGGAAATCCACGCCCGCTACTTCGAGGCCGGCGCTGACCTGGTCGAGACCAACACCTTCAGCGGCACCCGCATCGCGCAGGCCGACTACGAGCTGGGTCACGTCATCACCGACTTGAACCTCGCCGCGGTGAAGTGCGCCCGCCGCGCCGCCGACGCCGCGCAGGACAAGACTCCCGGCCGCAAGTGCTTCGTCGCCGGGGCCATCGGCCCGCTCAACCGCACGCTCTCGATGTCGCCCGACGTCAATCGCCCGGACTACCGCGCGGTCACGTGGAACCAGGTGGTCTCGGCGTACGAAGAGCAGGTGCGCGCGCTGATGCAGGGCGGCGTCGACGCGCTGCTGGTCGAGACCATCTTCGACACCCTCAACAGCAAGGCCGCGCTCTTCGCCATCGAAGGCGTGTTCGAACAATTGGGCCGCCGGGTGCCGGTGATGATCTCCGTCACCATCACCGACGCCTCCGGCCGCACACTCTCGGGCCAGACCATCACCGCCTTCTACGACTCGATTCGGCACGCGAGGCCCTTCAGCGTGGGCATCAACTGCGCGCTGGGTGGGGCGGAGATGCGCCCGTACATCAAGGAACTGGCGCGGGTCGCCGAGTGCTACGTGAGCTGCTACCCGAACGCCGGCCTGCCCAACGCCTTCGGTGGCTACGACGAGACGCCGGACGAGATGGCCGCGGTGCTCAGCGAGTTCGCCAAGCAGGGCTGGCTCAACCTGGTGGGTGGGTGCTGCGGCTCGACGCCTGAACACATCTCTGCCATCGCCAGGGGCGCCGGTCAGTTCGCGCCGCATCAACTGCCTTCAGCCGCTCACGACATGAGGCTCTCGGGCCTCGAGTCGCTGGTGGTGGCTTCGCCTACGAGGTCAACATGACCGCCGCATCGCAGTTCCTCATCGTCGGTGAGCGCACCAACATCACCGGCAGCCCCAAGTTCGCCAAGGCGCTGAAGGCCGGCGACTGGAACGAGTGTCTCTCGGTCGCGCGCCAGCAGGTCGAGTCGGGCGCCAACATTCTCGACATCAACGTCGACGAAGCGTTGATCGAGGGCGAGCCGACGATGGTGAAGTTTTTGAACCTCATCGCCGCCGAGCCGGACATCTGCAAGGTGCCCATCATGATCGACAGCTCCAAGTGGAGCGTGCTCGAGGCGGGGCTGCAGTGTCTGCAGGGCAAGGGCATCGTCAACTCCATCTCGCTCAAAGACGGCGAGCCCGAGTTTTTGCGCCGCGCCAAATTGGTGAAGCGGTACGGCGCCGCCGCGGTGGTGATGGCGTTCGACGAGCAGGGCCAGGCGGCCAGCCGCGACGAGAAGGTGCGCATCTGCACCCGCGCCTACAAGCTGCTGGTGGGCATCGGCTTTCCGCCCGAAGACATCATCTTCGACCCCAACATCCTCACGGTCGCCACCGGCATCGAGGAGCACAACAACTACGCCGTCGATTTCTTCGAGGCGACGAAGATCATCAAGGCCACCCTGCCCCACGCGAAGGTGTCGGGCGGCGTGTCGAACGTGTCGTTCTCCTTCCGCGGCAACAACCCCGTGCGCGAGGCCATTCACTCCGCCTTCCTGTTTCACGGGATCAAGGCCGGGATGGACATGGGCATCGTCAACGCCGGCATGCTCAGCGTGTACGAAGAGATTCCCAAAGACCTGCTGCAGTTGGTGGAAGACGTGTTGTGGAACCGCCGTCCCGACTCGACTGATCGCCTGGTGCAGTTCGCTTATCAGCTCAAGGCGCAGCACGGTGGCGGCAGCAAGATCGAAGCGAAGGAAGACCTCGCCTGGAGAAGCGCCACCGTCGCCAGCCGCCTCTCGCACGCGTTGGTGAAGGGCATCGATGCGTTCATCGAGGCTGATACCGAAGAAGCGCGCCAGCAGTTCAAGCGCCCGCTCGACATCATCGAAGGCCCGTTGATGGACGGCATGCGGGTGGTGGGCGATCTCTTCGGCGCGGGAAAGATGTTCCTGCCGCAGGTGGTGAAGTCGGCCCGGGTGATGAAGCGCGCGGTCGCGTACCTCACCCCGTTCATGGAAGAAGAGAAGCGCCTGGCCATCGCGGCCGGTGGCACCGTGCGCACGCAGGGCAAGGTGTTGCTCGCCACGGTGAAGGGCGACGTGCACGACATCGGCAAGAACATCGTCGGCGTGGTGCTCGCTTGTAACAATTACGAAGTCATCGACCTCGGGGTGATGGTGTCGTGCGAGAAGATTCTCGCGACCGCTAAGGAACTGAACGCCGACATCATCGGGCTCTCGGGCCTGATCACCCCCTCGCTCGACGAGATGGTCTCGGTGGCGAAGGAGATGACTCGCCAGGAGTTCACCGTGCCCCTGCTCATCGGCGGCGCCACCACCAGCCACCCGCATGCCTCGGTGAAGGTCGCTCCGCAATACGCGCCGGGCGTGGTGCACGTGCTCGACGCCTCGCGCGTGGTGAACGTGGTGAGCGCGCTGCTCTCGCCCGAGCAGAAGCCCGCGTTTCTCGCCGAGGTCGCAGGCAAGCAGGCCAGGGCGCGCGCCGATTACGAAGAGCGCCGGGTGCAGCGCAAGCTGCTGACCGTGGCCGAGGCCCGCGCCCGGAAGCAGAAGTACGACTGGGCGACCATCGACATTCCGAAGCCCGAGCTCATCGGCACCCGGGCTTTTCACGACGTGGCGCTGGCTGACCTGGTGCCCTTCATCGACTGGGGCCCCTTCTTCAACGCGTGGGAGCTGTTCGGCGCGTTCCCGAAGATCCTCGAAGACGAGAAGGTCGGCGTCGAGGCGAAGAAGCTCTACGCCGACGCGCAGGCGATGCTCACGCGCATCATCAAGGAGAAGCGGTTCCGCGCGAACGCGGTGATCGGCTTCTGGCCCGCGAACGCCGTGGGCGATGACGTCGAGCTCTACACCGATGAGCAGCGCAGCAAGGTGCTCGGCCGCTTCCACATGCTGCGGCAGCAGGTGGAAAAGCAGCCCGGCCAATTCAATCTTTCTCTGGCCGACTTCGTAGCGCCCAGGGAGAGCGGACGGCTCGACTACGTGGGCGGGTTCGCGGTCACCACGGGCCTGGGCGTCGAAGAGTTTGCCGAAGGCTTTCGCAAGGCGCACGACGACTACTCCGCCATCATGGTGCAGGCGCTGGGCGATCGCCTCGCCGAGGCCTTCGCGGAATACATGCACAAGAAGGCGCGCGAGCTCAGTGGGTTCGGCAAGACCGAGGACTTGAGCAACGAGCAACTGATCCGCGAGCAGTACCGCGGCATTCGCCCCGCGCCGGGTTACCCCGCGTGCCCCGAGCACACCGAGAAGGGCACGCTGTTCGCGCTGCTCGACGCGCAGAAGGTCGCGGGCATCACGCTGACCGAGAGCTTCGCGATGCAGCCGGCTTCGAGTGTCAGCGGCTTTTATCTGAACCACCCCGACGCGAAGTACTTCGGGCTGGGGAAGATCGGCCGCGATCAGGTGGAAGACTACGCGGCCCGCAAAGGCATGGGCGTGGACGACGCCGCGAGGTGGCTGGGCCCCTCACTCGATGAATCGAGCGCGGGGAGCACCGCGGCCGCGTGAGCGGAAACTTTCTCTTCGCATTCCTCCGAAGTGAGGCATCTTCCGCCCCGTCGCACTCACTTTCAGGGGGTTTCACCATGCGGAAGATTGTTGCGCTGTTCGCCGTCGTTGGTTGCTTCGCGTTTGTTGGTTGCACCAAGAGCCAGTCGGAAAACTGTAAGAAGCTGATCGCCTGTTCGGAGGCTCTGAGCCCCGGCACTGGCGCGGCCATGGAAACCAGCTACGGCAAGGACGGCGCCTGTTGGAAGAATGGCGACTCGGCCACTGCCTGTACCAGCGCGTGCGATACGGCGATGGCGGGCTACAAGGCGATGCCGAACTTCGCCACCACCGACGCCTGCAAGTAATCGCTTTCGTCTGAAATCGAAGCGGCGCGCTCGAACTGGGCGCGCCGTTTTCTTTTGCGGGCCCTCAGCCCAGCGGCGCTTCCTTCAGCCACGACGCGTACCCGGTCCACTTCGGGTCAGGGCGGGCCTCGAACTCGATGCGATAGCCCGGGTGCTTCGCGAGCAGCGCGACCGCCACCTTGCCGAGGTCGGCGCCCTCACCGAAGTAGAAGTAGTACTCGCGCAGACCGGGAGTCGCGTGACGGCGCAGGTACACCGCCCACCCATGCCCGTGCTCCTCGGCGAGCTTGATCAGATCTTCCTCGAGCGCGTCGAGCTTCGGCGCTTCGGTGGGCGACCAGAACGCGCCTTTGGGGTCTTCGCGGCACCACACGCCAAACCACCCGATGTTCGGCAGCGCGGCCATCGCGGGCTCACCGGCAAAGCGGTGATCGAGCAGCACCTGCGCCTTCTTGTCGCCAGTTCGGACTTCGAAGAATTTCCAGGTCACGAAGCGAAGGTTATCCGCTCAGCGAGGCGCCAGCGTCCCCGAAATGCTCAGGGGCAACCCCAGGGGTGAAGCGCTGCAATCCGGTGAACGCGCCTCGATCGCCACCCGCCCATCGGCCAGCTTCTTCGCGGTGCCCGCGATCTTCCTGCACACGGCCTGGGTCCGCAGCCGCCCGCTGAAGGCGATGAAAGAGCAGCGGCTGTCGGTGAACTTGAGCGTCTCGTCAGCGCGGCTGGCGTAGAGATCGCAGAACGCCTTGGGGTCGGAAGGATCTTCCAGGTGCAGCGTCACGCCGCCCACGGTGTTCGCGTGCGCCGACACCTTCAACGACAAGGGCCCCTCGAGCTTGAGCCCCAGCTGCTGCAGGGCGGCGGTGCTCAAGGAATCGCGGGTCTCGCCCTTCGCCAGGACTAAGGCCGTGGCCCCCTCAAAGTCCCAGCGATCGACGGGTTCCGCTCCGAGGAGCAAACACAACGCGAGCATCGTCATGCGCGCACTCTCTCACGCTCGCGCCGGCCGAAGGAGCGCCCCTTCTGCTCGAGCGGTGGAACGAAAACGAGTGGAGCGAGCACCCCGACCGGTTCAGCGGCGACTGAGCGCCGCTCAGCCCAGCGGCAGGAAGATCTTCAACCCGGTGCGGCCGCGCGCGCCCAGGGTGTTGCGCTCGATGAAGTCGCTGGCCGAGCCGCGCCCGTTGCCCAGCGTCACCGCGGTGTGGCCGAAGCGGGCCCCCAGGCGGGTCGCGGTGTGTTCCCACGTCAGCACCAGCCCGGGAATCTTGAGGGCCTGCGCCAGTGCAGTTGCTTGAAGTGCCGGCGGGGCAGGTTGTTGTCGATCTGGTTGCCATTGCCGTGAACGCTCAAGCCCATGGTGCGGGCGATGTTGCGGCTGAGAGAGGGTCACGTGGGGTTATCGGCGCAGGCCGATTCCCAGCATTCAGCTCCCTCGCCAGCACCGTTTACGTTTCGCGCGCATTTTCATGCCCATTTCTTCCGGACACTCGTTTCCCAATCGGTTCCGAGAATCGTTAGCTTCCGCCCCATGATCCGACCCACTCTCCTCGCCTCGTGTCTCGTGCTGTTCGCCTGCGACCAGAAGGAAGCCGCCCCGCCTGCAAAGGCCGCCCCGGACAAGGTCGCCGACAAGGGTGCTGCGCCGGCTGCCGCTCTCAACGTGCCGAAGGTCGGCCTCGAGCTTCCGGGCAATGACCCGAAGGTCGTCGCGCTGGCTCGCAAAGCGATCACCTGCAAGCTCGAGCGCCTGGGAATTGACTCGTCGTGCGCCGAGTACAAGGCGTGGAAGGAAGAAGAGGCCGCGTTCGCCGACAACAAGGCTGACGCCACCCTGGTCGCCTTCCTCGAAGACGCCGACCCGAAGGTCCGCGCGCTGGGCGCCGATCGGCTCAATGGTTGGGGCGCCGGGGCCTTCGCCGACAAGGCCCTCTCGGAACGCCTCCTCACCATCGCCGAGAAGCCGAAAGATCAGCGCCCCGAAGAGATTGGAAGAATCGTGGGTCACATCAAGGTCAAGGAGACCCAGCTGCTGCCGCGCATCAAGACTTTGCTGGCCTCGGCCGAAGCGGGAAACATCGAGCGGGGCGACGTCATCACCAGCCTGCTGGTGGCCAACCCCGAGAGCGACGAGGTCTTCGCGCTCACGCGCGATCTGATCAATGACCCGGATCTCGGCCGCTCGGCCTTCTCAGCGCTCGATGAAGGTGGGCACTCGAAGGAGAAGGAGACCTGCGAGCTCTACGGCAAGCTGCTGGGCAACGCCGATACGTACATCGCCTCGTTCTCGGCCCAGAAGGTGCTGAGCTTCCCCTGCCCCGCGCAGGTCGACCCGATGATCAAGGCCGTCGAAGCGCGGGTGAAGGCCAAGAAGGTCAGCGAAGCGCGCTTCTGCGACGCGCTGGCGAGCGTCTGCACCGAGAAGGCCCCCACCGCGGCGCAGAAGAAGAAGGCCCTCGCGCTCGCCCACAAGATCGCCGAGGACAAGAGCATCACCACCACCTACGTGCGCGGGTCGGCCCTCGAGGCGTCGCTCGCCTGCGACGCGAAGGGCGGCAAGAAGTACCTCACCAGGTTCCAGAAGGACGCCGACAGCGACGTCGTCGCGAAGGTCACCAAGCTGTTGAAGTGATCCCTCTGCCCAGGTGAACGCCCCCATGCGTGAGCGACCGTGGAGCCGTGAGTGTCCCCCCGGGCCGTATGACGTCATCGTCATCGGCTCGGGCATGGGAGGCATGGTGTGCGCGGCCTTGCTGGCGAAGACGGGCAAGCGCGTGCTGGTGCTCGAGCAGCACTACGTGCCCGGCGGCTTCACGCACACCTTCTCGCGCAAGGGCTACACTTGGGACGTCGGGGTGCACGCGGTCGGCGAGGTCACCACGAAGAGCCTGCCGGGCCGGCTGCTGCACGCGCTGACCGATGGCGCGCTCGAGTGGGCCTCGCTGGGCGGCGCGTATGATCAGTTTCACTTTCCCGGCGGCTTTCAGATCGACTTCCCGGACAGCCCCGCGCAGTTCCAGGCGAACCTGATCAAGGCGTTCCCGAACGAAGCGCGCGGCATCGAGCGCTACCTCGCGCTGTGCAAGTCAGTCAGCCGCGACATGCAGGGGTTCCTGCTCGGGCGCATGCTGCCCCGCTCGGCCGACTTTCTCTCAGAGGCGGTGCTCGCGCGCGGCGTGAAGCAGTACCTCGAGCGCACCACTGAAGACGTGGTCGGCGAGCTGACGAAAGACGAGAAGCTCCGCGCGCTGCTCACGGCGCAGTGGGGCTACTACGGCTCTCCGCCCAAGCGCTCGGCGTTCGCGATGCACGCGCTGGTGGTGAAACATTTTCTATGGGGCGGCTACTACCCCGTGGGTGGTTCGGCGCAGCTCGCCAACACCCTGCTCGCGACGGTGGCGAAAGCCGGCGGGTGGACTCGCATCTACGCAGACGTGGAAGAGGTGCTGATCGAAAAGGGCCGCGCCGCCGGAGTGCGGCTCAAGACCGGCGAGACGCTGCGGGCGGACATCGTGGTGAGCGCGGCGGGCACGGTGCCCACGGTGCAGCGCATGCTCCCGGCGGAGGTGAAGAAGGAAGCGTGGGTCGACTCGGTGGCGACGCTCAAGCCCGCGCCCGCGCACGTCTGTCTGTACGTCGGCTTCCGAGGCGACATTCGCGAAGCGGGCGCGACCTCGGCGAACCAGTGGTTCTACGACACCTGGAGCCACGACGCCGAAGCCTGGCCCGTCGAGCCCGGAGTCGACCCCGCGCCCTGCCCCGTTCTCTACGTGAGCTTTCCTTCGCTCAAAGATCCCGCGATGGCGAAGGACCCGAAGGCGAAGCACACCGCCGAGGTCGTCACCTTCGTCAGCTACGACGACTTCGCGAAGTGGAAGGAAGACCGCTGGCGTCGCCGCGGGGCCGACTACGAGTCGTTCAAGAAGGCGATCGCGAACACCATGCTGGAGCAGTTGCTCGCGCGGTTGCCGAAGCTGCGGCCGATGGTGGACTTCGTCGAGCTCTCGACGCCGCTCTCCACCGAACACTTCGTCAGGCCCGCGCGTGGTTCCATCTACGGCCTGGAGCCCACTCCGGGCCGCTTCGCCAATCGTTGGCTGCGGCCGCGCTCTCCCATTCCCGGGCTGTATTTCGCGGGCGCCGACATGACTTCGGTCGGTGTGATCGGCGCGATGCTGGGCGGCGTGCTCGGGGCGGCAGCGGTGGCGCCCGTCGACGTGGGCCGTTTTCTCGCGCGCCACGGCAGAAGCCGTGCCGCGTAAACGCCTGACTGAGTTCTGAAAGACTCGCCGCAGACCGCGTCAGGGAAACAGCAACTCGAAGGTCGCGCCGGAAACCAGCTTCACTGGCTTGGTCGCGAGCGCGCCACAGTTGGGGCACACCACCTTCGCGGTGTAGTCGCCCGGCAAGAGCGGCTCG
>JAYVNA010000769.1:0-9537 GCA_043758715.1 Archangium sp.
CAAACCCGGCGTCGTCACGCTCCGGGGTGATCGCGATGCTTTGGAATCGGTGATCGGCATGCGTCGGAATCAGTGATCGGCATCGTCGGAATACGCAGCGGGGGGCAGTCTCAAGGCCACCACCGGGGCGCTCGAGCGGCTGGAGAAGGTTGGGGTGGTGAAGGCACTGCCGGGTTCGGCGTTCTCGTACGCTTCGTTGCTCGAGTTGTTTGAGAAGGATTTGCCGCTTTGACGTCGTAACGGCATGCCCTCTCCCCCGCGGGGACAGGGAGACAGTCGACGTCTCTAGCCTCGAGAGAAGGCGGCCAGGCCTCGCGTGGGTCCGACCCAGTCGGCTGTGTTCACTGCGTCGAACAGCCGCTCCGCGCTCACCAGCCACGGCCCGAAGCCTGCGTTGACGTCGAGCACGAACGCGAGATCTTCGTCTTCCAGATAGCCACCGAGGGGCGAGTGATGACCTCCACCGCCTCCGAACAGCGGCGAGCGCGAGAAGTTCGCCACGTACCGATGCCGCTCGTCGTTGGAGGCGCGCAGCTCGACCCGCAGCCCTTCCACCGAACGCGGCCGCACCGCGCGCACCTGCCACTCCGCGGGCACCACGTCGGCCGACTCAGCGACGATCTGATCGAGGCTCATCGCGCGCAGCCCGAAACGACTGAACGGATTCTTTGCCGTGCGCACGCCCATCGATCGCAACACGTTGGCCACGCTGGTCGGCCCGCAAATCGAGGTGATGCTCTGCGAGAGCAACGGCGCGTACCGTCGGGCCACCGGCAGCGCCCACGCCTTCTCGAGGAGCTCGCGCCGTTGGTAGTCGGGGCGCGACCTGATCGACGGGGACGGGATTGAGGAGCGGAGCAAGGCCGACAAGGTAACGAGTCCCCTCCCGCTTCGCAGCTCAGGCGTCGCTGACGGTCACGCCTTTCCAGAAGGCCACTCGCCCGGTGATCTGCTTCGCGGCGTCGGAAGGCGTTGGGTAGAACCACGCCGCGTCGGCGTTGGTCTTCCCGGAGACCTCGACGCTCATGTAGCTGGCGACGCCTTTCCACGCGCAGGTGGTGTGGGTGCCGCTGGGCTTGAAGTGCTCCTTCTTGAGGGCGGATTCCGGGAAGTACGCGTTGCCCTCGACCGTGACGATGTCGTCGGACTCCGCGATCACAGCGCCATTCCAGGTTGCTCGCTTCATGGGTGATCCTCTTCAGGTTGCGACGAACAGGGTCAGCGCTAACGGCCACCCTGCATCCACGCTCGACCACGTGCAACGCAGGCTGACTTCACGTCCCCACGCGCGCAGCTCTTCCAGGTTGAAGCGGTGGCTCGACTCGGTCCAGATCGTCTCCCCGGCGTCGAAGTGAAGGTCGAGCTCGAGCTGATCGACCCTCACCTCGCAGGCCCGGGTGGCGCGCAGGTGCATTTCGACCCGGCGGGCGCCAGCGTTCCAACGCGCTTCGTGTTCGAAGTGGCCGACCTCGAAGTGAGCGCCGAATTCGCGGTTGAGCCGGCTGAGCACGTTCTTGTTGAAGGCGGCGGTCACTCCGAGCGCGTCGTCGTAGGCGGGCAGGAGCCGGGCGGCGGGCTTCTCGAGATCGGCGCTGAGCAGCAGCGCGTCTCCAGGCTCGAGCGCTTCGCGGACCTCGCGCAGGAACTCGACCGATTCTTTTCGATCGAAGTTCGAGAGGTTGCTGCCGAGGAAGAGCACCAGGCGGCGGTGGTCAGGCGGCCGCTTCGGCGCGCGCTTCAGGCCGGCCACGAAGGTGTCTTCGATGCCCGTGACGGTGACGGAGTGGAGCTCTTCCAGGTGACGCCGGCAGCCTTCGAGCGCGGCCGCGGCGACATCGACTGCGATGAACGAGGTGGTCGCTTGCCGCTTGACCAGCTCGTTCAAGACCAACCGCGCTTTGCGGCCGTGACCGGGCCCCAGCTCGATCACCTCGAGCTGCCCCGGGAGATTCGCGAGCACCTCGCTGACCTTGTCTGCGAGCAGGCGGGTGTCGACGCGCGCCACCTCGTACTCGGGGAGCAGCGTGATCGCCTCGAACAGCGCCGAGCCCAGTTCGTCATAGAGCAGGGCGGCCGGCAGGGTCTTCTGCTTCGCGGCGAGACCTCTTCGGATCAGCTCGTTCACGGCCGAAGTATGTAAGCCGTGGCGCGCGTCGCCGCTCCGTTTTCAGGGGTCCCCCAATGCCTTCTTTTTTCGGTGCTCACCGCGCGTTGGCGGTGCTCTCGAGGCCGGTCACGATCGCCGCGGCCCGCGCGGGCACCGGGCACATCTTGGTGTAGAGATTTCCGAACACGTTGGTGGGGTCGACGCGGGCCTTCACCCGTTCCCAGTGGGGCCAGTTCCACGAAACGCCGCATCTTCGAGACGGGCAGGAAGGTGTCGAAGGTCACGAGGGCCGCGAGCCGCGGTGTTGCTCGAGCCGTTGCGAGATCTGATCGAGCTTCTCTTCCTAAGTCATCCACCCGACGCGTGCAGTGCGCGTGCCTTCAGTGCGAGGGGTGCGGCGCGATGATGACGCCGGGCGTCTCCGGCTCGCGAAGGATCGGCCGGTCAGGCAGCGCCGGTCTGTCGAACAGTCCCCGCGTGAGATGGGTGAACTCAACGACGTCGTGCGAGCTGAAGATCCTCAGCTCTTCTCCGTGTTCGGCCTTCAACGAGCGCAAGCGCTGCTGGTTGTGCAGACGCGCCTTGCGGTTCTTCTCGAGCATCCATTGATAGAAGCGCAGGCCGAGGCGGAGTACGCGTGGTTCAAGGTGAGCTCGAGTCTTCCGATTCTCGCGATGAATGCAGAGCGCGCGGCGCGGCAGATTCTCGATGCGAGCGCGCGCGGTCAGGCGGAGGTGGTGCTGTCGTTGCCCGCGAAGGTGCTCGCGATGCTGCATGGCGTGATGCCGTCGTTCGTTCAGAACGTGCTGGGCGTGGTGACGCGCGCGCTCCCGGCGCCTGCTGGGGCGGGTCAAGCGAAGGTGGAGGGGAAGACGGTTGCGCCGCCGCTCTTGACCCAGCTCACTTCGGAAGCCGCGGC
This sequence comes from Archangium sp., assembly GCA_043758715.1. Lineage (GTDB taxonomy): Bacteria > Myxococcota > Myxococcia > Myxococcales > Myxococcaceae > Archangium_A. The sequence goes on from JAYVNA010000769.1 coordinate 3,027, forward strand.
TCGGAATAACGAGTTCTAGTCAGCCCTCTCCCCCGCGGGGAGAGGGAGAGAGATGCTTTTGAGATCCCCGTGAGTCGTACGCGCGCACGTCGAGGCCATGCCGAAACGCGAGGCTGATGCGCGGGCCCGCATGCGTGGTTAGCCGCGGAATCGAGTGCTCCCACGAGCACCGCGATCGGATCGACGAGCTGGGGATCGAACTTGTCCCGATGCCAGGCCACGGCATCGCGGTTCCAGCTTCCAGTCGCCCCACATCAGCCGCTGGCGTTGCTTCCACGGCCGGTCCGCCCGGAGTTGTTCGAACAGGTCACCTCGCGTGCTGCCCTGAGGCTGCGGGAACGCGCGTTGCACGCCGATTCCCGACCCGCACCGAGGAGCCGTGCCATGGGAAACCCGATCATTCACTGGGAGTTCGTCGTCCCCAACGCAGAGAAAGCGCGCAGCTTCTACCGGAAACTCTTCGACTGGCGCTTCGACGACAAGGCGTTCCCCGGGTACACCATCATCGACACGGGGCACGATCCCGACGGCGCGCTCACCTCGCAGCCGCGGCCGACTCCGATGGCGGGTCTCAACACGTACTTCGAAGTCAGCGATCTGCGCCGAACGCTCACCACTGTCGTCGAGCTCGGCGGGAAGATCCTCGTGCCGCGTACCGAGATCCCGAACATGGGCTCGTACGCGATGTTCGCGGACCCCGATGGGGTGGCGGTGGGCGTGCTCCAGCCGCTGCGGCGCTGAAGACCCTGCGCGCAAGGCTGCACGGGTTGCACGACATGTGCGCTGGCAAAGCCGATGCACACGTGTCGGTGCATGAAGCACAAGCTCATTTTCGGGGTGTCGGTGGTGTCCGCGGTTCTCCTCGTTCCCGTGGTGTTGACGCAGCGAGCCACGCCGAGTCGGGAGCCGCCACCCAAAGCGGCGCCGGCTCCCGTCGGCTCGGCGTACCTGCTCAATTTCGATGCGTCGAAAATGGGCACGCTGGAGGGCGTGGTGGTGCGGGTGCACCAGGTGCCGAACACCAAGGTGTGGCTCACCTCGATGAACGCCCTGGTGCGGACGAGTACGGGCGACGTCAACGTCGAACTCGGACCCGCGTGGTTCATCGACAACCAGGAATTGCACCTCGTGGTCGATGACAAGATCACGGTGAGTGGATCGCGCGTGAAGCCCAGCGGGGTCGACACCATGATCGCCACCGAAGTGCGGCGCGGGAATGATGTGCTGCATTTGCGACGGCAAGACGGGACGCCGATCTGGGTCGCCTGGGTCGGGACGGCGCCGACTGCCGGGCGGTAACTTGCCCTCTCCCCGACCCTTGCCCCCGCGGGGAGAGGGGGACAGGGGGTTACTTGATCAGCATCGCCCGCTTGTCCTTCTTATCCTTGAACTCTTCGGCCTCGGGCAGCGGCTCCTTCTTGGTGCTGAGCACCTGCCACTTGGTCGACAGCTCGGCGTTGAGCGCCTTGTACTCGTCCCACGCCGGGGGCAACGAGCTGTCGGGATAAATCGCTTTGGTCGGGCACACCGGCTCGCACGCGCCGCAGTCGATGCATTCATCGGGGTGAATCACGAGGAAGTTGGGCCCCTCGTAGAAGCAGTTCACCGGGCACACCTCGACACAGTCGGTGTACTTACATTTGATGCAGGGCTCCGCGACGATGTAGGCCATTTCGTTCTTCTCCTCGGGGTCAGGTCATTCACTCGAGCCGTCGACGACGACCACGTCATCGCGCAGCACGTTCGGCGACAGACAGGTCTTCTCTTCGTCTGCCATGTCGAGCAAGAGATCTTTCGCGAAGACTCTCACGTCGCGCGCCCAGCCCGCTGGATCGTTCGCGGGGTTGAGGTCGAGCAGTTGCTGAACCAGGGCGCGTTGAAGGTGGTGCTCTTCGTCCATCGCGGCCTTTCGCTGAGGGCCCCAGGCGTCGATCTTCGCGAGCACCGGCTGGAGAATTCCTTCCTCGTGTTCGATGTGGCGCAGGAACGTCTGCAGCATGTTGGTCAGTTGCTGGTGCGCGTTCTTCATCGCGGGCACGTCGCCCTTCGAGACCTCATCGAGCAGAGCCTCGATGGTGGTGAGGTTGCCGCGCAGCCCTTCGTGCTCGACCAGGATGATCTTTCGGATCTTCGCGTTGTCCATGGTGGCCTTTCAGTGACCCTGCAGGAATGCACTCGCCGCTCTCGCCGCTTCTTCGACCAACGGCCGGGGGTAGAGCCCCAGACCGACCACCGCCACCAGGCACACCGCGATCGCCGCCTGCAGCGAAGCGCCCGCGCGAATGGGTTCTTTCGAGGTGCCCTCGGCCATGAAGGTCGAGCGGGCGACGCTCAGGTAATAAAAGAGGCCCACCACCGCGACGACCACGCCGAGCGCGACCAGCAGGCCCAGGCCCGCGCGCCAGGCCGCGAGGAAGACGAAGAGCTTCGCCCAGAAGCCCGCCACGAAGGGAATACCGGCGAGCGAGAGCAGGAACACCAGCAGCGCGCCTCCCAGCCAGGGTGAACGCCGGGAGAGCCCCGCGAGCAGTGAAAGCTGATGACCACCGCTGCTCTGCGCCGCGGCGTGCACCACCAGGAACGCACCGAGGTTGGTGAACACGTAGGTGGCGATGAAGAACAGCGCCATCGCCACGCCTTCTTCCGAGCGCGCGCACAGGGCGATCAGCACGTAGCCAATCTGCGCGATGCCCGAGAAACCGAGCAGGCGCCGCACGTCGGTCTGAGGCAGCGCGAACAGGTTGCCCACCACCATGCTCGCCGCGGAGATGAGCCCGAGCGCTGGCGCCCACACCGCGTGCTGCTGCGCCCAGCCGGAGAGGAGAACGACCGAGAGGGCCGCCATGCCGCCGGCCTTGGGTGCGACCGAGAGGAAGGCCACGAACGGGGTCGGCGCGCCTTCGTAGGTATCAGGCACCCACATGTGAAACGGCACCGCGCCCACCTTGAAGCCCATGCCGCCGAGCACCATCAACATGCCGATCGAAGCGAGCGGAGAGAGGGGACCCTGGGGGACGGAGGACAACGCGGTCGAGCCCGTCACGCCGATCACCAGCGCGAGGCCGAAGAGGGTGAAGGCGGAGCTGGCGACTCCGGTGACGAAGAGCTTGAGGGCGGCTTCGGGGCCGAGCTTCGGCTCGTTCGCCTTGCCGTCGGTCTTCGCGTAGGCAGCGAGCACGTAGAGCGGAATGCCCATCAACTCGAAGGCGACCACCAGCAGCACCCAGTCGCGCGCGCCGGGCAGCAGCATCATGCCGGTGAGGCTGAAGAGCAGCAGGGCGTAGTACTCGGCCTGGCGATGCGGGGTGTGTTCCTCGAGCCAGTCGATTGAACCGAGCACTCCGAGCGTTCCGGCGAGCAGGAAGATGCGCTTGAAGAAGAGCACCCAGGGGCCCGCGAGGTAGACGCCGTGAGGGACGAGGCCGGTGGTGTCGAAGAAGTACGAGGCGGCGAGGGTGCCGACGAGCACCGCGGCGGTGAACCAGCCGAGCACCCGGCCGGGAATTCGGAAGAACGCGTCGGCGCCGAGCACCAGGGCCCCGGCGGCGGCGACGATGAGGTCGAGCGTGAAGACCTGCAGCCAGGAGTTCATCGTGAGCCTCCTCCGTTCATGCCGCGCGAAGTCGAGGGACCCGATTCCACCAAAACTGAAGGGTTCGCCCTCTCCCCGACCCACTCCCCCGCGGGGGAGAGGGAGAGCTTCATCGCGGGCAGGCGCTTCAAGTTCGTGTTGCTGGCGACATCGATGAAGTCGAGCAGCACGCGCGGGTAGAAGCCGAAGATCACCAGCAGCCCGCCCAGCACCAGCGGCGCAGCCCACTCGGTGTTCTTCGCATCGCTCAGGTGAGCGAAGTCACCTTCCGGCTTCGGTCCCCAGAAGATCGTCTTCGCCGCGCGCAGCACGTAGACCGCCGTGACGAACGCGCCCACCACGCCGGGAATCGCCCACCACCCGTTGACGCCCTTCGCCGCGCCCGCGAACACCATGAACTCGGCGACGAAGCCCGCGGTGCCCGGCAACCCCAGCGACGAGAGACAGGCGAGGGTGAAGAAGCCCGCCACCACCGGCATCACATGCGCGAAGCCGCCCATCTTCGCGATGGTTCGGGTGTGCGCGCGTTCGTAGATGAGGCCGACGAGCGCGAAGAAGAGGCCCGTCATGATGCCGTGCGCGACCATTTGGTAGACGGCGCCGTTCCAGCCGGCGGCGTTCATGGTGGCGATGCCCAGCATCACCACGCCCATGTGGCTCACCGACGAGTACGCGATGATGTACTTGAGGTCTTTCTGACTGGCGGCGCAGAGCGCTCCGTAGAGGATGTTCACCACCGCCACTGCGCCCACCAACGGAGCCCAGATGGCCGCGGCGTCAGGCACCAGCACCATGCCGATGCGCAGCACGCCGAAGGCGCCGAGCTTCATCAGCACTCCGGCGTGGATCATCGAGACCGCGGTCGGCGCCGAGGCGTGGCCGTCTGGCGACCAGGTGTGAAAGGGGAAGACGCCGGCGAGCGTGCCGAAGCCCAACCAGACGAGCGGGAAGATCACGTGCTGCACGTTGATGGGGAAGCGGGTCGCCTCGAGCACCTGGAGGTCGAAGGTCTTTGCGCCCGCGTTCGCCCACAGCAGGAACATCGCCACCATGATCGCGGCCGAGCCGACGAGCAGCATCAAGGTGAGCTTCATCGCCGCGTACTCCCGGCTGCCGACCTCGAAGCGCTTCCACACGAACTTGAACGGGCCCGCGGGCGCGATCTGGTGGCTCGAGCCCCAGATGCCGATCAGCAGGTACATCGGCAGCACGGCGATTTCGTAGAAGAGGAAGAAGACGAAGAGATCCTGGCTGACGAACACGCCGAACACGCCCGCGACCAGCAGCAGCGTCAGCATGAAGAACTCTTTGTCGCGCTTGTTGAGCGTCCAGCTGGTGATGACGCCGGTGAAGAGGATCACGCCGGTCAGCAGCAGCAGCGGCACACCCCAGCCATCGACGGCGAACTTGAGGTGAATGCCCATCGAGGGCACCAGCGGGAAGGTCTCACCCAGCTGGAAGCCGCCCAACGCGCGATCGTAGAGGAACGCCACCCAGATGCTGGTGAGGAGCGAGACCGCCGAGCCGGCGATCGCCACCACTCGGACAGCGATGCGATTGGAATTGGGAATGAAGAGCAGAACAGCGGCGGCGAATGCAGGCGCGGCCACGGTGAGGGCGAGCAGGTGATTCATCGCAACACTCCGATCAACGCCAACACCACGATGCCGGCGACCACCATCAGGGCGTAGTCACGCACCCGGCCTGTCTGGAATTGGCGAGCCGCCGAGCCGCCTTCGAGCGTGGACCAGGCTCCGAAGTTCATCAGGCCATCGACGAGGTAGCGGTCGACCCAACCCGCGACCGAGCTGACCCCGAGCAGGCCCACCTGATAGCCAGTGGCCCAGGTCCTGTCGACGAGCGAGAACGCGTCGAGCTTCTCCAGGGTGCTGGCGAAGGGCGCCTTGCCGCCGTTGCGGAGGACGAAGAACGCGGCGACGAGGCCGATGATCGACATGCTGGAGGCGACCACCGGCGTGAGCGCCAGGAAGTGCAGTTCGTGTTCGTGGTGCATCTGCGCGCCGACCCACCCGCCGAGGAACCCGGAGGCGAGCGCGGGGATCGCGAGGATGACGAGCGGTCCCGTCATCGCGGCGCCCCCTTCGTGCGCGTGCGCGGACTTTTCGGAGAGCTCTCCGCCGAAGGCCTTGATGAGCACGCGGCCCATGTAGAAGGCGGTGAGGAACGCCGAGGCCATCAGCATGGTCCAGGGGATCCAGTTCGCTTTTCCTTCCAGCGAGCTGAGGACCAGGTCCTTGCTGAAGAAGCCTGCGAACCCGGGGAAGCCGGCGAGCGAGAGGGCTCCGATGCCGAACGCCGCGGTGGTGATCGGCAGCTTCTTGCGCAGCCCGCCCATGTCGCTGAGCGAGTTCGAGTGGACCGCGTGAATCACGCTGCCCGCGGCGAGGAAGAGCAGCGCCTTGAAGAACGCGTGGGTGCCGAGGTGGAAAAACCCGGCGAAGGCGTTGCCTGCACCGAGCGCGGCGATCATGTAGCCGAGCTGCGAAGCGGTCGAATACGCGAGCACCTTCTTGAGGTCGCTCTGCACCAGCGCAAGGCACGCCGCGAACAGCGCGGTGATCGATCCAATCCACAGCATCACTTCGCGCGTGTGGGGTGCGAGGGCGAAGAGTGGATCCGCGCGCACGACCAGGAATACGCCGGCCGCGACCATGGTGGCGGCGTGCAGCAGCGCAGAGACCGGCGTCGGGCCTTCCATCGCGTCTGGCAGCCAGATGTGCAGCGGGAACTGCGCTGACTTGCCGACCACGGCGACGAAGAGCAGCGCCGTCACCCAGGTCGCGACCTGCGTGGTGGGCTGCGAGGTCCACTCGAAACCACCGGTGAAGACGTAGAGCACCAGCAGCCCGAAGAGGAAGCCCATGTCGGCGAGCTTCGTCATCCAGAACGCCTTCACCG
>JAYVNA010000770.1:0-3068 GCA_043758715.1 Archangium sp.
CCGGTAACAAGATCACCGCGCTCGATACCCGGCTGGCGGGCGAGTGCGACGTCGTCTTCGACGCCCTGCCATGAAGACCGTCCCGGCGGAGTCGCTGACCTTCCCCGTCACCTTGCAACGGCATGCGTTCGGCCCGCGGCTCGTTCCGCATGCGGGCGACGTCTGGCGCGCGATGCAAGACGTGGTGGTTGATCAGTCGAGCTCCGTGGGGTGGACGCCGGAGCGCTACGTCGAGGCGAAGACGATGTTCGTGGTGCGCACCATGACCGTGCGCCACCACCGTGAAGTCCGCATCGGCGAGCCGTTGAGCGGGCGCACCTGGCCCTCACGCGCGCGGCGGGAAATGCTCTTCACCCGGCAGGTGCGGTTGTTCTCGGGCGAGGCGTTGATCGCCGGCGCCACGCAGGAGTGGGCGTATCTATCGCGAGATCTGCAGCCCACGCGCGCGGGGAAGGAGATCTTCGACGCGTTCAAGATCTCGGAAGGGTACCCCGAGGTCGAGCTGCCTTCGTTCGTGGCGAATGCTGATCAGCCGCTGCACGTGTTCGACTTCACGGTGTGGCACGGGTGGATGGATCCGCACGGGCACGCGAATCACGCGGCGTATGTGGACTATTGCGACGAGGGCGTGGCGCGGGTGGTCGCGGAGGAAGGCGGGGATCCACAGCGCATCGTGCCGATCGCGGAGTCGGTGCATTTTCGCGCAGCCGTGGGTGCGGGGGAGTTGATCACCGTCGAGACCACGCTCGCGGGGCACGTGCAGGGCGCGCGGGTTTTCAAGCACCGGGTGTTGTCGGGCGAGAAGGTGTGCGCGACGGCGACGACGGTTCGTGCGTTGGCCTGAGTTCCACACACCTTTCTCCCTCTCCCCGCGGGGCTGTACGGGAGAGGGAGAAAGGGAGCGAGAGGAAGAGAGGGGTCGAGACAGATGTCGGAGATGAGAACTTGTACCGGCGCTAACGCGGGGCGAGGCTTGTCACGCCCATGCGCCGCCCCAGTGAAGACCCCAGCTTCCGCCGGTCCCCCGGGGATCATTCCCGTACCGCCACCGTCGCCCAGCCGCGCCGCTCGATGTCGCTGCACTTCAAGATTCTCGTCGGCTACGTGGTGCTCGCCGCCGCCATCGTGGGCGTCTTCTACGTAGGCCAGGCCTGGGACTGGTCGCTGAAGATCAGCGCGGCCTTCGGTGTCACCCTGGTGCTCGCCGTCGTCCTCCCCACCCTGCTCATTCGGGTCGAGCGCGTGAAGGTGCTCTCCCGCACCGCCCTTGAGATCTCCTCAGGTGACATCAGCCGCGGCGTCGCCATCGCCGATTCCTCGGTGCGAGACGACCTCGATGAGCTCGCCGTCGCCATCGCCATGATGCAGGACAACCTGCGCGAGCTGGTCTCGTCGATTCAACACACTGCCGAGTCGGTCGCTGATTCCGCCACCGCGCTCGAAGGCAACGCGGCCGGCGTCGACACCCGCGCGGCCCAGGTCGGCGAATCGATGAAGCGCATCGCCCAGGGCGCCGAGGTGCAGAGTTCGCTGGTGACGCGGGCCTCACGCTCCATCACCGACATGGCCGCCGCGCTGCAGCGCACCACCGCGGCCGCCGAAGAATCGACCAAGGCCACCGCCGCGACCTCAGCCGCGGCCCTCGAGGGCAGCACCGCCGCCAAGCTCGCGTCGGAAAAGCTCCGCAAGGTCTTCAGCCGCGTCGAGAGCGCCAGCCAGGAGGTCTTCAAGTTCGGCGAGAAGACCCAGGAGATCAGCAAGATCGTCGACGCCATCACCTCCGTCGCCGCGCAGACCAACCTGCTCGCCCTCAACGCCACCATCGAGGCCGCGCGCGCCGGCGAATACGGCCGTGGCTTCGCGGTGGTCGCCGATGAAGTGCGCAAGCTCGCTGAGTCGGCCGGCAGATCAGCCGAGGCCATCTCCCGGCTCGCGCGCGACATCTCGCAGCAGTCCACCCACGTGCTCGGTGCGATGAAAGAGGGCATCGAAGAGCTCGCCCAGTCACGCGAAGACGTCACCACCATCGTGCGCAGCATGGGTCACATCAGCGACTCCGTGCGCAGCGGCGTCGAGAAGGTCGCGCAGATTCACTCGTCGGCCCGAGAGCAGCAGCAGGGCAGCGAGGCGATGGTGCAGGCGGTCAACGAGATCTCCGAGGTCGCGCGCACCAACCTGCAGGCGACCGAAGCGGTCAAACGCGTGATCGAGGAACAGACCACCGCGGTGCGCCAGATGAAGAACGCCACCGAAGAGCTGACGAACCTCTCCCTGCAGCTTCAATCGGTCATTCGCCGCTTCCGGGTCGGCTCCTGATGTTCGCGCTGGTCGTGGCCGTGCTGGCCGCAGCGCCTGTCAACGTCATCGCGGTGCATGGGCGGAAGAGCGAAAAGGCGCTCGCCCGCCTCAGCGCCCAGCAGAACGTCACCATCGTCGACGCCAGCGCGCTGCACGAGTACCTGCTGCGCCCCACCGGCCTGCTCCCCATGCAGGACTTCGAGAGCTTCACCGCGCCCCCCATCAAGGGCTGGCCGACGGAGCTCGACGCCACCTGGAAGAAGAACGTCGCGCACTGCCACGACCTGGTGGGCGAACCGCCGTGGAAAGAGATGGGTACGGCGATGGCCTGCGCGAATCGCCTCTCGGTCTTTCTGTGGCAACAGTTCGCCGCCCAGCAGAAGGCCGCCCGGGTGTTCGAGGTCGACGTGAGCACCGACGAACGCAGGAGCAAGGCTCGGGTGGCGGGCTCAGTGTGGGAACCGAACTCGAGAGATCAGCTCTTCTTCGATGAAGGCGGCACGCTGGCCGAGCTCGATCGCACGACCGAAAAGGTGCTCGCCGCGTTGATCGCGAAGAAGGGCATCACCCAGGCGCGCAACGTGGTCTCGGAGCTGGCCTCGTCCTTCCTCGGCGACCCCTTCGCGAAAGAAACGAAGATCACCACCGCCGTCACCTTCCCGAAGACCTGCCCCGCGCTCCCCGCGCAGCTGACGGTGACTCCGGCCGGCCCGCTGGCCGATTCGATCGTGGGGCGGTGGAAGCCGGAAGGTGCCAGGGGACCTGCGCAG
>JAYVNA010000771.1:0-3064 GCA_043758715.1 Archangium sp.
GCGCCGTGCACCTTGGCGGCGGCGTTGAGTGACACCTTCGCGACCTGCACCGCGAGCGGGTCGTTCGCGACGATCTGCCTGGCGATGCGCAGCGCCTCGGCCTTGGCGTCGGTCTCGACCAGGGACTCGAACAGCCCCCACGACGCCGCTTCATCGGCATCGACGATGCGGCCGGTGTAGACGAGTTCCTTCGCCCGGCCCAGGCCCACCAACCGCGGCAGCCGGTACGTGCCACCCGCCGAGGGATAGATGCCCAGCGTCACCTCGGGCATGCCCACCCTGGCGCTCTTCGAGGCCACCCGCAGATCGCACGCCAGGGCCAGCTCGAGCCCGCCGCCCAACGCGTAACCATCGATGGCCGCGATCGTCGGGCGGGGAAAATCTTCAACCTGCTGCATCATGCGCTGGGTCCACGCGAGGAACGCCTGGCTGTGGGTGCGATCTTTGAGCTCGGCGATGTCGGCCCCGGCGGCGAAGGCCTTGCCCCCTGCCCCGCTGAAGATCACCGCGCGCACGTCGTCTTGCGCGGCCCAGAGATCGAGCGTGCGGCTGATCTCGTCGCACAGCTGCTTGTTGATGGCGTTGCGCACCTCGGGCCGATTGAGCTCGAGCGAGGCGATGCCTTCGGTGACGTGGGTGGTGATCATGTGGCGCTCCCGTGGCTGAAAATGATTCGCGACGCGGCGCCGGGCGTTGAGCCAGGCACGCGCGTCGCGAGGTCAAACGGCCGATGAAGCCTTACGGCGTCATGTCGGCGCAGTCCGTGGGGTACAGGACGTTGGTGTAGTTCGCATCGGGGGCCCCGGGCACCGTGCCGCGGTTGTTGAAGCAGCTGTTGAGGCTGGTGCCACCGTCAGCACAGGTCGCGTGGGTGTACGTGTCCCAGACGCCGATGATGCCGTTGGGGAACGTCACCGTGCCGCCGTCAGTCACCACGTTGCGCACGTCGCAGTGCGAGACGCCGCCGTCCTCGAGGGTCGCGCCCTCGAAAGTGCGGAAGTTGTTGACCAGCACGCCGTTGGACAGCCCGAAGCCGAAGTAGCGGTTGTCACCGGCGTCTGCCGAAATTCGCTTGAGCGCGATGGGGTTGATCTCGCCCACCGTGAGGGGGCCGGCGATCTTCACCCGCACGCCCGAGTACGTCGAGTCAGACTTGATCGCACCGTTACCGCCGAAGGTCGACGGTAGGTTGACGGGGGGCAGCGCAGCCATCGCGCCGACCTTCGTAATCACGAAGGGCTCGCACGGAGGCGTCGACGTGAGCTCGCAGACGTAGCCGATCGGCTTGCTGGGGATGTAGTCGAACTCCGACTTCACCACGATGCGGTAGCCCTCTTGTTGCGTGAAGCTCGACTGGAAACCGATGATGCCGCTGACGTTCACCACGTCGCCGACCTGCGGAAAATAATCGACGTCGCCGTCGCAACGGAACTTCGTGACCCACACACCGTATTGAGCGTTGTTCGGGTCAGCGACCCAGAAGCTCGCGTTGACGCCCTTGCTCATGCCGCCATCGCTGGTCAGCTTCGCGCAGTTGTTCGCCGACGCCGAAGGGCGCGCGAACGAGATCGCGCTCACGACCACGCCCTGGAGGTTGACCTTCGTGGGAAAGGTAGAGCCCTTGGCCGCCATGATGGTGGTGGGGATGGTGCCGCCGCCGCCGCCGGTCGCGCCGCCGCCGGTGCCGCCGCCCGTGGTGCTGCCGCCGCCGGTGCCGCCACCCGTGGTGCCGCCGCCCGTGCCGCCGCCGGTCACGCCGCCGCCGCCGCCGCCACCTGCGCCGCCACCGCCGCCGAAGCCGCCACCCGTGGTGGGGCACGTGATACCGACACAGCCTGCGTCAGGCTTGGTCTCCGGCCGACAGCCGACCGCGAACACCAGCGCTGCACTCATCATCATTGAACGAAACATCATCGGTTGAGGCTCCCTGTGGATTTCAGTGCCCCTCGCTTCTAAAGGGGCTCCGGCCGTCGTCTCGCGTCGTGTACACGAGGGTCCCAACCCCGGCAAGCCACGGAGTCGTCACTTGAAAGCGATTGTCTTCCGGAAACACGGTGGCCCCGAAGTCCTCGAAGTGGCCGAGCTGCCGCTGCCCCAGCCCGGTGCGAGGGGAGTGCGCGTGCGGGTGAAGGCGGTCGCCCTCAATCACCTCGACCTCTGGGTGCGCACCGGCTGGCCGGGGCTCAACCTGCCGTTGCCCCACGTGCTCGGCAGCGACGTGGCGGGCGTGGTCGATGCGGTCGGCGTCGAGGTGTCCGATCTTGCCCCGGGAACGGAGGTGCTGGTCAACCCGGGCATCTCGTGTGGCGTCTGCGAGCGCTGCCTCTCGGGTCAGGACGTGTTGTGCCGCCGCTATCAGATCCTCGGTGAGGACATCGCCGGCGGGTATGCAGAGTTCGTCTGCGTGCCGCGGCAGAACATTCTGCCCAAGCCCACGAAGCTCACGTTCGAAGAAGCGGCCTGTCTCCCGCTCACGTTCCTCACCGCCTGGCACATGCTGTTCTCTCGCGCGCACCTGGTCGCGGGCGAAACGGTGCTGGTGCATGCCGCGGGTTCGGGCGTGGGCAGCGCGGCGGTGCAGCTGGCGAAGCTCGCCGGCGCGACGGTGATCGCCACCGCCTCGACGCCAGAGAAGCTGGCCAAGGCGCGCGCGCTCGGCGCCGACCACCTCATCAACTACGCCCAGACCGACTTCCTCGAAGAGGTGAAGAAGATCACCTCCCGGCGCCTGGTCGACGTGGTGTTCGAGCACGTCGGGGCGTCGACCTGGGACAAGTCGATCGCGTGCCTTCCCAAGGGCGGCCGCCTGGTCATCTGCGGTGCGACCACGGGTCACGACGTGAAGCTCGATCTGCGCACGCTCTTCTACAAATCGATCTCGCTGCTCGGCTCGACCATGGGCAGCAAGGCAGAGCTGTTCCGCGTGCTCGAGCTGGTCGAGCAGGGCCGGCTGGTGCCGGTGCTCGATCGCGTTCTCCCCCTCGAGCAGGCCGCGGAAGCGCACGGGCTGCTCACCAACCGCCAGTCCTTCGGCAACGTGGTGCTTCGCCCATGAGTGCTTGTT
>JAYVNA010000772.1:0-3059 GCA_043758715.1 Archangium sp.
CGGCGGGCATCGGCGGGCAGTGCTCCGCCAGCGGCCGGCTTGAGGGCGACCGGCACCTTTGCGACTGGCACCTTGGCGGGCGCGGGGCTGGGCGAGCGCTGCATCGAGGCGAGCGCGGGCCCTCGGGAAAGAGTCGCCAGCTTCGGCGCCACCGGGGGCAGCGCCGACAACCGGGCTTCGACTTTGGGTCTGATCAGAGAGGCGTTCAGCCCCTGACTCCGGCCCTCTCCCTTGTCAGGGAGAGGGGGAGCCTTCTTGCGCGTGTCCAGCGACCTCGCCAACGCCGTCAGAGACTTCGACTGCTTGCTGCTGGCCATGTCGCGACCTCGCGTGAGAGTTACGCTGCGCTCTTGCCCCGCAGGCCGGCCGCGTCACGCAGCTCGTCCTTCTTGTCGGTGCGCTCCCAGCTGAACTCGCTGCGGCCGAAGTGACCGTACGCCGCGGTGCGCTGGTAGATGGGCTTGAGCAGGTCGAGGTGCTCGATGATCTCCGCCGGCTTGAGGCGGAAGGTGTTGCGCACCGCCTTGGCGATGCGGTCCTCATCGGTGACCGCGGTGCCGAACGTCTCGACCATCACGCTGACCGGCTCTGCCACGCCGATGGCGTAGGAGATCTGCACTTCGCAACGCGTCGCCAGGCCCGCAGCGACCACGTTCTTCGCGATGTAGCGGCCCATGTACGCGGCCGAACGATCGACCTTCGAGGGGTCCTTGCCGGAGAACGCGCCGCCGCCGTGACGGCCCATGCCGCCGTAGGTGTCGACGATGATCTTGCGGCCGGTCACGCCGGAGTCGCCCATCGGGCCGCCGACCACGAAGCGGCCGGTGGGGTTGATGAAGAACTTGGTCTTCTTGTCCATCAGCTTGGCGGGGAGCGAAGCCTTGATGACCTCCTCCATGATGACGTCTTTGATCTTCTTGTTGCTCGCCTCTTCGGCGTGCTGGGTCGAGACGACGACCGCGTCGATGCGCACGGGCTTGCCGTCGACGTACTCGACGGTGACCTGCGACTTGCCGTCAGGGCGAAGCCAGTCGTGCTTCTTCTTGCGGATGTCGGCGAGCTTCTTCGAGAGCGCGTGCGCGAAGTGGATCGGCGCGGGCATCAGCTCGGCGGTCTCGTTGCAGGCGTAGCCGAACATCATTCCCTGGTCGCCGGCGCCCTGCTCCTTGGCGCCCTTCTCGTCGACGCCCCGGGCGATGTCCTGACTCTGGCCTTCGATGGCCACCATGACGCCGCAGGTGTTGCCGTCGTAGCCCATGGCCGAGTCGGTGTAGCCAATCTTGCAAATCGTGCTGCGAACGATCTTGGGAATGTCGATCCACGCGTTGGTGGTGACCTCGCCCGCCACGATGGCGAAGCCCGTCTTCACGAGGGTCTCCACGGCGATGCGCGCGCGCGGGTCCTTCTCGATCAGGGCGTCGACCACGCCGTCAGAAATTTGGTCGCAAATCTTGTCGGGGTGGCCTTCGGTGACCGACTCCGACGTAAACAAATAGTCCTTGGGCATGGCGTTCCTCGTTGTGAAAGCTGCGGAGAGAGGGCCCCTTACCGCGCACGACACGCCGCGGCAATGGGTGGATGGGAGGGGGGCACTGGGCTACGGGTCAGTGATGCGAATGACGCTCGCCGTTGTCCTGCTCTTGGGTGCCTCCGCCCTGGCCACCCCCAAAGAGGATCTGTCGAAACCCCTGAAGACGATCATCAACTCCGTGCGCTACGGAAAGGACCTCGCCGCCCTCAAGGCCTTCGCCCCCGACGAGCAGGGTAAGTTCCTCGTGGCCGACAGTTGGGCCAGGGGCACCGACGCCCAGCGAAAAGAGTTCCAGGACCTCTTTCTGCAACTCTTCGGGAAGATCGCCTTCCCCAAGATTCGGAAGAACTTCGAGAACCTCGACACCGTGCTCTATGAGGAGCCCGTCGTGACCGGCGAGACCGCCACCATGGCTTCGACCATTCTGATCAATCACCCGCTCAAGAAGCAGGAGCTCAAGGTGAAGTACCAGCTGGTGAAACAGGGCAGCTGGAAGGTGGTCGACGTGGCAGTGCTGGGCGACTCGATGCTGACCGGCATTCGCGACGACCAGATTCAGCCCATCCTGAAGGAGGGCGGCTGGGACGCGCTGCTGAAGGCCATGAGGGAAAAGGTCAACGAATTGAAGGATGTTCAGTTGAAGTGACAGGTGGCGCGTTCTGGGGGATCGTCCTCGCCCTACCCGGCAACTCAGGCAGTAACCCTCCTGGAGGCAACACACATGGTGAAGCGCGTTTTGATGCTCGTCGTTGGCAGCTTCCTGATGATGGCCTGTGGTCCTGGCGCGAAGATCGATGGCAAGCAGGGCGCCGCGGAAGCGATGTTCGCCGCCTCGCAGCCCACCAAGGCGAAGGCCGACACCAGCTCGACTCCGGTCGACCTCACCGGCGGCGTCGACTTCAAGTGCCCTCAGGGCGGCAACGCCTCGATCAACGGCGCGGGCATCAGCATCGGCAGCGGCGGCGTCGCCTCGAGCTTCACCCTCAAGTACACCGACTGCGGCATGACCAAGAGCAACGTGGGCGTGGCGGTCTTCAACGGTGAGATGACCTTCTCGCAGAGCATCGCCACCAGCGGCTCGAACGTCTCGGTCGATCAGTCCTTCAAGGGCAAGGTGCTGGTGCAGGGCGCGTATGACGACTTCATCGAGGCCGACGTGAAGGAATCGGTGGCCGTCGGCGATCTCGGCGCCGCCGGCAGCGGCGTCTCGGTGATCCTCAAGGGCACCATCAAGACCAGCCAGGACACCTTCACCTTCGACGAGATGGTCAGCGTGATCGCAGGTCAGATCAGCGCGAAGATCGAGACCAGCCGCTAAGGCTTCAGCGCGTTCGTCTCGAAGCCCCCGGCGCCCCTTACGGCACCGGGGGTTTTCTTTTTGTTCACGAAGCGTGGGTAGCGACGATGGCCAGACACCCGAGCGCGTAGGCGAGGGGGAAGAGCCACTTCGAGCGGGCATCGATGCGCTCGAAGCGATCGCGGGCAGCGCGGCGCTCGGCGTCGAGGGCGGGCCGCTCTGATTCGGGCA
>JAYVNA010000773.1:0-3054 GCA_043758715.1 Archangium sp.
GATGCGCGCCATCATCCAACGCGGCTCGTCCTTGCTGCTGGTGGCGTCGTAGTACTCGCTCTTCTTGTCGAACTGAGAAGGGTCGGGCACCGGCGAGCCGTGCACCTTCGCCAGCCCCGCCACGCCCGAGGGCTTGGCGTTGGAGTGGTAGAAGAGCACCAGGTCGCCTTCCTTCATGTCGTCGCGCATCGAATTGCGGGCGGTGTAGTTGCGAACCCCTTCCCACCCGCTGGTGCCGTCCTTCTGCAGGTCAAAAATCGAATAGGTCTCGGGTTCACTCTTCATCAGCCAGTAACGCTTCGCCATGCGCGACTGTGTAGAAGAGCTCCCACGATGAAGGAAGAAGCGTTGAGCCCCCAGCTGTTGCTCGACTACCTCATCGAGCTTGGCGCGGCGCTGATGTCAGCTGGCTGCCCGACGCACCGGCTGGAAGAATTGCTGGTTACCGTGGCCGCACTCGAAGGGCATCAAGCCGACGTGTTCGCCGTGCCCACCGGGCTGTTCGTGGGCGTCCGTACGCCCGAGGGAGAGGCCTCGCTCACCACCATGGTGCGGGTGACGGAGTGGACGAACGATCTCGAGGTGCTCTCCGCGGTCGATGCGCTGGTCAACGAGGTCGCTGAGCGCACGCTCAGCATTCCCGCGGCGCGGCAGAAGCTCAGAGAGCTCAAACATCGAAAGCCCACCTGGAACGTGCCGGAGCAGTTGCTCGCGAGCGCCGCGGCGAGCGCGGGCGCGGCGGTGTCCTTCGGTGGCGGGTGGACCGATGCCCTGCTCGCAGGTGCGGGAGGGTTGTTGTTGCGGGGCATCATGTTCTCGCTCAGCCAATCGCCCGGCGTGCGCGTGCTGGAAAACTTCATCGGTGGCCTGGTGGCCGCGATGACCGCCTGGGTCTCCACGCTGCTGTGGCCGGGGAGCAGCCGCGAGGTGCTCATTCTGGCGATCGTGATCCAGTTGCTCCCTGGGCTCACGCTCACCACGGGGCTGGCGGAGCTCACGTATCGAAACCTGGTGGCGGGGACTGCGCGGTTGATGCACGCGGCCGTGACGTTGCTCTCGCTCGCGTTCGGCATCGCGGTGGTGGTCTCGCTCGCGAACTCGATGGACCTGCCGGGCGCTCCGGCGGTGGCGCGTGAGCCGCTGCCGTGGATGTGGCAGGTGGTGGCGTTGTTGTTCGCGGCGCTGAGCTTCGGCGTGATGCTGGGGCTGCCGAAAGAAAAGCTGCCCATCGCGCTGATGTCGGGCGCGTTGGTGTGGAGTGTCACCTTGCTCACGCGGCCGCTGCCCGGCGTTCACGCAGCGTTCTTGAACGCGCTGGTGCTCGCGGTGGGCGCGAATGCCTGGGCCCGGGTGACGCGGCGGCCGGCGCAGCTCTTTCAGATGCCGGGCATGTTGTTGCTGGTGCCGGGCGCGTTGTCGTTTCGCAGCCTCGATACCTTGCTCACCGGCAACGCGGTCACCGGGCTCTCCGGGTTTGCCGAAGTGACGTTGATCGCGGGTTCGTTGGTGATGGGCCTGTTGGTGGCGAACGTGGCGTTGCCTCCGAGAAAAGCGCTCTGACGTTGGGCCCGGACTTACGCCCAACCTGAGGTATTTGCCGACCAGACGCCGACTGCCGATTCGTTGAGAAGCGGGTCGATGAAGAGCCGCGCTGCTGCGAGGGCCTCCTCGAAGGTTCCCCATTCGAGAGTGTGCTCTTGCGCCAGACGAACGTAGCGCGCGGCCCAGTCAGCAGGAACTTCACCGAGCTTCCTCCGCCTTCAGGTGGGCATTGACCACCAGCGTGTATCCGGCGCCGTCTCGCAGGAGCTTCCTCGCTCGCGACTGCGCGCCGCTCTTCAGTTCGCGCTTCAGCTTGGAAAGGTCGAGTGAGGTCTTCGCCTGAAAGACCCACGGCCCGGGAATGAACTCGTTGGGTCGATCGGGAACCTGCGTGACGAGGGCATCGACGCCACCATCCCCCCTCCCGTCCGGGAAAAACGAGAGGCCGTCAAGCCCCGGAGCGAACCCCACCGAGGAAGCCTCAGCCTCAAGGAGCTGCTGCATAAGTCGTTCAAATGACCGGCCTTTTATTCCGGCGAGCGCGCTGGGTTCGAGCTCCATGCACAAAAGTAAACTTTTGGTTTACGTTTCGTCAAGCACCCCAGCTTCAGGGGGTTCCGGTCACGAGCGCCAGGCCCACCAACTGAGCGGCCGGCTCGTCGCTGATCGCCGCGAGTGCCAGCTGCGCCAGCGCCCGCTCGGTCTTCTTGGTTTTCCAGTGTGCGCCGAGCGCCGCGTACAGCCGCGACGCCTTCCCTCCGCCCCACACCGCCGCGAACGCCTGCGCGTCGCCGTGCTGTCCTTCGTAGACGAGCCCACCTGGAAAGAAGAGCCGGCTGCCCTCGTGCACGGTGGCCTCGCCGCCTTCATCGAACTGCTGCATGCCATCGCCGCGCAGCCCGCGAGACCCCAGCGAGATGGGCTGCTTCCACCCGTACCTGAAGTACTTCACCCGCTCGTGGGCATCGAGAAACTGCACCACCGCGAGCCGCACCGAATCAGGCGGCAGCCCCAGCGCGCTCAAGGCATTGCGCCCGGCCGCGCGAGGGTTCTCGTTGTCGCCCGTCTGGCCATCGAGCACTTCTTTGATCGCCGCCACCGCCTTGGGCATCGAACCCTCGGGCAGCCCACCGGTCACCGGCGAGAGCCACACCAGCACCTGGCGATCCGAATGCAGCGGCACCAACTCGAGCGCGTCGCCGGGCTGCGCGAGCGCGGAGAACTCGAAGCGGCGCGAGCGGAAGCTCTTGCTGTCGAGCCCCTCGGGCAACGAAGCCGACTGCGGAGGCGAGATCGCCCGCACCGCCGCCACCCGCACATCGCCCACGGGCGCGGTGACCGAGCGCCGCTGCTTCTGGAACTCCGCCCAGAACGCGTTCTTCGCCAGCGTCACCACCCGCAGCGGCTCTTCGCCCAGCTGGGCGTTGGCGACTTCACTGAGCACCCGCGGCCCTTCCGAATACCCGCGCGCCCCGCGCCCCAGGTACCCCGCGCTCGGTACGATGATCAGAT
>JAYVNA010000774.1:0-9482 GCA_043758715.1 Archangium sp.
CCGGGCGCTGTATCTCTCGATGCGGGCGCTGCGCTGAACCGAAGGTCGTCAGCGGTCGCGGTCGGTTCGCGGGCGCGACTTCGCCGGAATGCCCACGGCCACCGAGTCAGGGGGCACGTCGTTGACCACCACTGCGTTCGCGCCGATGCGAGAGCGGGCGCCGACGCGAACGGGCCCGAGAATGCGCGCGCCCGCACCGATCCACACGTCGTCTTCGATCACCGGGTAGCCGTTGTCGCTGGCGGTGCCGATGGTGTTGCTGCCGTAGAAGCGCACCCGATTGCCGATGCGCGAATCGC
Organism: Archangium sp.; assembly: GCA_043758715.1. Classification (GTDB taxonomy): domain Bacteria; phylum Myxococcota; class Myxococcia; order Myxococcales; family Myxococcaceae; genus Archangium_A. The sequence goes on from JAYVNA010000774.1 coordinate 300, forward strand.
CGCCGATCACCACACCGACCGGGTGCACGAAGTACACGCCTTCACCCAGCGTCACTTCTTTGCCGATCTCGATCCCCGCCATCGCCTGCTGGGCCGAGCGGAGCAGGGCGTTGACGCCCGGCACGTGAAAGCGCCGCGCCTCTTCGCGCAGCCGGTTCATCACCAGGATGCGATAGCCATCGGTGGTGAGCACGGTCTTGATCAGCCCGCGGGCGTCGTCGCTGAACTTCGCGGCCCGGCGCAGCTCGAGCGCATCTGTCATCAGCTTCTTCCACATGACTGCGCCAGAGTTACCACAGCTGACAAAGTCCACCCTTCACCGGATTTGAGGACTGACTTTCATGAAGCCCGGCCATAACACCCTGTGGACCATGCGACTGGCCACGGTCCTCCTTCTCGGCGTCACGCTGTCCGGTTGTCACAGCAAGGCGGCGGGGCCTCCGCGCGCAGCCTTCGTGCCCGGCACCCGCACCACGGCCACGCCCGACGTGGTCTCGTGGATCTTCAAAGGCGACCTGCAGAACGGCTGGCAGGACCACGGCTGGTCCGACCGCCTGCCGCGCAAGGCGGGCGAGCCCGAGCGCCACAAGATGGGCGGCTACGGCGGGTGGATTCTCACGCACTCCGGCTTTACCGGTAGCTACGGAGGCCTCACGTTTCGCCTCAAGGGCACGCCGGCGGCTTCTGATTTTCTCGAGGTACGCGTCGACAGCGAGCAGGCCGACGTCTTCCCGCGCGTGAAGTTGACGCCTGCGCATCGCACCGAGCTGCCGGACGGCTGGAGCGAGGTCTTCATCTCGATGGGCGAGTTGAACCCGCTGCTGCGGCCGTTCGATCACGTGGTGCTGCGCGCCTTCCGCCCGCTCCCCGCCCCGGGGCTGGTGGAGTTCGACCAGGTCGGCCTCACCGTCGCCGACGCGTCACTGGTGCGAAAGGCAGAGGCCACGCTCAACCAGCCGGGCCTGCCCGCCGCGTTCTCGGTCGACTGCACCGGCAAGGGCGTGCCGATCAGCCCGCTGATCTACGGCATCGCGCTCAACGCGCGGCTCGACGCGTCCGATCAGCACCAGTGGAAGCTCAACGCCACCTCGCGGCGCTGGGGCGGCAACCCGATGAGCCGCTACAACTGGGAACTGGGCAACGCGTGGAACACCGCGTCTGACTACTTCTTCTACAACGTCGATTACACGGGCACCTCTGGCTACAGCTGGAAGAACTTCCTCGAGGTGAACCGCGATCACCGGCTCGGCTCGGCCATCACCTTGCCGACGATCGGCTGGGTGGCGAAAGACACGAAGTCCGCCTCGTTTCCGAAATCTGACTTTCCCACGCAGGAAGCGTTCGACCCCGATGGGCGCGGCGCCGGTAACGGCATGGGCAAGGACGGCAAGCCGATCGAGACCACGCCGGTGCGCACCTGCATTCCGGCCCCCCCGGACTTCATCGCGAAGTGGGTCACCGCCATTCGCAGCTGGGAAGACAAGCGCGGCAAGGCGGTCGACGTGTTCTTCCTCGATAACGAGCCCGCGCTCTGGAACGACACCCACCGCGACATTCACCCCGAGCCCGTCACCTACGACGAGCTGCTCGATCGCACCCTCAAGTACGGCAGCGCGGTGCGCAAGGTCGCGCCCGATGCGCTGATTGCCGGCCCCGCTGAGTGGGGCTGGCCGGGGTATTTCTTCTCGGCTGCCGATGCGAAGGCGGGCTTCGCGCTCAAGCCTGATCGCCGCAAGCACGACGATCTGCCGCTGCTCGCCTGGTACCTGAGCAAGCTGGCCGAGTACGAGAAGAAGACGGGCACCAGGGTGCTCGACGTGCTCGATCTCCATTACTACCCGCAGGCCAAGGGGATCGGCGTGGGCAGCGACGGCCGCACGGACGCCGAGGGCAATGCGCTGCGCATTCGTTCCACCCGCGGCCTGTGGGACCCGAAGTACGTCGACGAATCGTGGATCAAGGAACCGGTGCGCCTCATTCCGCGCATGCGCGAGCTGGTCGAGCAGAACTACCCCGGGCTCAAGCTCGCCATCGGTGAGTACAACTTCGGCGCCGAAAAACATCTCTCGGGTGGGCTCGCGCTCGCCGAGGCCCTGGGCCGGTTCGGTCAGGAAGGCCTCTACGCCGCCTGGTATTGGACCTACCCGCCCGAGAACTCCCCCGCGTTCTGGGCGTTCCGCGCGTTCCGCGATTACGACGGCAAGGGCGCGCACTTCGGCGAGTGGTCGTTGCCCACCACCGCGCCGCGCGACGCGTCGATCTTCGCTTCGCGCTCGGCCGACGGCTCGAAGGTGACGCTGATCGCGCTCAACTTCCTGCCCGACGATGCACTCGAGGCGAACATCGATCTCAAGGGCTTGCCCACGCCCGAGAGCCAGCGCGTGTTCACGTACACCGGCGATGCCCGCGGCTTCACGCCCCGGGAAGTCGCGCTGGGGAAGGCCTATCGCCTCCCCCCGTATTCGATTTCGGTGATCGAGCTGACCCTGCCGAAGAAGCTCTAGAGCTCAGCCCAGCAGCCGCTTCTTCAGGTTCCGCGCGAGCTCCAGCGCCCTCGGGTTCTTCTCGAGGATCGCCCTGGCCCGCTTGCGCGCCTTGGTGATCAACAGGTCCGTCAGCGGCGGAGTCCCCACCGGCCCAATCACCCGGTTGTGCGTGGCGAATTGAAACTTGTACGGCTCCTCGCCGATGAGGAAGTCGAACTCGAGATCACCGCGCTCGTAGCTCGCCTTCATCAGGTCTTCGAGCAACAGCCGCCCCGGGGAGTGCTTGCCGTGCTCGGGATCGTAGGCGGGCACCCACCAGCCGAAGCGCCCGTCGTGCATCGAACCGAAGTGCACTGCGAGCAGCGTGTCACCCGCGCTCAGGCTGCTGACCTTGAGCACGCCCCGTTCCCGCAGCCGCCTGAAGAGCGCCACGTTGCGCGGGTCGGCGAACATGTCCTTGAGGCCGGTCGCCAGGTACTGGCTCGACTTCCACTTCACGCAGGCGTCGAAGACCTCCGGGCGCGGGTCGTCGAACTCGAACTTGAGCTTGCCCAGGTCCTTCTCGAGCTTGCGGCGCTTGCGCGTGCTGTCGTGCGAACGCGTCACCGGGCTCGCCTTCCACCGCGCTTCGTACGCTTCCCACGAAGGCAGCGTGTTCCACACGATGTACGGAGAAGGCTGATGTCCTTCCGGTAACGGCAGCTTGCCCTCGGGCGTCACCGAGTCGATCGCCATCACCGAGGTGCGCACCACCGTTCGTGGCAGATAGAAGATCTCGCGATCGGCGGGGCCCCGGGCGTTATCGAGGGGCTGGGGGAAGTCATAGAATGGCATGCGCCCAACAGGCACCTCACCGTCGAGCACCAGCAGCCGCAAGCGGCGGCCTTCCAGCCGGCAGAGCTCGATGCTCCGCTCGCGCTGGGGAAAGAAGAGCGCCCCCGCGGTTTCCAGGAAAGCGTCAGTCGTGAAAATGTTCATGGTGATTTCCGCGCCCTTAAGCGGCCGCACAGGGCGGAGTCGAGGTCGTTCGTGGTAGTTCTTTCAAGCGCATGTTGAAGCTCCTCCTTCTCTCGGTGTGTCTGGCACTGGTCGGCATCCCCCTCTGGGCGGCACGTGATGCGCACCCTGGGCGTGGACTCAAGCGCGCTTTGTTCGGCGTGGTGATGTTCAATCTTCTGTACGTGTTTCTACTGAGGGTCGTCGTTCCCAGGTTTGGGTGAGGGGCATGCTCGAGTTCTTCCGCAACGTGCTGGGCCGGTACCGCGTCGCGGTGGTGGGCTGTGTCGCGCTCACGTTGCTGACCGCGTTGCTCGCGTCTGAGGCGGTGCCCGAGCTTTACCCGGTCGAGGCGCAGGTCTTGATGGTCGAGCCCGTCGCGGTGCATCGTCTCGCGAACCCTTTCGCCCCGGTGCCTTCGTCGAAGCGCGAGCTGGCCGACATTCCCGAGCTGCTGCTCTCGCGCGAAAGGCTGGTGGCGATCGTCAAGCGCACGGGCCTCGTCGATCAGTGGGACGTCGGGCGGCCCTGGCCGCTGCTCCTCAAAGATCGCCTGCAGACGGCGCTGCTGGGGCCGGTCGACGAGAAAGACCGCCTTGATGCGCTGGTGCAGATGGTCGACAAGCGGCTCTTCGTCGGAGTGGAAGGCAACAAGGTTCGCATCTCGGCGATGTGGACCACGCCCGCGCTCTCTCAGGCGCTGGTGGAAAATTCCCTGGGCACGCTGCTGCAGCTGCGCACCCAGCGCGAAGGCAAGACCTTGCAGGACGCCGCCGAGTCGCTCGATCGCCAGTACGAGGGCGTGCGCACCGAGATGACCGAGCGCGCCGCCCGCATGGAAACCGCGCTGGCGAAGCCCGGTGGCTGGGCGCAGGTCGAAGGTGATCGCGAGCAGCTGGTGCGAGACCAGTCACGCGCCGCCGAGCTGCTGGTGGCCAGCGAAGAGAAACACATCACCAGCGAGGTGTTCCGCCAGAGCAACACCCTTCGCTTCATGGTGGTCAAGCCTCCGGTGCTGCCTCGCGAGGCGGCGGGGCCCGGGCGCGTCGTTCGCCTCTTCTCGCTGGCGCTGGGCTCGGCGCTCGTGGGCCTGTTGTGCGCGGCGATTCTGGGGCTGGCCAGCGGGCGGTTGCTCTCGAACAGCCAGGTCACTTCCGTGCTCGGCCTCGAGGTGATCACCTCGCTGCGCGAAGGCAAGCGGCCCTTCTTCGCGATCCCCTCGAAGCGGGGCCTGGCGCTGGCGTTCTGCGTGGCGGTGATCACCGGGCTCGTGATCGCCGTCACCAAGGGAAGCCCGCTCTTCGCGGTGCTGCCCCCGCTCGCCTTCGCCGGCGCCTGGCTGGTGTGGACCCGGCCGCTCAAGTGGCCCTTCCTCGCGCTGCTCTTCTTGACCAGCACGCTCGACGACCCCACCGACCGGCCGTACGTCGGGCTGTGGCAGTCACCGCTCTGGTCGTTGGGTAAAATTTTCTACACGAACATCGCCGCGTTCACCGGCTTCGAGCTGGCGGTGCTCGGCCTGACCTTCGTGATGGTGGTGCGCCGCGTGTGGCTGCCGCACCGCGAGCTGGTGAAGCTCGATCCGGTCAATGGCCAGGCGCCACGCCCGCTGCAGATGGCGTTGATCGTCTCGGGGCTCACGGTCGCAGCGCTCACGGTGATGGGCGTGGGGCGGGGCGGCGTGTTCCGCGAGGCCCTCTGGCAGTTCCGCGATCTGCTGATGATGCCTTTGGTGGCCACCCTGGCGCTGTACGCGCTCGACCTGCCCAAGGACCTGCCCAAGCTCGTCATCGTGTTGATGGGCGGCAGCCTGGTGAAGGCGCTGCTGGGTACGTACTTCATGTACGCCATCGCATTTCCCCAGGGGGATTACCCGCCGCACACCACCGGCCACAACGACTCCATGATTCTCGTGGTCTCCGTGGTGACGGCCCTGGCCCTGTTCTGGGAAAAACCGATTCGCCGCCACTTCTGGATGTTCGTGGGCTGGATGCCGATGATCTTTCTCGCGCTCAAGCTCAACGATCGCCGCATCGCCTACGTCGACATCGTGATCGCGGTGGGCCTCATCTTCCTGCTCAGCCCCATGCACGAGATGAAGCGTAAGGCCGTGCGCTTCGCGGTGATGCTGGCGCCGGTGCTGCTGCTCTACACCATCGCCGGCTGGAGCCAGACCAACGGCCGGCTCTTCGCGCCCGTGCAGAAGGTGCGATCGATCATCGCGCCCGCGGAGAACACCGAAGAAGAGAGCTCGAACGTCGAACGCGACATCGAGAACTTCAACCTGATGAAGAGCTGGGAACACAACATGATCATCGGTCAGGGCTTCGGGCACGCCTTCACCGAGTACATCCCCAGCAACGACTTCAGGCAGTCGGCCTTCGGGCACATCGGCCACAACTCGATCCTCTGGCTGTTGTGGATCGGCGGCATCGTCGGCTTCACCTGCGTGCTCGGCTATCTCGCGGTGGCCCTGTTCTTCCTCGGGAGAACCCTGCGGGTGGCCACTGCCTGGCGAGAACGGGTGGCCTTGCTGGTCTCGCTGGCGATCATCTGCACGTACCTGATGCAGGCCTTCGGAGACATGGGCACCCAGGCGATCATGTCTGACTTCTACGTGGGCACCGCGCTGGCGATCATCGGCCGGCTGGCGACGAAGGCGAACGTATGGCGGCTGACGGCGCCCAGCTCCGCTCCCGTTCAGGAACCCGAAGCGATCACGGTGTAACGATCGCCCGCGCTCGGCCCGGGCGTGCCATCGAGGTCTTCCCACTCCACCACGTACCAGCGGGTGGTCAGCGTCGAGGCAGCCGGGAGCACCGCGTCGACGAAGTAGCGGGCGGCCGCGAGCGTCCCGGGCCCGTGGTAGCCGGCGGCGTTGAGCACCAGCGCGCCCGCGGGCGTGCGCACCAGCTGCACCACCACGCGATCGAGGGTGGAGCCCAGCGTCGCCAGCGGCACGGTCGACACCACGCCCCCGTCGCGCAGGCTGTAGATGGCGTCGACCGAGGTGCTGGTGTCGCTGACCTGCGCGACCCCGTTGTCCTCCATCCACTTCACGCCCCGCTGCGCGAACGAACCCCCGGCCATCACCAGCAGCTCACCCAACGCGATCGGCATGCCGTTGCTGGCCAGGACTCCCGAGTCGAGCTGGCTGACGGAACGAAACGGGGTGAAAGGGGTACAGCGGGTCGAGATCGCCGACCCCATCGCCAGGCCCGCGTCGTCGTCGTCACCGATACGGTCGATCACCACCGCGGTGCGGGGGAGCTGGCACAGCTGCGAAAAATCAGCGGGGTGGCAGGTGGCCTGGCTGCAAAACTCGTCGGCGGTGCACGCCTGCCCGCATGAGCCACAGTGCGCAGGGGCCTGCTGCAGATCAAAGCAACGCCCGGTGCAACAGTCCTGCCCCGCATCACACGTCGCTGAACTCGTGCAGCCCGGCTCGCACGCGCCGCCGTTGCAGATCGCAGCCGCGCCACACTCAGCGTCATCTTGGCAGGCGACGCAATTTCCACTGACGCACAAGCCGGTGTTGCACTGGGTGCCGCTGCTGCAGCCCGCATCGGGAATTCCCGAATCGACGCCCGCATCGAATCCGGCATCAGGTGCGTTCGGCCCCGCATCGCCTGCATCGGGTTGACCTGCATCCCCGGGGTTGCCCCCCGCGTCGGGGCGTCCGGCATCTTGTGTACTTCCGCCGTCGACTGGCGGCGGTGGCGCCTCCGGGCACCCGCTCAGAAGCGAAACCAGGACGGCAACGCCGATGGAACGCCCGATGCTGAACAGGGAGGAAGCAGTCATGACCGAGGGCCTAGCAAAAAGGGTGACTGGCCAAAGGGGAAGGCGTGCCCACACCACCATGAGGGACCACATGTACCCACCTTTGACATCCTCCCAGGAGTTCCAGCCACATGGCGCACTGCGTCGTCGCGGCCTTGAACGTGCATTCTACTGTCGTCACAACTTGCGGGGTCGTCAGAATGCAAACCCTCGTATCGTCAGAATTGCCAAGTAACGCGCCGCGTCGTAGTTGAAGTCGTCACCGACCGTTTATTTCAGCTGAGTCGAAACTTTTTCTTCGTTGGGCCGAGAAACCTACATGAACTCACTTTTCGGGAGAATCGCAGCCGGGGCCGTCGCCCGCACGAGTCTTCTGCTCGATCTGCTGGCGCTCGTTCTTGCCGCGATCGGCGCAACTCTTCTTTCTGGTCACGAAGTCACCAGCGCCCTCTCGACGTTCGGGCTGGCGGCCATCGGCACCTGGCTGATCACCGCGATGGCCCTGCGTCACTACGATCCCTGGGCCTCTGATCGCATGCCCTTCGACGACGGAGCGATGACGTCGATCCTCGTGCTCGCCGTCACCACCGTGCTCGCCGTGATGGTGCTGGTGCTGCCCGGCGCCGGCCTGCCGAACGTCGGCATCTTCCTGCTCGTCTCGTGGCCGATGGCGCTGGTGCTGCGCGCCACCGTCTTCCGCACTTTCTCTCCTCGCTCGGGCCCCATCGATGAAGTGCTGGTGGTCGGCACCGGCCCGCTCGCCCGCGCCACCCTCGACGACCTGCGCAAGAAGGGCCGTCACGACGTGCTCGGCATGGTGCGCTTCACCGACGAAGCGCCGGCCAAGGTGCTCAAGGCCCGCGTGCTCGGCTCGGCCGCTGACTTCGAGTCGGTGCTGCGCTCGGTGCCCGTCGCCGAGGTCTACTTTGCCTCGACCCACTCCGCGCACGCCGCCGAGATTCAGAACGCGGTCAAGGTGTGCGAGCGCTTCGGAGTTCCCTTCGCGATGCCGGCGGTCACCTTGCGCCTCGAGCGCGCCCGCCCCCTCGCCAGCCACGGCGTGGGCGACGGCTACATCCACTACCAGTCGGTGCAGTCCAAGCCGATCGGCATGGCCTTCAAGCGCCTGTTCGACATCGTCTCCTCGGGCGTGGCCCTCTGGGTGCTCGCGCCGCTGCTGCTGGTCGTCGCGGTGGTGGTCAAGCTCACCTCGCGTGGCCCGCTGCTCTTCCGCCAGCAGCGCACCGGCCTGCACGGCCGCCCCTTCCAGATGCTGAAGTTCCGCACGATGGTCGAGAACGCCGAGGCCCTGAAGGCCCAGCTGGCCAAGCAGAACGAAGTCGACGGCCCGGTCTTCAAGATGAAGAAGGACCCGCGCATCACCGGCATCGGCCGCATCCTGCGCAAGTTCTCCATCGACGAGCTTCCTCAGCTCATCAACGTGCTGCGCGGTGACATGAGCGTCGTCGGCCCGCGCCCCCCGCTGCCCAGCGAAGTGGCGAAGTACGAGCCCTGGCAGCGCCGCCGTCTGTCCGTGCGCCCGGGTCTGACCTGCATCTGGCAGGTCTCCGGCCGCAACGAGATCAGCTTCGAGCAGTGGATGTACATGGACCTCCAGTACATCGACACCTGGTCGTTCTCGAAAGACATCGGCCTCATCCTCAAGACGTTCCCGGTCGTGCTGACCGGCCGCGGCGCCAGCTGAGTTACCGATTCACCCCCGCTGCCTGACCGGAGCGGGGTTTGCATCGAGGGACGACGCAGACGAACTGTCGCGGTTGTGAAAAAGAGCCCTCCTCATGACCCGAACCTTCGCAGCCCTCGTCCTTCTCCTCTCGCTTGGCTGCTACACGCCCCGCGGCGCCTTTCTCGAGGTCGATGAGAGCGCGCTGGCCGACGACACCGGCTACGTGATTTC
>JAYVNA010000775.1:0-3049 GCA_043758715.1 Archangium sp.
GAGCTCAATGAGGGCCCGCTCACCGAGCCTCGCGGCGGGGGCCGGTTCGAGCTGCCGCCGGGACAGGTGACCTGGGGCTGCGAGTTGGCGCAGGTGCTCTCGGGCACGTTGCGCAACCTTCGCCGCTACGACGTCTTCGAAACCGGCAAGGCCTACGCGCGCTGGTTGCCGTCGGCGTTCGACGTGCCCGATGCAGTGAAGTCGGCGCTGGAGCAGATCATCGACGGCCGCTCGCCGGAGTACTCGGGCCGCCGGGTCTGGCTCGAGGGTTTTCAGAAGGTCCGCGACAACGCCTCCCTCGCCCGCACGGTGCCGATCGGCGCGTTCTTTCACTCGAAGCGAGAGGAGCGCGTGCTCGCCTCGATGGAGGACTCGGCGATCACGCACTTCGATCCGATCTGCCAGCTGGCCTGCGCGACCTTCAACGGGATCATCGCGGCGGCGATCTCCACGCCCGCCGAACGCCTCGACCCCGCTGAGTTGCTGAAGGTCGCCGAAGCCGAGCTCTCGTACGCGGCGGCGACCCTCGGCCGGAAAGAATCAGACTGGGTCTCGCAGACGAAGGACTCGGCTGACTGGCTGCGGGAAGATCTCAAATACGCGCAGCAGGACGACCCCGAGCTCTACGGCCCTGATCTGCACCTGTTCTTCCCCTGGCCCACGTCGGTGCGCATCACCTACCGGCTGGCGTTCTGGGAGTTGTTCCACGCTCCGTCACTCGAGGCGGCCATCATCGACGTCGCGAACCGGGGCGGTGACAGCGATACGAATGCCGCGGTCACCGGGGCGCTGTTCGGCGCGATCTTCGGCGAGAACGCGGTGCCGCAGGCGTGGAGTGAACGCGTGCTTGAGGCGCGGGGCGGAGCGTTTCACCCTCGCAACCTCGTCACCATGGCAGGCCTGGGCCCCGACGATCACGGCGGGGACTGAAACTGCTGCCGGGAAAGGGGGCGCTGGCTGTTTTGGTTCGGCCTCGTGCTCACCCAACGAGCCCCTCTCCTCTCGCTTTTTGTGACTCGGTGACTCACGCTTCGAAATGGTGAACGCGGGCTCTCGGAGTGCCGTCCTGACGGCGCTTGCAGAGCCCACGTCGGTTGATGTCGGCCCCCTCAGGTAGACGTCGATCATGGGCGAGTGGGCGGCGGCGGAAAAGAAGGCGCGGAGTCAGTGGGGAGCCATCACGTTCGACCAGCTTCGCGAGTTGGGCCTCGGTGGAAACGCGATTCGCTGGGCGACCGAGAGCAAGCGGCTGGTGCGGCTCTTCCGCGGTGCCTTTCGCTTTTCGGCGGTGGCAGCGTGCTGGCAGCAACGCGCGTTTCTGGCCACGCAGATTGGCGGCGAGGGCAGCGCGCTCAGCCATGCGACGGCAGCCTCGGTCTGGCGCCTCAATGGCTTCGCGACGCGGGGCAGCCCTGTTCATGTGAGCGTTCCAACCCGACGGATGTTGCGGCTTCCTGGAGAAGGCTTTGCCGTGCACCGCCCGCGGTGCCTGTTCGACGCACTTTCCGTTGACGGCTTTCAGGTGACGCGCCTCGCGCGTACCATCATCGACGTTGCGGAGTCAGTCGCTGATCAGCAACTCGAGATCCTGCTCGACGCTGCGCAACACCGGTTTTCTTTGCTGCCCGAGTGGCTCGCCGCCGAACTACCGCTCCACCGTCAACAAGCCACGCCTGGCCTGGCCCGGCTCAGGAAGTTGCTGGGACTGCGCCAAGGCGTCACCACTGAGTCTCCCCTGGAAACGCAGTTTAGGGGTCGCCTTCGCGCTCACGGTCTTCCTCCGCCTCGGCTGCAATTTGAAATCAGCGACGCAACGGGCTTGATCATGCGCGCCGACGCGGCATGGCCCGATCACCTCGTGGTCATGCACGTCGACAGCTTCCGATGGCACGCCACTCGCATTCAGTTCGTACGTGACGCCCAGCAGCGGCGTCGGCTCGCCGAGTGCGGGTGGCTTTCCATCGTGGTCACGGACGCCGATCTCGGGCACAGCCAATGGCTCGACCAACTCGCCCGCACCCTCGAGCGAAGAAACCCACAGCGAGACCTCTTCCTTCCACCACCCCGGTTCTGACGCACCCGAAGGTCGTCTTCGCGACCCGCGAGAGCATCACGAAGCCAGGTCACACGAGTGACCCGGTGCGAAGCTCGAGAGGCCAGCTCGTATCGGGCGCGAACGCGGCCAGGATCTCGCTGCTTACCCTCAAAGCGAACGCGATGCGGCCGCAGGCCTTCGGCGCTCAGCACTCGCTGGACAGTGCTCCGGCTCACCCGCCTGCCTGTCTGACGCCGAAGCGCGTCGGATAACGCCTGCTGCGTCCACACCTCGGCGAACGTCACCTTGGGCGGGCGGTCGCACGCCAACTTCACCAGCTCACACTTCGTGGCGACTGAAATGCTCGGCGGCCGCCCCGAGCGGTCCGCGTCCTCCAGACTTTCCACGCTCGGACACGCCACCCACCTCGCGCGCCACTTGTGCACCCCAGCGGTCGCTTGCCCCGATGCGCCTCGCAACCTCGGTGGGCGTTCCCGGGTACTGCGCGACAGTCGTCGCAGTCTCGGCCGCTCGTCTCGCTCCATCGCAAGAAAGGTCATGCGACGCCAACACGCGCCGGATCCCCGCATTTTCTACGAGAGCGAACGAACTTCTGATCTGCCGTACGAGCCTCGCGCCCTGAACGCCACGCCGCAGCTCGGCGAGTTCACCACCACGATGTAGCTCCGAGGCCTTCCGTCTTCGCACCACAGGGTGAGGGTCGACTTGCCCAGCTCATACCCGCGCATCACGAACTGACGAGGCGCGGTCACCGTGATGTCCCAGCCACTGTTGCCAAAGGCGATGCGGTTGATGGAACAGTCGATTGCGAACATCGCGGGCTCGTTGAGGGTCAGCGCGATGCTGGCGCCTTTCGCCAACTTGATGGCGCTGCCCGCAGCCGGGAGCGGTTGGCCGTTCGCGGGCGGGTCGCGGAGCAGGTCGCGCTCGTTGACGTGCATTTCGAACGTGGCGCCTCCATCGGGGGGCCCAGCGAGAGCCGTCGCCGCGAGC
>JAYVNA010000776.1:0-3048 GCA_043758715.1 Archangium sp.
AGAACGCCCCCGCTCCCGTGAGGAAGCGAAGGCGTGGGCTTCGCGAGTCGGTGATGAAACCTCTTACTGACCGCCCGACTGGGCGAAGATGAAGGGGTACGTGACGATCACGACGCCGCCACCCTTGGGCTTGGGGAACGTCCAGGTGCGCACGCGGCCGGCGACGCAGGCCTCGAGCTCAGCATTGCCGACGGTGGTCTGAGCCACCGACGAAGCCGAGACCGAGCCGGTGGGCGAGATGATGAACTTGATCGCCACCTTGCCGTTGAGCTTGGGGAAGCGGTTCAGCTGGCTCTCGTAGCAGTACCGAATCTGGCCGCGGTTGGCGTGAATGACCTTGCGAATGAGTTCCTTGTCGAGCGAGCCCATCACGACCGGGTCAGACGAGGTGATGCCGATGTCGACGTCTTTCTTGCCGCCGAGCACGCCGACGCCAGAGCCGTAACCGCCGGTGCCACCGCCGCGACCCTTGGTGCCGATGCCGCCGATGCCGATGGTGTCACCGACGCCGCCGCCGCCAGAGCCCGACCCGCGCAGACCCAGGCCGCCGAAGCCGCCGGAATCGCCGGCCGCTGCGCCGAACATGTTGCCCATCGCGCTCTTGAGCTCTCCGCCGAGACCCTGGTGGCCGAAGATGGTCGAGATGCCGCCGCCGCTGCCGCCGAACACCTTGGCGACGAGCAGACGGGCCTGGTCCTTGTTGTTCGGGTCGCCCTTGGGCGCGGCGTGGGCCGAGCGCTTCGGGGTGTCCTTCTTGCCCATCTGGCCTTCCTCTCCCTTGTGCTTCTGGGCGATCTCTCCGGAGTCCTTCTTCTTCTCGAACTTCTGGAGAATGGGGTTCTTCTCAGGCGGCTTGATCAGCAGCTTGGCGATGCGCGCCGAGTTCGAGTTGAGCTCGTCGTCGAAAGCCTCGCCTTCCGCGTTGAGGTTCGCCGCGCTGATCACGAAGAGCGCCGCGAGGAAGAACATCAACAGGAAGATGTTGAGGACGGTGAAGTCGACTGACTCGGCGAAAGGCACGAACACGGCCTTGGGCTGAGGCTGGAAGAACACCTCGACCACGATGCCGCCCAGATCGATCCAGGCGAAGTCTTCGTGCTGGAGCGTGAGCGAGAGGGCGTCGCCGTCGTTCTGCGCGATGCCCTTCTTCTTCGCCTCGTCGAGAGTCATCGTCTCTTCGCCGAACTTGCGCTGCAGCTCCCCGTTCATCTTCGAGGTGAAGCGAAGGGTGGCGCCGGCCTTGCCGAACTTGACCAGGTCGAAGATGGGCGCGCCGAGCTTCGAATCGCCCATCACGAACTGCGCGGCCGCGGTGGTGCCGACGGTGAAGGTCTTCTCGACGTCAGGGTGGAGGAAGTACTCGCCCACCATGTGATCGCCCCAGAGGAACCGAAGCTCGACGCCCAGGGGGCCGGAGCCCTTGCGGCGGCGGGGACGCGAGCGCATCGAGGCCCCGGTGGCCTCGTCTTGAACGTGCTGGGCGACGGGCGCGGGCTGGTGCGAAACGGGAGGCGCCTGAATCGGCACCTGCTGAACGACCTGCTGCACGACGGCCTGCTGAACGACAGGCACGGCGACCGGAACGGGAACGGGAATGGCGGCGACCGCCTCGGCCGCGGCGGCGGGAGCGACGCTCGGGGCCACGGAGGGGGCGACGGACGGCGCGGCGCCAGCGGCCTCGACCTTGATGGTGGTGTTGCCGACCTTCACTTCGTCACCGAACTGGAGCGAGCCCTTGTTGACCCGCTTGCCGTTGACGAAGGTGCCTTCGACGCTGCCCATGTCGATGATCGAGAGCGTGCCGTCGGGCGCGACTTCGATCACGGAGTGGATGCGCGAGACCTTCTCGTCGTCGAGGCACAGGTGCGCCGAGGACAGGCGGCCGATCTTGATGATGTCTCGGTCGTAGTCCTTCGAGACGACCAATTCGTCGCCTTTGAAAACCTTCAGCGTCAGGGGAACAGCCACGAGGGCCTCCGGGGAAAATTTTGGCTCGGGCGAATCGCGCTCACCCGGTGAATGACCAGCTTCGAGGGGTCAGACAGCCAGCGGCTGTCCGGGTTCCCGAGGTTGAGACGAGCCCGTCAGAGCTCGCCGACCGACTGCATGACCTTGTCTTTGAACTCTTCGCGAATCTTGATGAGGTTCGAGTGCTTCACCTTCTTGCGAGCCTCGACGTACTCGCCGTCGGGCTTGGTCAAGTCGCCCTCGATGGTGTCGTCTTCGAACGAGTATTCCGTCTGCTTTTTGTAGCTGACGCCTTTTTCCTGCGCGAACGCAGGCAGCGTGAGGAACAGCGCGATCGTCAAACCCAATGCCTTCTTCATGAAATCCTCCGGCGAATCCCTTTGGCCCGATGAATCTGGGCGGCGGGAAGATGCTACCACTCCGCAACCAACCGCAAATCCCAAGCTGCTCTTGACGGTCCCACAGTGTGAGAAAGGTGTCACATTTCGTGCACACTCTCGCGGAGCTTGTCGTTGAAGTTCATACGCACCCCGATGAGGCAATCGAACTTCGATTTCGGGGGGTGCAGGTAGATTTCTGCGAGGGGTTTGGCAGGGGCAGCAGTGATTTCCGTTGCGGTGAAATCGGCGTTCTGGGCCGGCACCTCGGGTTTTTTCTGCTGGGCGGCACCGATCGAAGCAAACAGACCAAGGGCGAGCACGAGTGAGCGCATGGCGCTCTGACGCACGGAACGGGGCCGCAGGTTCCGTCAGCGGCAGGCCGGCTGCATTCCACCCGCGCAGCCGAAGATCAGCGTGTCGATGGCGCAAATGCCTTCGTTGATCACGCCGGCCTTCACCAGGTCGCCCACCACGGGCAAGGCGAGCTGAGCGTTCGATTGCGCCGCGCCGGGGGCCTTGGCCGTGGAGAAGATGGTTCGGCAGACCTTGGCCGCGGAGTCGATCGCCAGCTCGTCAGATCGCACCGCCCGCGCCAGCGTTCCGACGATGAAGATGAGCGAGCCGCGCTTGTCGACGTCCTGAATGCCCTGGAGGACGCCGGTGAGGCGGGTGAGGCCGAACTCCGAGCACTGCTCCTCGA
>JAYVNA010000777.1:0-3047 GCA_043758715.1 Archangium sp.
GTCGGCCGCTTCGTCGAGGTCGACCCATCGCCCGCCCCCTGCTGGGTGGTGTCGGGCATGTGGAGCGGTGACTTCGTCGCGGGCGATTTTCACACCGCCGAGCACATGTACGGGAGCGGCCTGCGCGTCGACGATGACGAAGTGGTGCTGGTGCCGGCCCACACCACCCTCGACCGCATCGTCTACGCGCGCGATGGCAACAAGTGGCACGCGAGCAATTCGTTGGTGGTGCTGCTGGGCCGCATGGGCGCGCGGCTCAACCCCGAAGCGGATCATCGCCGTTGGGGAGAGTCGGGCTGCCTGGGCGTACACAACTACATTCGCCAGTTCCCGGTGGTGCACCCGCGCCTCGAGGTGATGAGCCAGGTGGTGTTCGAAGCGCTGCACCTCGACGCGAAGGGCGAGCCCGCCTTCCGCATGCACGACGTGCAACGAACCTTCACCGGATACCAGGACTACGTCGATCAACTCACGGGCGCGGTGCGCGCCCTGTGGAAGAACGCGACGGATCCGCGGCGGGTCAGGCCCATGCGGGCCGCCACCACCGCGAGCCGCGGCTACGACTCCCCGACCATCGCGGCGTTGGTGCAGCCGATCGTGGGGGCGCCGATCATCAGCTGGTCTTCGCAGACCTCGAACACGCGCATGCCGTCGGTGTTGCAGAAGTTGATGCGGGCCAAGCTCACCGATGACGACGGCTCCGACATCGCGCGCATCGTCGGCGCGCAGCCGCGTCATCTCGACCTCAACCTCGAGGAGCTGCCCGCAGAGCTGGAGGCCTGGTGCTGGGCGAGCACCGAGACTTCACCCGAGCTGCTCTTTCACTCGGTGCTGGAAGAAGCCGACAGCCACGACGTGCCCACCATCATCTTCCAGGGGCACGGGGGCGACGGCGTGTGGGAAGTGCAGCTGCCCGCCAGCCGCCTGCAGTCGCAGATGATTCGTGGCTCACCCAGCGGCGTCTCGTTGTCCGAAGCGCGCACCCGCTACGGCGTGGTGGAGTGCAGCCCCGCGTACATGTTCGCCCGCAGCGTCGCCTCGATTCAGCGAGTGTCGATGTCAGACGAGATGGCGCCCTGGCGATTGGGCAACGGCTACGACCGGCCGATCTGCAGGCGCATTCTCGAGGAGAAGGGCGTGCCCCGCGGCGCCTTCGGGTGGGGCAAGAAGGCCGTCGCCCAGGACCTCGAGTCGCCGCAGGGGCGCGAGCTGCGCAAGCTCTTCTTCGCGCGCTCGAAGTGGACGCGGCTCACCGAGCGCCTCTACCGCCAGGTGAACCTGGGGCTCTACCTCGGTAAACGCCTGGCCTCGTTCATCCAACTGCGGGGCGATCGCGCGAAGATGATGCACGCGCCCTCAAGCAGCGACGGCAAGCGGAGGCTGGCGCGGTGGGTCGACCTGCAGCGGCGCACCTTCGTGGTGGCCACCGATTGGTTGGCCGAGCGCTACGCGCCCTCATTGAGCGCCTCAGAATTTCGTGACGAAACGCGGTGAGATCGCCTGACGGCGCGAGGCGACGGGCAGGGGAGGTGCCGGAATCGCTGAGATTCCCCAGTGGCATGCATTCTGCGAAGAGCGGCCCGCTTCCTTCTCCCGACCGAGGTCTTCCGCATGATGGCTCGACTCCGCACTGCTGCGTTGGTGACTTCCCTTGGGGTGGCGTTCGCCGCCCAGAACGCAGACGCGTGTGGGTGCTTCGCCCCGCCCGACCCCACCGTGCCCATCGTGCAGGCCGGCGAGCGCATCTTGTTCTCGGTGAAGGATGGGGTGGTCAACGCGCACATTCAGATTCAGTACGCCGGTGACGCGAGTGACTTTGGCTGGCTGCTGCCGCTCCCCTCGGTGCCCACCTTGAAGCTCGGCACCGAAGAGCTCTTCACGCAGCTGATCAACACCACCCAGCCGCGCTACTTCGTGCAGACCACCTTCACCGGTACCTGCAGCGGCGGTGCGTTCGGGCTGGGGGGCCTGGCTCCAGCGAGCGCCTCGGTCAACGACAGCGCGGAGAGCGCAGGAATGAGCGGCGGCTTCAACCCGCTGGTGACCCAGGCTTCCATCGGGCCCTACGACTACGCGGTGCTCAGGGCCGATCGCAAAGAAGAGATGCTGCAGTGGCTGGCCGACAACCGCTACTTCATCCCCACGGGGACGGAAGAGACGGTCGGGCCCTACATTCGCCCCGGCGCCTACTTCCTCGCGCTCAAGCTCAAGAGCGGCAAGGCGACCGGCGACATTCAGCCGGTGGTGCTCGAGTACCCCAGCGAGCTGCCGATGATTCCCATCATTCTGACCAGCGTCGCCGCGCAGCCGAACATGGGCATCCAGGTGTGGATGCTGGGGGCCGGTCGCGCCATTCCGCGCAACTACAACCACGTCGTGCTCAATGACTCGCAGATCGACTGGCTGGGCCGCGCGCAGAACTACAACGACGTGGTGATCAAGGCGATCTCCGAGGCACCCGACAAGCACGCGTTCATCACCGAGTACGCGGGGTCTTCGAGCGTGATGCAGGACGTGCTCGACGGCCCGCAGCGCTTCGGCAGCCTGAAGGACCTCGCGGCCATCACCGACCCGGCGGCGTACGTCGCGTACCTGTTCCAGAACGGTTACGCGCCGCAGGCGGCCAACTCTGGCTTCGGCCCCTTCGTGCAGCCGACGCTCCCGCCGTTGCTCAAGGCGCTGGTGCTCGCGCAGCTTCCCTTCCCCGACGGGCTCAAGATGGTGACCAACGAAGACGCCTTCCTGCAGCAGCTCGCGTACTACCTGGGCAGCTACCGCGCGCAGCACCCCGAGGCGTTCACTGGGTGGGTGAGCAACTTCGATCCCGCGGCGCTCACCGCGCAAATCGACGAGAAGGTGGTGCAGCCGGCGCATGAGGCGGGCGCGCTGTTCCGCCGCAACGCCTACCTCACCCGGCTCTACTCGACGCTCTCGCCCGAAGACATGACCCGCGACCCGGTGTTCAGCTTCAACCCCAGCCTGGCGGAGGTCTCGCGTGATCACACCGCCACCCTGCGCATCGACTGCGGGCTGGGCGGCGACCCTTC
>JAYVNA010000778.1:0-9449 GCA_043758715.1 Archangium sp.
GACGAGCTCAAGCTGCAGGCCCGCGCCCTGGCTGAAGGCGCTGACGTGGTGGTGGTGGCGGTGACCAATTCCCGCCAGCTCGAGCTGGTGACCAACGCCTCGCTCTCGGGAAAGCCGGTGATCACCGTGGTGCTCGGGCTGCCCTACCTGGCGGCGCAGGCGCACGAGTCGAAGGTGGTGCTGGCGACCTATTCGTACCGCGAAGCGGCCACCGAGGCGGCGGCGCAGGCGATCGCCGGCGAGAAGGGCACTCCCGGCCGCTTGCCGGTGGCGTTGCAGAGCCTTCCGTACGGGCACGGGCTCGATCCCGTGGGGCATCGCATCGCCGCGGCCAAGCTCGCTGCACCCGCGGCCGTCGGCGTGCCCTGAACCAAGCAAACGGGCCTGACGCTCGAACCGAAGAGCATCAGGCCCGCCGCTGAGTTTACTGCTCGAGGGTCAACCGACGAGCGAACGCTTCTCGACCGCGGACGCTTCGATGAGACCGATGGTGCCGTCCTTGCGGTGGTAGACGACGTTCATCTCCATCGTGGTGGAGTTGGTGAACACGTAGAAATCGTTGTTCATCAGATCCATCTGCATGATCGCCTCTTCCATCCCCATGGGGTGGGCGAGGAACTCGTTGGTCTTGACGATCTTCTGGGTGGCCGCTTCTGCGAGCTCGGCAACCGCGCCGTGACCCTCGTAGATGTGGTGGCGAACCAGGTTCTGATTGTGGTGCACGCGCTCGCGGCCGTGGTGGGTCTTGAGCTTCTCCTTGTAGCGCTTGAGCTGCTTCTCGATCTTGTCCATCGCCAGATCGATCGAGGCGTACATGTCCTCGCTGCGCTCCTTGCCGCGCAACAGGAAGTTGCCGGAGTGGATGCTGATGTCTGCGTGGTGCAGGTGCCTCTCGAGTGAGAGGACCACGTGCGCTTCCGTCGCCTTGTCGAGGTACTTGTTGACGCGCTCGACCTTCTCCCGGGCGTAATTCTTCAGCGAGTCGATCGGGTCAAGGTGACGAAACGTGATGTTCAGTTGCATGCGCTCTCCCTATGACGACCCTCGGCGGCCTCAGGGTCGAGGCTCGAAGATCGCCCCGACGGTACCACCGGCAAGCGACGAATCCAGCGACCTATTTCGTGGTCGAGCGGGCCACCCAGGTGCGAATCAACGCCCGCTGGTCTTCCCCGAGATTGAGCAACCGAACGGTAAACCCACCCATCCGCGAAGCCATCACCCGGCCCGTGGCATGCAGCTGGGTGACGTGGCCTTCGAAGCCTACTGCCACCTCGACCGGGGTGCCCGGCACGATGCGTTCAGCGGTCCCGATGAACATGCAGTCGGTCTGCCAGCTGTGCTCCAGATCTTGGGTGAAGGGCCGGGCGTCGCCGCGTTTGAGCGAGAGGCTCACCTGCACGCCGCTGCTGCGATGGACCAGCCGCGCCATCTGCGCGGGCTCGATGGTGGGAATCGGCGGAGGCGGGGGCGCGAGGTGGGCGGTGGGCGCGCGGAACTGGCGCTCGATCTCCACCATGCGCTCCGAGAGCGCGAGGAAGGCGTCTTCGCAGGCCAGCCGCAATTCAGGCGTGGTGTCAGGCGGCAGCCGGCTGGGCACGTAGCGATGCACCAGCGAGAAGAACGCCGCGCGCCAGGCGTCACGCGAGGCGGGCTGGGGGACCTTGAAGATCTCCTGGGTGGCGCGGCTCTGAATCGAAGCGAGCCACTCGCGAATCTGGCGCGTCGCCTCCTGCTGCGCCCGCGCGCCGTCGTTCTGGGTGACGGGCGCCGAGAGCACCGCCTGCAGTTCGGGCATCTCGCGCAGCGGCACGAACTTGCGGCCGTCCCGCGAGACTGCGCGCACGTCGAGCAGTTTGCCCCGGGCGTGCAGGGTGGTGATCACGTCGAGGCCGATGGGGCCCAGCACGCGCGCTTCGCTGTCGGCCAGCCAATATTCTTCGTTCACGAGCGTGCCGCCTCGAGTGCTCCCCGCACCAGGTTCTGCACGTCGAGCGGGTGAATAGGCTTGGACAAGAAGCCGTGGGCGCCCCCGGCGAGCGCCTGCTGCACCAGCGCCTCGGTATCGAGCGCCGAGAGCACCAGCACCCGCGCGGTGCCGCCCTTCAAGGTCTTGAGCACCTCGAGGCCGCTCTTTCCCGGCATCACCAGGTCGAGCAACACCACCGCGGGGCTGCGTTCAGCGATGGCCGCCAGCGCCGCGTCGCCCGAGTCGGCTTCGCGAATCTCGCAGGGCACGTCACTGAGCGCGTCTCGCACCATCGCGCGGATCAGCTGATCATCGTCGACGATGAGGACCTCGGGCAGAGCCATGTCGTGGTTCCTCAGTAGTACTTCTTGCGCTTGCTCGACGGCAACACGCCGAGGACTTCGCGGTATTTCGCCACCGTGCGGCGGGCGATCTCGATGCCCTGGGCCTTGAGCAGTTCGACGATCTTCTGATCGGAGTACGGGTTCTTCGCGTTCTCCGTCGAGACGAGCTGCTTGATGTGGTTCTTGACCGCTTCGCTGGCGATGTCGTCGCCGCCGGTGCGCGCGATGGAAGAGTTGAAGAAGTACTTGAGCTCGAAGATGCCCTGCGGCGTGTGCACGTACTTCGCGGTGGTGACGCGGCTGACCGTCGACTCGTGCATGCCGATGTCTTCGGCCACGTCGCGGAGGATCAGCGGCTTGAGGTGCGCGATGCCCTTGTCGAAGAAGTCGCGCTGGAACTTCACGATGCTCTCGGTCACCTTGTGAATGGTGCGCTGGCGCTGCTGAATCGAGCGCAACAGCCACTGCGCCGAGCGCATCTTCTCCTGCACGAATTCTTTTTGTTTCGGGTTGAGCGCGCCGTTGCGCAGGGCCCGGCGGTAGGCGTCGCTGACGCGCAGCTTGGACAAGCCGTCGTCGTTGAGCACCACGTGGTAGTCGTCGCCCACCTTGTGGATGAAGACGTCGGGCGTGATGTGCTGCGCCTCTTCGCCCGAGTAGTTGCGGCCCGGCTTGGGGTCCAACTTGCCCAGCAGCTTGGTGGCGGCGATCACGTCGTCGAGCGGGATCTTCAGATCGCGCGCGATGGCCGGCAGGTTCTTCGATTCGAGAAGCTTCATGTGCTTCTTGATCATCGTCTGCAGCAACGTCGCCGCAGGGTCGTTCATCAGCTGCACCTGAATCAGCAGGCACTCGAGCAGATCGCGCGACCCGCACCCGACCGGGTCGAGGTGCTGAATCTTGCGCAGCATCTTGGTGCCCACCGACATCGGCACGTCGGCTTCGTTGCAGAGGCGAATGAGCGCGTCGCCTTCGACGTCGGCGAGCTTCAGGTACCCGTCGTCGTCGAGGTTGCCGATGATGAGCTCGGCGATGCGGCGCTCGGCGTCATTCATGCGCAAGCCGCTGAGCTGGTCGAAGAGGCGATCGAACAGATCTTCCTTCTTCACCATGTTCGCTTCGAACGAGGGCAGGTCTTCGAGATCGACGTTGCCCTTGTTCGACGCGGTGGTCGGCTCGTTGAACTGGTAGCTGTTCAGGTAGGCGTCCCAGTCGATCTCGGCCGGGGCGTTCTCCGGCTTGACCTCCTGGGCGGTGTCGGAAACCGGGGCGTCGGCGATGGACGGGGCTTCCAGGTTGCCGGCTTCCAGAGACGCCTCACCGGGCGCCTTGTCAGACAGGTCTCCGTCCACCTCGTCGGGGCTCTCCAACAGGGGGTTGGACTCCATCTCCTGTTGGATCTGCTCGATCAGCTCCATGCGAGACAGCTGGAGCAGTTTGATCGCTTGTTGCAGCTGGGGTGTCATCACCAGCTGCTGCGACATCCTCAGGCTTTGTTTGAGCTCCATACCCATGCGTCGCACCCCTCCATCAAAAGTTGTGCCAAGGGTACTCAAACCGCAACGCCAAGTGCGGGTCTATTTCTGGGTGACTTGCCAACCGTTTGGAATGAATCAGGAAAGCGAAAAGTCGGCGCCGAGATACACAGAGCGTGCCCGTTCTGAGGAGGCGATGGCCTGCGGCGTGCCTTCTTCAAGGATGCGGCCCGCCGCGATGATGTACGCGCGGTCGCAGATGCGCAGGGTGTCGCGGACGTTGTGATCGGTGATGAGCACTCCGAGCCCCCGATCGCGCAGCCGGGCGATCTCCTTCTGCAGCTCGCCCACGTTGATCGGGTCGACCCCGGCGAAGGGTTCATCGAACAGCATGAAGCGGGGCTTAGGGAGGAGCGATCTTGCGATCTCGGCCCGCCGGCGCTCACCGCCCGAGAGGGTCTCCCCGAGGCTCTGGGCCACGTGGCTCAGGCCGAACTCGCTCAGCAGCTGATCGGCGGTGGCCGCGCGCTGCGCTTTCGTCTGGGAAGGGTCGAGTTCCAGCACCGCGAGCAGGTTGTCGCGCACGGTGAGCTTGCGGAAGATCGAAGCCTCTTGCGGCAGGTAGCCCAGGCCTGCGCGCGCGCGCAGGTGCATCGGCAGGCCGGCGAGCTCCCGGGTGCCCAGGCGCACCGAGCCTGCGTCGGGTTGCACGAGCCCAATCACCATCGAGAACGAGGTCGTCTTGCCGGCGCCGTTGGGCCCCAGCAGCCCCACCACTTCGCCGGGCTCCACGGTGAAGGTGACGCCATCGACCACCCGGCGGGTGCCGTAGGTCTTCTGCAGGCCGGTGGCGACCAGCGCGGAGTCGCTCATTCGGGGTCACCGTGAATCGAGAGGAAGAGCCGGCTGCGGTACACCACCACCACGTGCACCAGCGGCCCGACCAGGGCGCCGCCGATCAAGTCGGCGAGCCACGCGCCTTCGCGGTGGGCGTAGGTCGAGAAGATGCTCATCGGCAAGGCGAGCACGAAGCCCACCATGATGAGCCCGACCAGCAACGCGAACATGGTGCCGAACCACAACAGCGGAGCGGTCTTCACGGTGTCGAGCACGCCGCCGATCGCCCCGGCCGCGCCTTCGCCGTACATGCTGGCGTAGTCGATCAACGGCACCAGCCAGATCACGATGGGCAACAGCAGGCCCCAGCCGCCGTACTCGAGCCCCACGAACGCCAGCAGCATTGCCACCACCGGGGTGACGAACCCCGCGGTCAGTGAGCCCCCTGAGGCCTGCATGGCAAAGCGGAAGTACACGCCCCAGCCGATGCCTTTGGCCACGCCCACCAGCGCGGGGGCGATCGAGTGGAGCGGCGAGACGTACGCGTCCAGCACCGCGCCGCCGGCCAGCAACACCGAAGGCACCACCAGCCACAGCGGGCTCGCCTTGAGGAAGGTGGACAGCTCACCACCCGCCTCTCGCAGCAGATCGGCGTCCGAGACCTCGTCGGACATCACTTCACCTTCTTCCGGTCGACTTCGATGACCGTGGTGGCGTTCTCGACCTCGAGGAACTCCGAGCCCGAGAAGAACGTGACCTTGGTGCCCTTCATGCGGGTCTTGTTCTGGCGGGCTTCGGGTTTTCCGGTGACGACCAGCATGCCTTTGGGCACGTCGTAGTCGGCGTTCTGTCCCCGGGCCCAGCGATCGTCCTCGGTGACCTCGACGCCTCCGCGGGCGAGCACGCGATCGACCTCGCCTTGCGCGTCGTAGTGCGCGGTGACTTCGGGAGCGAGCAGGGTGGTCTTGCCCTTCACCGCGTGCACGTGGCCCGTCCACTTCGCCTGGTTCTTCTCGCCCTCCAACGTGAGGAGGTCGGCGTCGATCATCACGCGCTCGGCCTTCGCTTCTTTCACCACCCGGCTCCGGGCCTTGGTGACGACGAGTCGATCGACGCCAGTGGTGAAGGTGGCCAGCTCGCCTTCGATCTCTCGAGTGCCCTGCTTGCCGTGAGGCTTGCCGTGCACCGTGAGCACGCCGGTCTCGTTGATGAACTCGGCCTCGTCGCCCCACAGCTCGCGATCGCCGTCGATGGCGTAGACGTTTCCTTTGGCCACCGTGCGCATCACTTCGCCCGAGGGCGTCAGGAACACCTCGAGGCGATCGCTGGTGAGGGTGAGGGTGTCGCGAATCGCTTTGGCGTGGCCGGTGTAGAGCGCGCGGCTCTCTTTCTTGAAGAACTCGAACTTCTCGGCGGAGATGGAGACCGGCCGGCTCGTCAGCACGCCCGCATCAGGTGCGGCGAGCAGGAGGGTGACGAACAGGGAAAGCACGAGTGGCGTTCTACAACTGAAAAGCCGCAACGTGCGCGGTCAGTGAAGCGGACCTGGGGCGTTCCTGAGCACGATGGATTCGCCGACAGCTCTTCAGGGACGGCGGTCGGCTCGGGTGGACCTCTTTTGCTTGGATGGAGCAGGCCTCTCTGAACGGGCTCGCTTCTGCCGGTGATGCAAGCTTCGACGTTCAGGAAAACGCTGTTGCAGAACACCCGGAACAGCTCGAGCCGGCAAAATGAGGCGATTGCCCACGGACTCGGGCTTCGACCCGTTCACGTTCGGCCCTGAACCCGCACCGTACAACCCGCTGTACGCTGCGGGTTCCAGCGCCCCACTTCGTCACCTGAGCGTCCTTCTCTCGCGCCGAGGGCCTCTGCGAATCGGGCAACGCGGCAAACCCTGAACATCCGCGCCCCCGAGAGCTTTTCGCTTCTCACCCATTCCGATTCGCATGGCGTCCACGCCCGTGCTGAACGTCAGGCTTCCGCGATCTCCTGCATGCGCATCGCGCGGCGGGTGAACTCGGCGAGGCGATAGAGCACGGTGCGGCGCGACACGCCCAGCGCCTCGGCCACCCGGGCCTGCTCGATGCCCCGCGCGTGGTACATCAGCGCCGGCTGCTTGAGCTCGTCGGGCGTCGCGGCGAGCACGCGGTTGGCGAAGTCACGGGTCACCACGCTGTCCTCGAACTCGTCGTCGATCTGCTCCGGCACGTGCTCGACCGGCTCGGCGTGGCGGCGGGCGTCGCGAATGACGTTGAGGCAGTGGTTGGTGGTGATGCGGTGAATCCAGGGCAGCACTGCGTCTTCACCGGGGGCCGCGTCGATGTGTTTGAGCACCTTCATGAACACGTCCTGGGTCGCGTCTTCCGCGCCGGTCGGGTCCTTCAACAGGCGCTTGCAGCGCGCGTAGATGGTCGGGCCGTACTTCGCGTAGAGCGTCTCGGTGTTCAGCTGGGTCATCGTTCGTCCCCTTGGAGTGTCGGCCGCTGTGTGCGCCGCGGCTTTGGCTGCATGTTCGGGGGTGAGTGGTGGCTGGTTGCGCCACTTCGAAATCCACACGTCAACCGCGTTGCCAGATCGGGAATAGCCCAGGCGGTTGACGCACTTACATCGCTCCTTCGCGAAGTAGCCTGGCTCATACATTGAAAATACGCCTCGAATCAGCGCGAACGACCCAGCACGCCAGCGAACGACACCGGGCGCGCCACGGCTCGAAGTGCGCGGAACTCTGACGGAATCGCGTGGGCTAGGGTCCGCCCATGATCTGGCTTGGCGTCGCTTTGCTCTCGGGTGCAGTCGCGGGTGTCGGTTTCTGGCGTGGCACGCCCGCGGGACTCTCGAGCGAGACCATGCCCGCCCTGGCCGGGGTGATCTTTTCCCTCGTGATGTTCCGGGCGAGCAGCCTGCTCAAAGACAAGGCGGCGCTGGGCAAGCAGGGCGGCTGGCCACTGCGGGTGGCGGGCGCGCTCTCGTTGACGGCCACCCTGGCCGCCGCCGTCGACGTGGCCATCTGGCTCGAGAGCAAGCGCGGCACCTTCGGCCAGCTCGCGTTGCCCACCTCGGTGCTGGCCTTCGCGGTGCTCTTCGTGACCTCACTGCGCTTTGCCGCCGGCTCACCCCGGCGCCGGTACTTCTACGCGCTGGCGGTGGTGTCGATCGTCAACGCCGCCATCGCGGCCTGGTTCTTCGTGAGCCTGCAGCTGCCCGCAATCACGCGCTGATCCCGAAATCAGCAGAACGAGTCTTGACGACTCTATATGGCGTGTTTATTACTTCTCTGTTCGAAGGAGACGGTCATGGGTTCGCCACTGCTGCTCACCGATGGGTACAAGTTCTCGATGGCCGAGGCCGGCTGGCCGCTGCGGCGCGAGACCTTCTACTACTCGCACCGCAAGGGCGGGCTGCAGGTGCTGCCGTTCGACGTCGAGGCCGAGCTGAAGAAGGTGATGCCCGAAGCGCGGCCAGGTGACTGGGAGTTCCTCGCCTCGCACGACTACGACATGGGCTCCGCGGTGAAGGTGGCGCTGGGCTCGAATCAGGTGACGGTTCGTTCCCTGCCTCGCAACGCGGTGTTCTGCGATCGCGAGCCGGTCTTCTCCGTCACCGGCGCGTCGAGCCTGGTGTCGTGGCTCGAGCCGCTGGTGCTGCAGTGGAGTTACCGGATTCAGGTCGCCAGCGTCGCGGTGTTCCGGCCGGGTGAGCTCGCCGACGCGGTGAAGACGGTGACCTGCGAGGCGCAGAAGCAGTTGGTGCTCGAGACGCTCGAGGCGGTGGGGGTCAAGGCGCCGTCGATCACGGTCGACAGCGAGGGCTACGTGGCGCGGGTGAAGGCGAGGGTGGCTGAGCTGAGCCTGGTGCTCGGCACGCCGCTGCGGCTGTTCGAGGTGGGGCTGCGCGCGGCGAGCTGCCCTGAGCAACACCTGCTGGCGCTGGAGGGTGGCAAGCAGGCCGGGCTCTCCCGCACCAGCAGCGTGTACGGCGCGCAGCAGCTGGGCCTGGTGCCGGTGGGCACCATGGGTCACGAGCACATTCAGCGCTACGGCAGCGACGAGGCGGCCTTTCGCGCGATGGTGGAGAGGCGCTACCAGCGCTCGAGTTTCCTGCTCGACACCTTCGACACCATCACCTCGGGCATCCCCACCGCGTACGCGATCATCGCCGAGCGCTCGGGGCAGTCGGATTCGATCCGCTACGACTCCGGGGACAAAGAAGCGCAGTACCGCTTCGCCGCGGCTGAAGCGAAGCGGCTGGGCATTCGCCCGGTGCAGATCCTCGAGGACGGGTTCGATCTCGAGCAGACGAAACGGTTCGAGGTGCTGCGCCAGGAAGTCGGCTGGAAGCCTGAAGAGCAGGTCTACGGCTACGGCGGCTTCATCGTGGCGCAGACCAGCGGCAGCCTGCTCACGCGTGATCGCGTGTCGGCCGTCTACAAGCTCACGCAGACCGGGCGTCGGGCGACGATGAAGTTTGGCAACGAGAGCGGGAGCGGCAAGCAGAGCGTTCCCGGGCGGCCAGTGCTGTTCCGGCGGAGCGCGGGGGCCAGTGGTCCATTCGGCATCGTCGGACAGGAAGGCGAAGCGGTGCCGCCGGGGTACGCGCTGCTCACGGGCGCTCCCGCTCTCTCGTCGGTGCAGCGCGAGGCGCCTCAGTCGTTGGGTCTCTCGCTCTCGCCCGCGACGCAGGCATTGGTGGATGAGTTGTCCAACTGGAAAACCTAGCTCCCTCTCCCCAGCGGGGGAGAGGGTCGGGGTGAGGGGTAAACATGTTTGCAGCCACACACGTTGGTCGCGATCACCTCCGCATCGGGCGCAACAACCAGGACGGCGTCTT
>JAYVNA010000779.1:0-3039 GCA_043758715.1 Archangium sp.
GCGGCTCGCTTCACCCAGCCTCCGCACGTGCCCTTCGAAGAGGGGGATCGACCTGGCTTCGGTGACGCGCAACGCGGTGTAGGGGAGCGACACGCGCGCACGATTGCTGATCTGAGGTTGGAAAGCTAAGGGCACGGTGTGCTGACCACTCTGGCGGTGTCGCTTCTCGCAGCGGGCAACCTGAAGATCGCCGTGCTCTCGTTCGCGGCTTCAGGTGTCGATGCCACGGTCGCCGCCTCGGTGACCGAATCGGTGACCGCCGAAGTCGCGGTGCGCGGCTACTACGATCCGATCTCGTCGGCAGAGATCGCCACCATGCTGGGCATGGAGCGTCAGCGCGCCTTGATGGGCTGCGGCGACGAGACCTGCGTCACCGAGCTCGCCGATGCGTTGGGCGCGCCCTACGTGATGTCGGGTTCGCTGGTGAAGCTCGAGGGCGTCTTTCAACTGAACGTGCAGGTGCTCGAGACGCGCAAGTCGCGCACCATCGGCCGCGCCACCAAGCTCGCGAAGGACTTCGAGTCGCTGCGCTTCCTCATTCCCTATGCGGTGGCGGAGGCGTGCGGCACCCCGCTCCCCCCCGCGCCTTCGCGGGTGTTGCCCTACAGCATGGTGGCCGTCGGTGGCGCGGCGGTGCTGGGCGGCGGCGTCCTGGGCATTCTCGCGATCACCAACGAAAGCAGCCTGAAGGGCGAGCTGGGCGCTGACGATGACAACCGCACCGTGGTGCTCAGCCCCGCCAAGACCTACAGCGGGCGCCTTCAGTCCATCGCCACCCAGAAGACTGTTTCGCTCCTCGCGGTGGTGGCGGGCGCGGCGCTGGTGGCCGGAGGGCTCATGCTGGTGCCACCCGCGGCGCCTGAAGCGGGCGTGCGCGTCGCGATGGTGCCCGTGGTGATGCCCGGCGGCGCTGGGGTGGTGTTGGCGGGGGTGCTGCCGTGAGGCGCGCGCTCGTCGTCTCGTTGTTCGCCCTCGCGGCGTGTACGCCCACGCAGCTGGAACCGGGCCGCTACGCGTGCCAGCGGGAGCTGCCTGATCAATGTCCCGGCGACTGGCGCTGCGGCCTCGAAGGGTTCTGCCATCAAGTCGGGGACACCGCGGTCGCGTGGCGCTGTGAAAACAACGGCGACTGCGAAGCGGGCTGGGGCTGCGGGCTCACCAACGACGGCGAACACCGCGAGTGCCACGACCCTTCGGCGCCCCGCGGGTGGAAATGCGCTGTCGACACCGACTGCGTGGGTGGCTGGCGCTGCGGAGCCGGAGCGTCGTGCGTCGACCCCGGCGGTGACACCCTCACACCGCTGGTGCTCGCGAACGTGAACGCGGGCACGCACATCAACTCGCTGCGCTCCAGGACGCGGGCCAGCAAGCTGACCGTCTCGCCCCTCTATTCGCAGGGCAGGGGCAACCGACGCACCAACCTGGCCTTCGTTCAGGACGGGCACCTGCAGGCCATCTCCCTCGACCCGGTCGCGGGCACGATGGCCTCCTTCGACTTCGGCGTGCAGTCACCCAGGTCGCTGGCAGCGCACGGCGCACGCGGCACCAACCTGCAGGACGCGCCCGACGAGCTCGATCGCCTCTCGGTGCTCTGGGCTGACGGCGGTCTGTCCACCTTTCGGTTCGCTGACGGCGGCGTCGCGGGAGAAGAGGTCTATGGCAACAGCTACGCCGCATACGACTTGCTCGGACAGAGCAGCGCGACACCGGGGGTGAGCCCCTCGGTCTACGCGGTCAATACGAGGCCCGGGGCGGGCTACGTGCGCATCGACGGCGACTACGCGCAAGAGCTCGACCTCATCGCCACCAATGCGACTGATCGTCTCGACTTCAGCGCAGTCCCGAGCAATCGCATCCGCTCCGTCACCGGGCTGCGCCTCAACGATGCCGTCGAGTGTGTGTACCTCGTCGATGAACGCGGTCTTTGGGTCTCTCAGCGCGGCTGGCCCAACGGCAGCGGCATCGCCAGCTACGACTTCGAGCCGGTGCGCCTCGAAGGGTTCACCCACACGGCGTGCCAAGCAGGCGCGCTGCCCCAAATCAGGTCAGTCACCGGTCTGGAAGAGCGCTGGCTGGCGGTCACCGCCGAGGCGAGCGGTGCGCCCCTGCAGGTGAGCATCATCGACGCGGCTCGTACCTGGGAGAGCCGGGGCGGGGTGGGTGCAGAGACGTTGTGCACCTCGGCGGCCAACCGACCCTGCGACCCCGACGATGCGTTGCACGTGGACGTGGCGCTGGGCCCGTGCGCCGCGTGCCCCCAGGGCACCACGCTCGCCGGCATGACGATGGTCGCCCAGGGCCCGGGGCGGGTTCCGGCACTCGAAGTCGTCTGCGGGCAACCCAGCGTTGCTCCTTCGGTCTTCAGGTTGTCCCGTTCGGTGAACCCAGCCGAGTGTGATCGCTCGCTCGTCACCGGCCCGAGTTCGTTCTTCAGCGCGCCTCTTCCCGCCCAAGGTCAGCCGGTCGGCGGCATGACCGCCTGGAGCGGCACCGAAGGCCAACTCTGGTTCGGGACAGCTTTCGAAACCCTCAGCGCACTCACGTTCGATCGCGCGCCCACCGGCGTGGTGAAGAATGGCACGAGCTACCTCGCGTTCAGTCCAGAACTCGTGGGCATTCCGACGCCGTCCCTCGGCCTTCGCTCGAGCACCGCGTTGCATCTGACCGCTCCCGTCGAGAACGCGCCCACGCTGGTCGTGGCTGGAAATGTCCTGCAGACGCTCGATGGCGGCACCCTCGGTTATGCGAACGTGCTCACGCTCGAGGCACCGGTGACTGCGAGCATCACCCGTTCCACCCTGGGAACGCGGGTGGGGGTGATCAGCGCCGCCTCGATGATCTACGCAGGCGACGTGGAAGGCGGGCTTGCGGGCACAGGCACCGCCGTTCCCATGCCGCGGCGGTTGACCACCGTCGAGCCCATCGTGAGCCTCGCCTTTCCCAAGGAGCACGCCACCGGCTCGGGTGCGCTGCTCACCGGCTACGCCATCGTCGGCGCGAACCTGGTGAGCGTCATCGCCGACACGCTCGAGCACTGGC
>JAYVNA010000780.1:0-9441 GCA_043758715.1 Archangium sp.
CGAACGAGCCGCCTTCACCTTCGGCGCCGAGAGCTCGAGCGACGGGGGCGGTGGATCGGCGGTGATGACCCGCGGCGGAGGCTCGACGGGCTTTTCCACCCGGGGGACGTCGCTCTGCGAGAGCAGAGCGGCGAGCTTCGTGCCGAACTTCTGCACCGCCGCACGATCGGGCTCCGTCAGCCGCGAGCCCACGGTGAAGGTGAGCTGCGCGAGCGTGGTGCCATCGGTGGTGCGCAAGCCCTCGAGATCGATCGTGGTCTGCTTCTTTCCGTAGGCGACCGTCACCGCGACCAACGCCGGCAGGCCCGCCTCTTTCGCTCCCGCGAGCAGACAGTCGCGCTTGCCGCTGCAGCTGAGCTTGAGCTGACGCACCGGCACGCCCCCGGCCACCAATTCCTGCTCGATGGCATCGAGGTACGCGGTGACGGGCGTGCCCACCTTCCCCATCTGCTCGGAGAGCGTGAGACCCGTCGCAGGCGCGGCGCTGAGCAAGAGGGCCAGCAGCATCAGGGGGCTCCGTATTTTTCGAGGATCTCGTCGAGATCCCGATTGAGAGTGCGAGGGACGTCGCCCGACAGCAGCCGGCCCTCGAGCCGATCGAGATCGAGCGTCATCATTCGGCGCGCGGTGGCCGACTCGAGCTTCGCCGCCTTCTCGCGCGCCTGCGCCACCCGCCGGGAAACGGTGGCCAGGGTCGGCGCCGAAACCTTGGAGATCTTCGGCGCGACCGGGGGTTCCTTCTCCTTCTCCGGCTCTTTCACCGCGACAGGCGCGATCGGCGCGGGTGGCTCGACCACCGGGGGCCTGGGCGCTGGAGGTGTCTCGACCACCTGCACTTCACCCACCGGCGTCACGTTTCTCGAACCGGCGTACTTCCACGCGACCAACCCGAGGAGCCCCAGCACCACCGCGCCCAGCGACGCCAGCACGCCGCTGCGTGAGGGGCGCGCGAGGGGCGGAAGCTCGGGAATGGACGCAGCCGGGTCAGTGACTCTCGCTTCCTTCGGGGGTAGCAGGCGAGCGCGGGTGACCGCCTCGCGGCGCACGAGCCTGGTCGGCGCTTCGTCTCTGAACACTTCAGGGCGCCCCGACACGGCCGCTTTGGGGCGATGGCTCGCTTTGATCAGGTCCTCCAAGGGCATCATCGGAGAGGGCGTTCTGATGGTCTGAAAGCCTTCGAGTTCCTTGCGCAGTCGCTGAAGCACCGAGAGCACCTCGGTGGCGGACTCCGGGCGATCCTCGGGGCGCTTGGCCAGCAGGCGCTCCACCAACTTCACCAACCCCGGAGGGCAACGCGGCTCTCGCACCGAAAGCGAGGGCAAAGGCTCTTGCAGGTGCTTCATCATCAAGTCGACGAAGCTGGGCGCAGCGAACGGTTCCTCGCCGGTGAGCAGCACCCACGCCACCACGCCCATCGCGTAGAGATCGCTCTTCGCGGTGACCTTCTGCCCGCGAATCTGCTCGGGGGCCATGAAGCCTGGAGTGCCCATCACCATGTTGGGCGAAGTCGACGACGAGGCCCCGAGCTTCTTGGCCAGCCCGAAGTCGAGCACCGTGATGTGCCAGGTGCGATCGGGCAAGGTCGAGACGAAGAGGTTGGCGGGCTTGAGGTCGCGGTGAATCACGCCGGCTTCGTGCGCCGCGCCGAGCGCCGACATGGCCTGCTCGAGCACCGTCATCACCTCGCCCGGAGAGAGCTTTTCCTTCTCGTGCGCCAGCTCGTTGAGCGGCACGCCCTCGAGCAATTCCATGACGAAGTAGTGCCGCCCGTCCGACATCTCGCCGAAGCTGAAGATGTCGATGATGTTCGGGTGGCGAATCGAGTTCACCCCGCGCGCCTCGGCGAGCAACCGGTGCATCACGTCGGGGTCTTCGGCGGCGTCGGGCAGCAGCACCTTGATGGCCACCTGCTTGCCGATCATCGGCTGCACGCCTTTGTAGACCACCCCCATGCCGCCCCGCGCGAGCGCGGCATCGACCCGGTACTCGCCCACCATCTGCCCCAGCAGCGGGTCGCTCAGCTTGGTCGAGCCGCGGCCATCATCCCGGTGCAGCTCGGTCAACACCTCGCGGCAGCGCGGACAGCTGTCGAGGTGGCGCAGCACCGACGCGCGTTCTTCTGGTTCGAGCAGGTTGTTCGAGAACTCGATGAACTCGGTTTCCTCGAGGTGCGCGTCGCGCATCACCGGGAGCTGCGCGGTCTCGTCACCTCCGAGATCGTTTCTCGTTTCGGCAGGCATTCGAGTGCGGGTCAGAAGACCACACTTTCCACCCCGTCGCTCAGCGCGAACAGCCCTTGGCGAAGTCGGAGTCGTCGAGGAAGAAGTCGAGCGCCTGTTTCCACGCGACCCACTTGTGGCCACCGGGCACGGGGAACCTGCGGCGCTCGGGCAGCGCCTCTGCCAGCACCCGATTCGACTCGCCCAGCAGCTCGTCGTCGGTGCCCCAGCCCAGGTAGATCTTGGGGCCCGGCTCCTTTTTGAAAGTCACGGCCTGCAGCCAGCGCCAGAGCTCGAGCAAGGTGGTGTCTTCGTCGGTGATCTTCACCTTCTCCGGGGCTTGCCACTTCCCCAGCCCGCCAGCCTCGCTGATCTTCGAGGTCAGCGGCTGCGCGCCCAGGAACGGTGCGAGCACCAGCACCCCGGTGACGTCCTTGGGGCGATCGTGCGCGTAGAGCAGCGCTCCCTGGCCGCCCATCGAGAGCCCGATGAGCCACGTCTGGCGGTAGTGCTTGGCCTTCGCGGGGACCATCACGTCGGCCTCGAGGCGCTCGACCACGGTGCCCAGCGCGTAATACGAGAGCGTCGCCTGCGCCGAGACGAGGTCGACCGAGAGGTTGCGCTTGCGCACGGCCTCGGTGAAGCCCTTGCCCTCGAAGTCGGTGGCCACGTCGCCCACGCCCGGTAGAAACACGATCAGGCACTTGGGTTTGCCGGCGAAGTCATCATCGACCGACACCATCGGGTTCACCGCTGGCATCAACATCGCGCAGCCGCTGAAGAAGACGAGGACGACGGTGAGAAGAGCACGCATTGGGTACCGCGTACCCTGCCTGTGTTCTCAGTACCAGTCGCGCCGGCTGACATCGTCGGTCACGTAGATTCCGGGCTCCCGCACGTTCCGAGGGCAGGCTCCGTCCTCCCCTTCGTTACCGGCATTCACCCCCACGCAAGGAACTCCCATGAACCGCCTCGCTCTCGCCTGCACCCTCTTCGCTTCGATCTCGTTCGCGGCCGACCTGAAGCCCGGCCAGGAAGAGGCGAAGATCAAGTTCGAAAAGCAGGCCGCGAGCCTGGTGACTGAGGTCAACGCCGCCTGTGGCACTGCCTTCAAGACCATCGAGTCCGACTTCGAGAACTACGACAAGGCCGACTTCAATCGGAACCCGCCGGGCGCCGTGTGCAGCGCGCTGACGTACGCGGTGAAGACGGCCTGCGCTTCCGCTCCGTACAAGAAGGCCTTCGCGGCGAAGATCAAAGGGCTCGCCTGCGTGATGGGCGGCAACAAGCTCGAGCCCAAGGATTACAAGGCCCGCTTCTTCGTGAAGGACGGCGTCTTCACCATGAAGATGGATCGCGACGGCAGCGGCGGCATCGAGGCGACTGACCTGCTCAAGGCCGAACTCGATAAGTGAGTGAAGCGAAATTTACGCCGCGGCCCTCTGCTCACCCGGGGAGAGGGTCTCGACGTGCCAGCGCATGCTGCGCAGCAACGAGCCCGAGATCAGCGCCAGGCCCAGAAACGCCAGCCCGCCTGAGGCGCCCGAGAGCGCGAGCCCGGCGCGGGTCATGCTGAACAGCTCACACAACCTCAACGCGGCCGCGCCGATCACCGCGAACACCCCGGCGTCGTAGCCGCGCGCCCACGCGAGTTGCTGGCCCGAGAAGCCGGGCACCATGCGCCCCGCGAAGCCGAGCACCAGCAACGTCATGCCGCCCAGGGTGAAGGCGTGACGGGTGGCGTCGTGCAGCAAGGGGGGCGCGAAGACGCCGAACCCCGCCAGCGCGCTCCAGCCGCTGAGCCCGGCGAAGAGGAGCAGGAACACCAGCCCGGCCTGCACCGCCCGCGGCGCCAGGCTCTTCTCGAGCTCGAGCCCGTCACCCGAGAACGGCCGCAAGGTGCCGATCACGATGAACACCGCGCCGGCGGCGAGCAGATGCTGCACGCCGTTCAACCACGCCGACTCGAACCAGGGCGCCATCGCCGCGAACGCCGCCGCCACTTGCCAGGCGATGAAGAGCCGCCGCTGGGCGCGCTCGCTGGGCCGCTTCACGTGCAGGGTGCAGAGGCCCGCCCGCATGAAGATGCCCCACAACCACGAGCCGGTGCCGCCGAAGAGCCCCAGCGCCCAGAGGGCATCGAGCGGAACCCGGAGCAGCGGGCCACCGAGCGCCTGCCCGAGGGTCCACAGGGTGAGCACCACCGCGGCGAGCACCCACCAGCCCACGCCCGCCAGGAGAAACCAGTGCAGTGCCTCGGGGGCCCCACCCTGCCGCCGGCACCTCGCGAGCAACCCGGCCCACGCCGTCATCGCCGCGAGCACCAGCACCGCCCCACCCACCGAGAGCACCTCGGCGTACGGCACCAGCGAACCCAGGCGGCCGGCGACCAGCAGCACCACGCCGGGAATTCCGCACCACGCCATCATCCGGCGATCAGCGCGGGAGGCGGGCCGGGCTCCGAAGAACCGGGGCGCGAGCTGCAGCGACATGCCCATGGTGAACAGCCCGAGAAAGCCGAAGAGCTGCGCGAAGGCGTGGCCGCGGTGATGGTCGATCGGCACCGGCTTCATCAACACCCGCAGGTTCCACAGGTCGATGGCGCCGGTGAGCGCGCCTACTGTGAGGGTGAACGCGAGCGCCGCCACCACGAAGGGCTTCCAGGGGAACGTCGGCACCTCGGGCGTGAGTCGCCTCGCGATCGGGAGTCTCATGGGGCCCCCCAGTGCAAGGCGAGCGCCAACCCAGCCACCGGTTGACGACGCGCCGGGCCCATGTTTCAAGTCGAAACATGGCAGAACAGATTTCAGCGGCGGCCGACGGGCCCTTCTCCTGCGAGACCCCTTTCGAGCGGGGGGGCGGTCTTTGCAAGGCCTGCCGCCTGCTCCCCGAAACGCCCAACGGGCGAAAGTGCAACCGCATGGTGGCCCGCAGCGCGGCAATGAAGGTGTTGTTGCGCAAGGCCGCCATCGTGGCGAACACCGACGCGTCGGTGGTGATGCGGGGCGAGTCGGGCTCGGGGAAAGAAGTGGTCGCGCGCGCGCTTCACGCGAACAGCAACCGGCGCGGCAAGGGGTTCCTCGCGGTGAACTGCGCGGCGCTGGCGCCCGAGCTGCTCGAATCAGAGCTGTTCGGCCACACCAAGGGCGCCTTCACCGGGGCCCAGAGCGCCCGCAAGGGCCTGTTCGAGACGGCCGACGGCGGCACCCTGTTTCTCGATGAGATCGCCGAGATGCCGCTGCCGCTGCAGGCCAAGCTGCTGCGCGTGCTGCAGGACGGTGAGATTCGCCGGGTGGGCGAGTCGGAGGCGGTGAACGTCGACGTGCGGGTGGTCTGCGCCACGCACCAGAACCTGCAGCAGTGCGTGCGCGAACGCCGCTTTCGCGAAGATCTCTACTTTCGCCTGAAGGTCTTCACCCTGGTGGTGCCGCCGCTGCGCGAACGCCTCGAAGACATTCCGGTGCTCGCCACCATGTTCCTCGAGCAGGAAAGGCCCGGGGCGAAGTTCGTCCCCCGCGCCATCGCGGCGCTGTTGAAATACCCGTGGCCTGGCAACGTGCGCGAGCTGCAGAACGCGGTGAAACACGGCGCGGTGCTCTCGCAGGGCAACCCCGTCGATCTCGAGCACCTCCCCGAAGAACTGCTGCAGCCGGTGTTGATGCCCGCACCCGAGGACGACGGCTCGCTGCAGACGCTCGAAGAAGCCGAGCGGCGCCACATCATGCGGGTGCTGGAGGCGTGCGGGGGGCAACAGCTCGACGCCGCCCGGGTGCTGAACATCGGCCGCACCACGCTGTGGCGCAAGCTGAAGACCTACGGCCTGGACGCCTGAGAGCGCCCTAGCCTTCGCGCAAGATGAAGACGGCGTCGCCGCTCTCGAGGCGCACCACTTTGGGTGCGTCGGGCCCGACGAGCACGAAGACGCACAGCGCCTGGCCATCTTCCACCGCGAAGCCGCGCGCGGCGGTGGGCCAGGACGCTCGCTGCACCTCGAGCCAGAGATCAGGAAACAGCCGCAGCGTGCGCGGCCCGTAGGTGCGCGTCTGCACCCGCTGACTGGCGTCCATCGCCTCGCTCAACTGTTTGGGCGTGCAGCCGATGCGCAGCTGGCTGTCGACCTTCTTGTGCACGTACTTCTCGCTGAAGCGCTCTTCCTTGAGCATCGGCACGGCGGGGGCCGCGGCCTGCGCCAGCTCAGCCATTCGAAAGGTGTCGCTGGCGATGCGATCGAGTTCACCTGCATCGAAGAAGGGGAAGACGCTCTTGCCGTCGACTTCGATGGCGATGAGCTCGCTGCCATGCAGGCCCATCAGCCCGAGCTTTCCCCCCGGCTGCATCGTGAGGTAGCCATAACCGCCCTTGGCCATCTCGACGATGCGCAGCGATTCGAGGGAGGCGTGCGGGGCCCGCTTGAGGAACACCTGGTGGTTCAACACGCGCGTGACGGCGCGTTTGGCGAATTCCTGCACCCGGGCGTCTGCGTTGGCGAAGGCCGAGGTCTCGGGCTTCTCGCTGGGGTGTTTCTCGAAGGCGATGCGGTAGGCCTCGCCATTTTCGCCCACCATGTGCAGCCGCACCACGCCCGGGCCTTGCGGCGCTTCAGCCCGGAAGAGCACGCCCAGCGGCCCCTTTTCGAGCACCGAACGTTCCTGCCCGCCGCCGCTGGCGTAGCGCCCGAGCATTCGCCACAGCCCGCCGCTGCCCTGTTCCTGCTGGAGGAAGGCTTCCCAGCGGGGCTGCTGCGCGGGTGAGAACTCGCACGAGAACCCCGCCGAGCCCGCCTCCGCCAGGCGCATCGCGCAGGCGGTGCCCGTCACCAGGTTGCCGTCGGGCAGGTGCACCACGAAGCCGAAGCTGGTGCCCACCTCGGGCAGATCGGGACACGGCGCGCTGAAGCCGGCCAGGGAGATCTCGTCAGTCGTGGTCTCCAGTTCCCCCGTGGGAAACTGGAGCCGCAACCGGAGATTGATGGGCAACCTGGGAAAGCGACGACTGCCGGGCATGACGCGCTCGACGCTACTTCACTCAGAGCCGCTCAGTGCTGGTGACCGGGCCGCACCTCAATTTCGGGGTGCGAAGTCACGAAAGACTGCAGTTTCTTGAAGCTCTCGAGGCCCCGGGCCCCGTCGCCGGTGAAGGTGCCCGGCTCGACGTGATTGTCCCAGCCCCAGCGGGTGTGGCTGGCGTCGCCGGTCAGCAGCACGGCGCCTCGAGGGGTGTTCACCAGGTACGCGGTGCTGCCTGGCGTGTGCCCCGGCACCCAGAGAGCCCAGACCGAGCCGTCGCCGAAGATGTCGAGCACGCCGTCGAAGGCGCCCGCGGGGTCAGCGGTGAACTGCCACTCGGAAAGCGGGGGCTTGCCCTCGAGCGCACGGTCGGCCGAGCCGCGTACGAAGAGGTACATGAACTGGCTGTCTTTCGCTTCGCCGGGGCCGGTGAAGACCGGAGTCCCCGCGGGCACGTCGGCCATGCCGGTGATGTGATCGAGGTGCAGGTGCGTGAGGAAGACCCCGTCGATCTTGTTCGTCGCCAACCAGGTGCCCAGGCCCTGGTTCACCGTGAGCTTCTCGAGGTGCATGGCGCTGCGAACGAGGCCGCTCATGGCCGACTTCTCGGGCGCGGTGCCCAGCGCGTTCTCCACCCCGGTGTCGACGATGAAGGTGCCCTTGGTGGGGTGGCGAATGACGTGGAAGTAGATCTGAATCTTCTCCTCACCGTCGACCAGGCCCGCCTGCTTCGCGATCGGGCTGCCGAGGTTGATGAGACCGCTGCGGTCGACCGCCCAATCGGCGGAGTTGATCGACTCCAGCTCGACGGTTCCGGGCTGGGCGATCGCCGCCACCAACTCGGTGCTCGAGCGCGCGGTGCCGAGCGTGGCCACCTGCGTCTGGTGCGAGGTCACTGCACAACCGCTCATCAGCACCGCCAACCACAGCTGCTTCGTGTTCATGGTGTTGCTCCTGGTTCGCTTCGGGATGAACACAAGGTAGCGATTCGGAATCGAATGGAAATCAGCGAAGATGGCATGACATCATCCGTTTATGGATATCTCGTGGGACGACGCGAAACTCTTCCTGGCGATCGCCGAGACCGGAAGCCTGAGCGGGGCCTCGCGGCAGTTGAAGCTCGGCCAGCCCACGGTGACGCGGCGGCTCGCAGCGCTCGAGTACACCATCGGGGCTGCCCTGTTCCGGCGAAGCGTCGAGGGCGCGTCGCTCACCACCGCCGGGGAACGGCTGGTGGGCCCTGCGAAGAAGATGGCGGAATGGGCGGGCGAGCTTCACCGCGCGGCCGGGGCCCACGACGGCGCTCCACGAGGCTTGGTGCGCGTCACCTCGAGCCCGTTCATCTGCTTCGACTTCCTCGCGCCCTTCGCCGGCTTTCTCGCGCAGAAGAACCCGGGGCTGCGGCTCGAGGTGCTCTCGAGCGTGCAGTACCTCGATCTTGCCCGCGGTGAAGCCGACGTGGCGATGCGCGCCCGGCCTCCGTCGAACCCCGACCTGAAGCTGGTGCACTCGATGGAGATCGAGAGCGCGGTGTTCGTCTCGAAGGCGCTCAAGGCGAAGCTGCCGAAGAAGGTGACCCTGCAGGCCCTGCCGTGGGTGGCGTGGTGCCCGCCCTTCGACTCCATTCCTCCGAACCCCCAGCTCGAGGCGCTGATCCCCGGGTTCACGCCGGCCTTCACCGCAGATCACTTCCTGGTGCAGCTGGCAGCGGCGGAAGCGGGCCTGGGCGCGATGGTGCTCGGGCGCGTCAGCCACCGGTTCAGCCGCGACTCGAACCTGGTGCCGCTCGACCTGAACCTCGGGCCGCACAGCAAGCAGACGCTCTACCTGGTGTGCGCGAAGTCAGCGCTCGACATTCCCCGGGTGCGCCGGGTGGTGGAGCTGCTGGTCGAAGAGCTCGAGCACACCCGCCGGCGCTAGCGGTAGCTGGCCATCTTCTGACGAATGCGCGAGGCGAGCCCCGGGTGGGCTTCACCCAGCCCGTCGTGAATCACCTTTGCCTCGGCGAGGTAGGCGGCCCGCTTCTCCGCGGACCAATGCGCGGGCGCAGGCTCGAGGTTCGTGATGCGGTCGGCCAGCTTCACCAGCCACACCTCGCGCGGCTGGGCCCGAATGCGCCGCAAGCTATCGGCCATGCGCTCAGCCTTGGGCACCGCTTCATCCTTGGTCAGCGCGCTCACCCCATCGGCCACCCGCGCACCGAATTCCTGCCGCAG
>JAYVNA010000781.1:0-3037 GCA_043758715.1 Archangium sp.
TTGCCTGCGCAGCCCTTCGTGTGCGTCGAGCCGTGGACCGCGCCGGGCCAGCAACCACCCAGGCACGTGGTCGCGCCAGGTTCCACCGAGCGGCTGGCAGTCGCCATGTCTCTCGAGACGTGAGACGTTGCCCGCTCAATGGCGATTCGCAAAGTGGGGGACTGCCGCATTCTTGGCCCCCTGGGGAAGGGCGGGATGGCGCAGGTGTACCGCGGCCTGCACGAGGGGCTGCAGCGTGAAGTCGCCATCAAGGAACTCGCGCCCGATGCCGCGAAGAACGCCGAGCAGCTGTCACGTTTCAAGCGCGAGTCGATGGCGCTGGCCGGCTTCCGGCATCAGCACATCGTCACGCTCTACGATCTGATCGAGAAGAACGACGGCCTGTACATGGTGATGGAGCTCGTCGACGGGCCCACGCTCTCTGAGTTGATAAAGGAATCAGCGTTGCCGGCGGAAGCGGTGGCGGTGATCGGCCTGCAGCTCGCCTCGGCGCTCGAGCACGCTCACTTTCACCGGGTGGTGCATCGCGATCTCAAGCCCGCGAACGTGATGATCAACTCGTGGGGCGAAGTGAAGCTGATGGACTTCGGCATCGCCCAGCAAGAAGACCTCGATCGCCTCACGCGCACCGGGATGGCGGTCGGCACGCCCTCGTACATGTCGCCCGAGCAGGTCACCGGTGGCGCCGTCGATCCGCGCAGCGACATCTATTCACTGGGCGTGATGCTCTACGAGGCGCTCTCGGGAAAACGGCCCTTCACCGGCAGCAACCCCGGCGAGGTCTTCGCGAAGGTCACCACCGGAAACTTCGAGAAGCTCGGCAAGGCTGCGAAGGGCGCGCCCAAAGCATTGGTGCAGGTGATCGAGAAGGCGATGGCCAAGGACCCCGCCAGGCGCTTCAGCGACGCCACCGCCCTGCGCCGGGCGTTCGAAGAGTTGCTCGACCGGCTCGATCGATCGCCCAGCGCGGTGCTGGTGGCGTTTCTGCGGGCCCGCAAGCGCATCACCGAGAGCGAGGCGCTGGCGCGCTTGAGTCACACCGAGTTGACCGCGCTCTCGAAGTTGTCTCCGAAGGAACTGGCCGCGGTGCGGAGGCCGAAGTGGGGCAGGGCGCTGGTGCTCGGCGTGCTCATCGGGACCGCGATCGCGTCGTATCCAGAGTGGGGTCCACGCGCGCGGGTCGCCCTGCAGAGTCTGAGCAGGTGAACGTGCTCGTTGCGCATGGGCCTCCCAGCCCCAGGCTCGCGTCACTCACTTCACCGGCTTCGTGGTGGTGGCCTCTGGGGGCCCGAAAGGCCGCCAGCGACTCCCGTCCTGCCACCGAGCTCGCGGCACCCTTCAAGGCCAGACGTCAGGGCGTGTATTCCTGCGTGCAGGTGCCCTCACCCGTCGTCTGAAACTGGCCCGTCGCCGGGTAGCGCCAGTTGGTGCCCGCGGAATCAGTCGCGACGAAGAAGTACGGACGGCACCCCGAGCCGCGCGCCGCCGACACGAACCACGTTCCCTTGCTGGCGGTACCGAGATCGATCGCCATCGGCATCGTGACGTCCGCGAGCACCACCGTCACCGACGACACGCCGCCGAAATCCTGCGTCCAATAGTGAGTGTATGTGGACGATGCGCTCTTCGCGTAGCCGTTGCCTACCGCCCGGTAGTTGCTGCTCATGATGTTGCGGCGGTGACCGTCACACGTCGCGCCGTCATCGCAACACGCCGAGCCTGCTTGATCGCACAGCCACTGATGCATGGTGGCGATGGGGTCGAGGTTTCCCGCAGCGATGTTCTCTCCCTGCGAGCCCGCGAGTGAATAGTACGAGCCGATGCGCTGAAAGGCGCTGCCGCCGTCGAGTGAGTTGTGGGCGAAGTAGTTGAAGTTCGCCATCTCGGTGGAGTGTTGCCGCGATGACTGGTTGAGCTCGTATTGCGAGTTGAGTGGGCCGCGAGCGGGGTACGTCGCGCTCAGCACCGTGGTGGTGTTCAGGCTCGGCGAGCCGGCGCCGTAGAAGGCCGACTGTTTGTAAGCGGTCGGCGACAGGCGCACCGCGTTGGTGAGCGCGAGGATTGAGCGTTCACGCCAGGTGGGGAAGGTGTTCACCGGAACGCCGTAGGTGCCGCCGTCAGCGAAGCCTGCGTCAGGATCGAACGTCTCCATCGCAGTGCCTCCGCCTGTCGCAGTGCCTCCGCCTGTCGCAGTGCCTCCTCCCGTCGCAGTGCCTCCTCCCGTCGCAGTGCCTCCGCCCGTCGCAGTGCCTTCGCCCGTCGCGTCGCCACCGCCCGTCACGTCACCACCACCGGTCGCCACCCCGCCGCCTCCACCTGACGCAGTTCCGGAATCGTCGCTCGACGCCAGGCCTTCGCATCCACCGCTGACGAACATGAACCCGATCAGCAGCGCGCTTCGAAGAGACATCCTCGGAGTCTGCCGCACTTCCGCCGGTCAGCGGAGGCTGGCTTCACCGCGAGAGCACGCGCGCCAGGTCGAACAAAGCTCCGTCGACGTGTTTGAGCTTGCCGGCGACCAACCCCAGCGGGGTCTCGGTGATCACGCCGCAATCGATGCCCACCAGCACCCCGTGCCGTCCGCCCGCGAGCGCGGCCACCGCTCCGGCGCCCGTGCGGCTGGCGAGAATTCGATCGAACGCGCCCGGCGCTCCGCCGCGCTGCACGTGCCCGATGCGGGTGAGGCGAACATCAAACCCCACCTCGGCCTGTTGAGCGGTGAGTTGACTGGCCAGGGCGGTGGCGCCGCCCGGAACCCC
The DNA here is from genome assembly GCA_043758715.1 of Archangium sp. GTDB lineage: Bacteria > Myxococcota > Myxococcia > Myxococcales > Myxococcaceae > Archangium_A. Next base: position 2,760 of record JAYVNA010000781.1, read on the forward strand.
TTCGGCGACCACGACGAGCGCGTGAGCCTTGCCGCGGCGGTAGGCCTGCTGAACGGCTTCGGCCACCGCCGCGGTCGAGCAGGGCACCTCGGGAATGGCCACGGCCTCCGCGCCGCCGGCCAGCGCGGCCATCAAGGCGAGGTAGCCGCAGTTGCGTCCCATCACCTCGACCAGAAAGGCCCGATGGTGCGACGAGGCCGTCACCTTCAATCGGTCGATGGCCTCGAGCGCGATGTCGAGCGCGGTGGTGGCACCGATGGTGACGTCACAGCCGATCA
>JAYVNA010000782.1:0-3037 GCA_043758715.1 Archangium sp.
GAAGCCCCCCGCCTCAGCGACGCGCAGGGCCTCGTTCAGTTCGCGCTGCAGGCCCACGCCCGCCCGCTGGTGCGCGCGACGAAGGGTGATCTGCTCGGCACCACCACCGTCACGCTGCTCGAAGGCCAGGCCACCCGCACCATCGACGTGACGCTCGAGAAGGGGATCAGGCTCAGCGGCGTGGTGGTCGATGAAGAGGGCAAGCCGCACGCCGGCAAGGTGCGCGGGTTCGGTGGCAAGCCCGTGGTGACCGACGAGCAGGGCCGCTTCACCACCGCTCCCCTGCGCGTACGCGACGAAGTGAACCCGGTCGCGTTCGCCGCGGGTTGCGATGATTCGGAATACCAGGTGGTGCAGGTGCAGAGAGCCGCCGCCCTCACCCTGAAGCTGCAGTGCCGCGAGACGGCGAACGGCGTGGTGCTCGACGCCGACGGGAAGCCACTGGCCGACGTGAACGTGACGCTCGACGGCATCGACCACCACGAAGACGTGACCACCGACGCGACCGGCACCTTCCGCTTTCACCAACCCGCCGCGATGTACCAGCTCAAGGTCAAGCACGACCGCTACCGCGCGCACGAGCAGCCGCTGCAGGTGCCCGCGAAAGACGTGACCATCGTGCTCGACGCCGGTGGCTCGATCGCCGGCACGGTGGTCGATGGAAAGAAACTCCCGCTGCCCGGCGTGCAGGTGACGGTGGTGCCGGCAGTGCTCGATGCGCTGATGATCGAAGTGGAAAGCGGCAACACCTCGGTCACCACCGACGCCGAAGGCCACTTCCTGGTGAGCGGGCTGCTCGCGGGCCGGCTGGTGGTGTCGGCGACCGGCAACTCCCTGGGCACCACGGTCTCTGACGTGGTGGTGCTGCAGCCGGCCGAGCACCGCGAAGGCGTCGTCATCACCCTCGACGAAAAGGTCGATCTCACCGGCGTGGTGATGGACGAGCAGCACCGCCCGATTCCCGGCGCGCTGGTGCGGTGGGATCCCGCCGATGAGAAATCAGCGCTGATGGGCGTGTTGATGGACGCGGTGCGTGGGCACGTCGACGCAGTGATGAAGTTCATGCCCTCGCCCAGCAACGCCGACAGCGAAGGCCGGTATCAACTGCGCGGTCTCCCGGTCTCCAGCGTGAAGGTCGGGGTCATCGCGGGCGGCTATGCGGAGGCAGAAAAGATCGTTTCACGCGGCGACACCGTCGACTTCGTGCTGATCAAGCAGGGCGGGCGGGTGCGCGGCCGGGTCGTCGATGAAGCCGGCCGGCCGCTGCCCCAGTTCACCGTCGATAGCGCCGCGTTCACGGCGGATGACGCGCGTTTCGAGGTCGAGGTCTTCGGCAAGGAAAACGCCTTGTATGTGGTCGCCCCGGGGTTCTCCCGGCTCACCGTACCGGTCAAGCTCGACACCCCCGTCAAAGACATCGGCGACGTGGTGATGAAGAAGGGCCACGGCCTGCGCATCGAGGCGCGCTCCGAGGGAAAACCGCTCGCCGGGGTCAAGGTTGCCGCGGCGCAGGCGGGCGACGGCGACACCTGCCTCACCGACACCGACGGCACCTGCGTGATTGAGCCGCTGCTCGACGTGGAGACCCTCGTGAAGGCCGTGAAGGAAGGTTACGCGCCCACCTCGGCGACGGTGGCGACGGGAAAGCTTGATCAGCTCGTCACCTTGAACCTGCAGCCCGCGCGCGGCCGCATCACCGGCGTCGCCTTCGGAGCACCAGGGCAACCGGCCGCGGCGCGCAGTGTTTTCATCTCGGGGGAGATCACCAAGGGCGTGCTCACCGAAACGAACGGCAGCTTCCTCGCCGAAGGACTCCCCGAGGGGCTGTACTGCGTGTCGCTCGAGTCGCGCAGCGTGAGCGGGCTCGAGTGGGCTGCGAGCGCGCAGGCCAGCGCCAGTCCCCGCGCGGTTTCGCTGGGTCCCGATGCACATGGCGCGGTGCTGACCGGCTCGCGCACGCTGCCGGGCCGGGTGGTGTTGATGCAGGGCCAGGTGGGCCCGCAGAGCATCGCGCGGGTGCTCGAGCGCAGCGCTTCGAACTTTTGCGCCGAGTTCAACATGCCTGCGGTGACCACCATGACCACGGGTGATTTTCGCATCGAAGGGCTGCCCGCTGGAAAATGGTCGGCGTTCTTCGTCTCGTTCACCCAGGTCGAGGACAAAGGCGACGTGCAGCCGGTGACGCTCGAGCTGCTGCCGGGCGACGTGAAGCAGTTTTGACCCGGCGCGATTGAAGGGCGCACGGGGGGCGAAGGTCGCCTACAACTGACGCTTCTCCTGGGGGTGGCTTTTGAAGCTTCGCCAGGCCCAAGAATATTCAGGTCCGACTCCGTTGCGTTTCGCACGGACTCCCACCCTCCGGAGTAGGGGAGCCACGGGAATTCGCTGGTTGAGGCGCCGACGAAATACGAACCGTCCGCGTCGAAGTATTGTTTCGTGGTAAGGACGACTTCGTGGCGAGTGACGTTCCCCTTCCACGCGCGATCCGCCGAGAACAACATCACCTTGTACCCAAGCAGCCTGACCGAACCGATCAACCTGCCGTGAAAGACCACGTCAGAGAGGGATATCGCAGTTGGGAAGTCAATCGGCGGGCCATCCGCCGACGCTGTACCTGGGACGAGGAACAGAGCGAGCGCGAGGACGACTCCAGTCGATCGCGCGCTCGCGATCCTCATTCGCTCTTGCCCTGTTGGTCGGCAGCTTCCTTTGCGCGCTTGGCGGCGGCTTCTCTCTTGAGCTCAGCTTGCGCGGAAGCACGACTCCCAGATTCAGAGTGAGTCTGAGCTTCCGAGTGCTCTCCCGGGTCGAGGCCGTAAGCAGACCGCACGCTCTCTCCGAGAGCCCTGGCATTTGCGTTCGTCTTGTCGAAGAGCTTCTGCTGCGCGGCGTCCCCCTTGGGCACGTTGGCCGCCTTGCCCTCGGCGAGAATGGCGGCGCCCTCGGTGTGGCCTATCTCGTGAGCAAGTTCCTCGGCGGTAGAGTGGTTCGAGGTCCAGGCCTTCGTCTGTCCCTTGATCAAGCCGCCTCGGTTCGA
>JAYVNA010000783.1:0-3037 GCA_043758715.1 Archangium sp.
CCCACTGCGCCACCACCACCGCCGGTCGCGCCGCCGCCCCCGCCCGCTGCGCCGCCGCCGCCACCGACAGAACCGCCGCCACCGGTTGCGCCCCCACCACCTCCGACTGAACCGCCGCCGCCGGTCGATTCGCCGCCCCCTCCGGTCGCGCCCCCGCCACCTCCGACTGAACCGCCACCGCTGCCGATCGAGCCACCACCGCCAGTCGCCGCGCTCCCGCCTCCCACCGCGGCCCCGCCGCCGCCCCCGGTGGTGCCTGCGTCACACAGCCCGGGGTGGTTGTCGCAATACGCCGCGAACGCCTGGTCCGCCGTGCAACCGGTGCTCAGGGAAAGACTCGAGAGGAGAAGCAGGGGCCCGCGCCAGGAGCGAGTCATCAGAAGATCTCCGCGACCGACCCCGCCGTCACGGGAAGCTCCCGACCACCATCATGCCGCTCGTGGTGGGGACGATGGCGATGCGGGTGGGCTCGAGGTTCTTCACCACGCCGATGACGAGGCCAGCCACGATCGCCGCGCCCCCCGCAGCCAACGCCACTACGCCGCCGACCTGCAGGGAATTTTCGTCGCGGGCCATGTTCTGCGCCGTCACCACGTCGAAGTCTTTGGACGACCCGGGCATGGCCGCGCGCAGCTTCGCGTCGATGACGTTGGCGCTGCTGAAGAGCGCGATGCCCGCGGCAATACCCGCCACGCCGACGCCCACCGGCAACACCGCGGGCCACACCTTGAAGCCCGCGTTCTGCACCTTGAGCCCGAAGCCCTGCAACACCGAGGGGTACATCTCCTCTGCGGCGCGGGACAGTTCCCCCAGCACGCGATCCGACGAGGAGGTCTGCGCCGAGAACACCGCGACGGCTTTCGCGTCTCGCAGGCGAATCACCTTCACGTTGATCTGATACTGGCCGTTGAACATGCCGATGCTGCCGGTGACCAGCCCGTCGGCGCCCAGCGCGTTGGCCAGCTCCGACATGCACGCGCTCGCCTCGCTCTCGCACCCCGCCAGCTCCTTCTGGCGCTCGATGCCCAACATCTGCGCGATTTCCGAGGCCGTCACCACGGGCACGCCCTTGAGCGTCAGTTGCTGTGCGAAATGATCGCTGAAGAAGCTCGCCTCCGACGGCGTGATGTTCACGGCCTGCAGCCCGGGTGAGGCCAGCCGAAGATTCGGCGCCTGCGAGACGACGAGGCAGGCGGCGACGGTCAGGGCACTCCACATGGTCGGCTCCGTTCGAAGGCCGCAGATCAGCAGCCGCCGCACCGCCTCGCAACGCTCACGTGCCAGGCGACGACGATTCATGGGTGACCCGGGGGGCAGATTGAGGAGCGTCTGGCCTGAACGCACTGCATTGGGGCAAAACCTCTGTTACCCCTGAGCGCGTTCACCAGCTGAGGCACAGTCGAGACCTGTGGGGCCGAAGGAGACCAAGTGGGGGCTGGCGGCGCTCGGGGCGAGTGTGGTGCTCCATTGCGCGCTGGTCGCGTGGGTGGGATTTCGGCCAGAGCTCGTCGAGCCACCGCACGAGGTGAGCGCCGAGTTCGTCTTCCTCGAGCCGCAGAAACCGCCTCCGCCCGAAGAGACCCCGCCGGAACCTGAACCCGCACCGAAGCCGCCGCCCGTGAAGGCGCCTCCGCAGGTCAAGCCGCTGCCCCGTCCGGTCCCTGTCCCGGTCCCGGTCGAAAAGCCGCTTCCCGAAACCAACCCCACCCCGGATCGGTCGATCGATCGCCCGACGGAAGACGTGCCCCGCGCGCAGGTCACCCTGGTGCCGGGCGGCAACTTCGCGCTCTCCCTCGACGCCGGAGTGGAGATCGCCCTCGACGCCCCCACCTCGGGACTGAAGGCCCTGGCGCCGCCGAAGGATCTGGTGGGCTCGCTCGCCAAGGAAACGCTTGGCAAAGGCCGCGTCGATCGAGGGCTCGTTCACCCCTATTACTCGCAGCTCGGGAAGGCCCTACTCAAGAACTGGGACGCCGAGCGCGTGGCCCAGAACGGACTCAAGGGCCTGGCCGAGCAGACGACCGAGAACCTCAAGCTGTACAACGAGATCTGGTCCGATCGCGCCGCCATCTACGGCAAGAGCGGCAACCCCCTGGGCGACATCAACACCAGCAACCGGCGCGGCGCGGTGAACGATCGTGTGGGTGGGCTGCCCGCGGGGCCCGATCTCGAGCAGCGCAAGGAACTGCAGAAGCAGATGCGCGAGGCCTACAAGATGACGCGGCGGGCGTTGATTCGCGTGGTGCAGGACCAGAACGGCAAGCTGCTCAAGGTCGAGTTGGTGCAGCCTTCGAACGATCAGAAGGTCGATCGGGAAGCGCTGATCGACGTGCGGAGCGCCGCCGAGAAGTTGCCGCCGCCCCCTCCGGAAGCCCTGGAAGGCCGCACCACCCTCTCGTCGATCTGGAGCTTCGAGCTCATCGTCTCGATCTCTCCGCCGGTGCCGACCTTCACCTTCGAGTTCGACGAAGCGCTGGGCTTCATCGACATGCGCTTGCCTCTGGACCGCCGGATCTACAAGAAGGTGCGTCTGGACTCCGTCGAGTAGCCCCATGGCCGACAAACGCCGCTTCGATCTCTTCGCTGAACTGCTGCGGACCCGCTTCCCCGCCGCCAAGCGTGTGTTCGACGTCGCCGGCGGCCAGGGCAAGTTGAACGACGCCCTGACGCGCCGCGGGTGCGAGGTGATCACCTTCGATCGCCGCCACAAGCACCTGCCGGTCATCTTCGCCGAGCGCGAGTTCACCCTCGACGAGCCGTGCGCGTGCGAGCTGGTGGTGGGCATGCACCCCGACGGCGCCACCCGGGTGATCATCGATTACGCCGCCAAACACGGCGTGCCCTTCGCGATCGTGCCCTGCTGCTCCGACAACTCGATGCCTTACAAGCCGTGGATGCGCCACCTCTCGGAGCGGGCTGCCTCACAGGGGTTGAACGTCTCGGAAGTCGAGCTGCCGATGGAAGGCCGGGCCCGCGTGATTCTGGGCGAACCGCCTTCGATTCTCTGACCTTACGGGCGCATCGGCAGTGTAGCCTC
>JAYVNA010000784.1:0-9436 GCA_043758715.1 Archangium sp.
TCTGCGCCCGCATCTGAAGTGCCGGCGTCGAAGGTCGAGCCACCGCCACCACCCGTGCTGCCGCCGCCGCCGCCCGTCGAGCCACCACCGCCGCCCGTCATGCCAGGCACACACCGCCCGAGCTGGCACACGCGTGAACCGCACAGCACGCCCGAGCACTGCACGTCGGTGCACTGCCCGCCGATGCACACGAGCCCCGGCTCACAGCTGGTCTGGCCGCAGGTATCGGTGACGCACTGGCCTTCGACACATTGCGTGCCCAGCCCGCAGGTGACCCCGATGCAGGATCGCTGCAGGCAGGCGTCATCACTGCAGACCTGGCCCTCGGCACAATCACTTCCCAGGCAGTCGTTCTGAAAGCAGGTGCTGTTCACGCACTGCGAGGTGGTGCCGCAGACCCGGCCGCAGGCGCCGCAGTTCGAGTTGCTGGTGGCGAGCGCCACGCAGACCGTCCCGCAGCGGGTCTGACTTCCGCTGCAAGCCGCCGAACCACCCCCCGCGCCTCCGCCCATTCCCGCGTCGGTCGTCGCGCCCGAGCCACAGGCCACGAACAGGGCGCACGCCAGCACCACCAGCGAAGAACGGGCGCGCATCACTTCGCTTCGCGCTGCGCTGCGAGTTCGAAGAACAGGGTGCCGTCGTAGAACGACTGCAGGCGACCGCGGCTGAGTGTGTCGAGCGGCTTGCCGTCTTTGCCCGGCACGGTGCCGTCCTTGGCGAGCTTCATCAGCAGGCCGAACTCACCGCGGGTGGCGATCTTTCCGAAGGTGGTCTTCGCGCGCTCGTTCTGCATCGCGGTGATCTCGACGGTGGACAGCTTGCCGTCCTTGTCGGTGTCGTACTTCACGAACATCTCGTCGAACTTGGCGTGATCGAAGTGACCCTGCTGGTCGTACACGCTGCTGTCGCCCTCGTGCTTGGCGGCGGCGATGTTCTTCACGTTGACGTCGAGCGAGATCTTTCCGGTCGTCTTGGGGCCGAGGCCACCGTTGATGAAGACCGCCGCGGGCAGCGAGCTGAACATGCCCAGGCCCAGGCGCTGCAAACCCTTGATCGTCTCGGAAAGCTTGAGCGTGCCGTCGTGGTTCGCGTCGAAGAACGCCACGTGACGCTGCATGGGCGTCATGTTCGCGCTGCTGGCGGCTTCAGCCTTCGCCTTGGCGACCCAGCCCTGAGCGGCGGGAGCGGGGGCAGGCGCGGCCTTCGCAGCGGCGCGCGGCGCAGGGGTGTTGACGGTCGCAGCGGGCCGGGCGTTCGCGATCTTGGGCATGGGCCTACGTCATATCAGGCCCCGCTCGGTTCAGCCTTCGTAGTCCCGCCGGATTTCAGCGAGTCTTCTCTGGACGGTCTTTGCCGTCGTTGCGGTGACGCCGAGCTCCTTTGCGGTGACGGAGAATTTTTCCATCGCGCGTTCCACCTTCTTCAGCGCGGCCTCTGCAACCGGCGGACTCAGCGCCCCCGACTTCGCCAGCGCGAGCAGTTGTCCACGCGTCGGCCTGAGCGCCTCTCCCATGATCGACGTCGTGTGGTACCCACCGGGTCCGTTGGTGAACGTGAGGTCGAACGCGGGGCTGATCGACCACTGACCTCGTTCGTCCATCAGGAACGCAAAGTTGCGGGCGTGATCGTCGCGGTTGCACGTCAGCACGTTGAATGCGGCCCGCCGGAACGCCTCCAACACCTGTTCCCGGTCCTGCGTGAGGGAGAACGTCGCTGCGAGGACCGTCTGGTAGTCGAGCGAAGGGGCCCGGTAGTCAGCGTGAAGCAGCCCGGCAATCGTGTGCACATGCACCCGCTGGTTGGCTTTGCGATCGAACCGTCTCACGCCAAATGCGCGGCGCTTTCGGTCGAGAGGGAAGAGCCGGGTGGGCGGCATGTCGATGCCCGCATTTCGAGCGAGCTCCGCATACGCCTTCTCGAGCGGCCCCGCGTCTTTGAAGTCCTGCCCGGAAGTGAACTTGATGAGCCAATGTTCGAAACCCGCAGGGACATCGTTTGCTCCCGCGACGAGGTCGTCGCCAGGCCCGAGGCCGACGACCACCTTGGGGCGCGCGCCGCCGGGGGAGCCGCCCGCGATCTCGAGTTCAGGGAGCACCTTGCTCACCCGTCCCTCGAACACCTTTTGCGCCTCGTTTTCGATCTTCTTGAGGCTCAGCTCGAGCGGCTCATTCGCGGGTCCACCCTCTGCCGGGTGGAAGGTGAGCGCCCCCATGCCGCGATCACCCAGGTAACGCAGCCACGCCAACACAGAGATTCGCGCTGGGTCGATTCCAGCTGCTCTCATTCGTTGATGCATAAGCAGCAACCCCCAGCCATCTGGAAGGGAGTCGTTGAACAGGCCGTAGAGCCCGCGGAACTCGGGCGGGCCCTTCGCGAAGACGCCGGGAGCCAGAGGAAGTTTGAATGGCGAGAGTTCCAGGCCCGACTTCAGGAACTCAGCCTCGTACTGAAAATGGATCGTGCGTTCTGCATCCAGGAGGCGCCCGACGAGCCGTGGGCCTTTTGAAGTAGACAATCGGACGTCGACGTCAATGCTCATCGGGGAGCCTTCCTTCCGCGCAGTCGAGTGGTCTGGCGCGCTTCGATCTCCGCAAGTGAGCTTGCTTGCGGCGGTTGGAACAGCGCCTCGAAGGAACCGATGGCGCGGAGCGTTGAGGCGATCATCACCAATCGCTCGAGCGAGATCTTTCCGGTTCGCTCGAAGACTCTCAAGGTCGAGAGGGCAATTCCGGCGCGACGCGCGAGCTCCTGCTGGGTCCAGCCCTCGGTGACTCGAAGAAGGCGGACCCGCTTGCCGAGTTCTGCGCAGACCTCGGCGGGGCTGGGAATAAGTGACAACATGTTGACACTTATAGCGCCATTATCGAAACAAGTGTCATCTGAGTGTTACTTATGAAGCGGAGGACGTCGGCTCAGGAGGCACGTTTCGAAGGAAATCGGCGACCTCGGCGAAGCGCGTCTTGAGGTACCCGCGCACCGGCCCCGCGACCCCGCGTGCGTCCATCGCGCGGTTCATCGATCGCAGCCACGCATCACGCAGGTCGACGCCCACCGGCACCCGGTTGTGCCGCATGCGCAGCCGGGGGTGCCCGTGTTGCTCGGTGTAGTCCTGAGGGCCGCCGAGCCACCCGACGAGGAACAAGCCGAACCGCTCGCGCGATCGCCGGCTCACTTTTCCCGCGGGTTCCTGCTGGTGCACGGCCGCCAGCTCAGGCTCGTGCACTTCCATGTCGTCGTAGAAGGCCTCGGCGAGCGCCTTGACCCCTTCGCTGCCACCCAGGCGATGCCAGGGCGTGTCTTCGGGCGTCGGCGTGTACCCGCCGTCCGTGCGCAGGGTGGTCACTTGCCGTCGAGCCAGTTCTGAAACGCATCGAACGAGTACGGCCGCCCGAGGAAGTCAGCCACCAGCGCGCTCGCCTCGCGGCTGCCACCGGGCTCGAGCACCTTCTTGCGGTACTCCGTCGCGAGCTGGCCGTTGAGCATGCCCTTCGCCTTGAACCGCGTGAGCAGGTCCTTCGCGATGACGGTGCTCCACTGGTAGGTGTAATAAATAGCCGAGTACCCATCGAGGTGGCCGAAGCCCAACTCGAAGTGCGTGCCGTCGACGTACTCGCGGCGGAAGGGCAGGAACTTCTCCTGCGTCTCCTTGAGCACGGTGGTGGCGTCGAAGCCCGGCGCGCGATCGTGGAACGCCAGGCTGACCGCCGAGAGGAAGAACTGGCGGCGCGTGTCCGTGCCCACGCCGAATTCCTTGGCGCGCTTGAGCTGGCCCACCAGCACGTCGGGAATCGGCTCGCCGGTCTGGTAGTGCCTGGCGAAGGTCTTGAGCGCGCCGGCGTCCATCGGCCATTCCTGCAACAGCATCGAAGGCACCTCGACGAAGTCCCACTCCGTGCGAATGCCAGACACACCCGCGTACGGCTGCCGGCCCGCGAAGATCTCGTGCAGCAGGTGGCCGAACTCGTGGAAGTACGTCTCGACGTCGGCGTGCTGCATCAGCTCGCCGTCTTTGGGGAAGTTGCACACCAGCGTCGCCTCGGGGAGTTCCTTGCCCAGGCGGCCGACGGTGAGCCCGAACGCCGCGGCGTGTTTGTACTTGCCCTCGCGCGGGTGCATGTCGAGGTGAATGCGGCCCAGCAGCTGCTCGCCCTCGAAGATGTCGTAGGTCTCGACGTCGGCGTGCCACACCTGCGCGTCGGTCACCTTCACGTAGCGAACGCCGAAGAGCGTCGAGGTGATGTCCATCACGCCCTTCTTCACGTTGCCGTATTCGAAGTAGGTGCGCAGGGCCTGGCTGTCGAGGCCGTACGACTCCTGCTTCACCCGGTCTTCGAAGTACTGGTGCTCCCAGGGCTCGACCGAGGTCGCGTTGGGGAAGTCTTTCTTCTTGCGCTCCAGAAGCTGCGCCATGTCGGCCTGCGCGCGGGCGAGGGTGGCGTTGCGGCCCTTCTCGATGAAGTCGGTGGCGGCCTCGGCCGACTTCACCATCTTGGTCTCGGTGATGTACGCGGCCCACGTCTTGTACCCGAGCAGGGTGGCCAGCTCGTGGCGCTTGGTGAGCATCGCCTTGAGCACCTCGACGTTCGGAGGGAAGGCGCGCTCCCGGTACGCCCGCCAGAGCGCTTCGCGGGCCTTGCCGCTCTTCGCGTAGATCATCACCGGCAGGTAGTCGGGGGTGTTGGTGGTGACGCCGATCTTCCCGTCGGGGCCAGCGGGGTGCGCAGCGAGCCAGTCAGCGGGCAGGCCGTCGAGCTCTTTGGGGTCGAGCTTCACCGTGCGCACGTCATCGCGAATGTTGCGGCCGAAGCTCTGGCCGATCTTCACCAACTCCTCGTTGAGCGCCTTGACCTGGTTGCGGGTGGCTTCGTCGCGATCGACGCCGCTGCGGCGGAACTCGCGCAGGGTCTTGAAGATCCAGTACGCACCGACGGGGTCGAGCTTCTTCTGATCGACCTTCGACAACGCGTCGTAAAGGGCACGGTCCAGCGAGAGCTCGACCTGGTAGGCCTCGAGCTGCTGCTCACACTTCTCGCAGGCCTCGCGGAACTTCTCGTCGGGGTGCACTTCCTTGGCGAGGCTCGAGCGCGCGCCCATGTTCGACAACACGTCGGTGACCTCGTCGTACAGCGCGATCACCTTTTCATCACTGCCCGCCGGGAGCGCCTTCAACTCGGCGATCATCTTCTTCGCGCTCGCCACCGCGTTGTCGCAGGTCGCGGTGTAGTTGCTCGCGGTGCCAGCCAGCAGGCTCGAGGCTTTCGGAGTCGAGGTCAGCTTCATCGGGGGCGATCCCTTCATGGAAGAAGTGGTGGCGCAGGCAGACGCCAGCGCGAGGAGCGGAATGAGATAACGCATGGGGTGGACCCATACCTCATCTGAGCGCTGGGAAGACCTGACTCCTCACCGAACCGGCTCGACCTTCACCCCGTACCGGCGGAGGTCAGGCTGCAAACGCCCCGCGCGTACTCTCGCTCTCCGTGGTCCCGCCGCGGCTGTACCGCAACGATCCCGGCGCTTCGACCTTCAGCGCACTCGTCTCCGACCCCGATGGCCTGCAAGACATCGTGGGAGGACGGCTCGTCGATCCGGTCAGCGGAGGCACCTACGGCGTCTTCACCGCTTCGGGAGCCCCAGGCGCGTACACCTACTCCCTCACCTGGTTGGGAATGCAGGCCGTGCGTGGTGTCACGGCGGCGCCGGTCGACGGTCTCCAGCGCGACTTCCGCGCCGAGTTCTTCGACGTCGCGGGCCACACCGGCAGTGCCACCGTGCCAATGCTCATCGCCTGCGGCCTCACCGGCTACGGCGTCTGCTCGAACCAATGCCGCCAGCTCAACACCGCCACCGACTGCTCCGGCTGCGACGAGCCCATTCCCACCGGAGGCTCGTGCTCGATGTACACGCGCCGCTGCCCGACGGGGACGACCCTCTGCGCGACCGAGAACGCCTGCGCTGATCTGATGACCAGCACCGCGCACTGCGGCCAATGTGGCCGCGCCGTCGCCACCGGTGGGGTGTGCGTCGCAGGCGTGCCGCAGTGCCCTGCGAACCAGGTGGTGTGCGGCAACAAGTGCGTCAACCTCGCCACCGACTCCCAGAACTGCGGCACCTGCGGAGTCGCCGTGCCCGCCGCGCAGATCTGCCGCAACGGCCAGCCGGCCTGCCAGTCGACGTCGGACACCTGGTGCCCGGTGCAGAACACCTGCGCGAATCTTCAGACCAACCGCACCAACTGCGGCGCGTGTGGCGTGGTGGCGGAGCGCGCCTGCGCAGGCGGCGCACCGACGCCCGAATGGAACATGGTGAACCTGGGTCACATCGCCGCGACCGCGCCGTCTCCCCGCGTCGGAGCGGCCATGACCTTCGACGGCAATCGCAACACCATCGTGCTCTTCGGTGGCAGCGACAGCGTGAGCTTCCGCGGCGACACCTGGGTGCGCACCAACGGCACTTCCTGGGTGCAGCTGAGCCTCAATCCGTCGCCGCCGGCGCGCGTCGACGCAGGCATGGTCTTCGACGCGCACCGCAACCGCGTGGTCCTCTACGCAGGGGCAGGTCGCACCGATCTCTGGGAAATCGACGCCACTGGCTGGCAGCAGATGAGTCTGGGCGGAACGCTGCCTTCGGGCGAAACGCCCAGCACGCTCGTCTACGACTCGGTTCGACAGCGCTCGGTGGTGATCAACCTGAACACGGGCGCGGCGTGGGAATGGTCGGGCTCCACCTGGGTCCAGGTCGATTCCTACTTCCCGCTCAATCGCCGGCCGGAGGCTCGCACCTCGCCTGCGGTGGCGTGGGATCCCGTGCGGCAGGCCCTGGTGCTGTTCGGCGGGTCGGCGTGCAGCACGAGCTCGAGCAGCTCCTGCGAGTTGAACGACCAGACGTGGGAGTACGCGCTCTGAATCACGTGACGTAGGGTGGCGTGGTGCGCCGTCGCCCTGCGTTTCTCATTGGCCCCCATGGGCAGCCTGTCGAAATCCGGGAGCGGTTCGTGCTTGGGCGCGCGCGGGAAGCCGACCTGGTGGTCAACAGCCCGCGGGTCGCGCGGCAGCACCTGGTGTTCACGCGTCTGCTCTCGGGGGAAGTGGAAGCCGAGGACAACGCCAGCACCAATGGCACCCGGCTCAACGGCAACCCGCTGACGCACCAGGTGCTCAAGCACGGCGACACGCTCGAACTCGACGGCTTTCTCTATCGCTTCGAGCTCGGCGAACCGATCGAGTCTCCCGTGGATCCCGCGGTGGCGTTGCTCGCGAAGGCGGGTGATGACGAGGCCGCGATTCAAGTGGTGATCGACATGTTGCTCGAGCAGGGGCATCCCCTCGGCGCGAAGCTCTCGGCCGGTGAGAACGTGGTGCTCGAGCGGGTGCTTCAAGAGGCCGTCGACCTGGGCACCCTCGAACTCACCTGGCGCCACGGCTTCATCCGCACCTCGCGCGTGCGCCGCCAAACGGTGCCTGCGATGCGAGATCAGCTCTTCGCCTTGTTGTCATCGGAAGCGGGCTCGGTGCTCGACTCGCTCACGGTGGCTGAGCTCAGTCTCCGCTTTGGGCTCGAGGGGGCGTCGATGCCGACGCTGCGCACCTTGCAGTTCGGACCCTTCTTCACCGAGAGCGACGCGGCGCACTGCCGCGAGACGATGCCGCGGTTTCCGGGCGCGCCGTTCTTGAAGCCGCCGCGCGTGCTGCAGTGCTCGAAGCCCTGGCTCGAGTTTGGCGCAGGCCAGCGGCGCGAGCTCGACCCCGGGCGGCAGGAAAGTTTTCCCACCATGGCGGTGAGCTGGGAACCCGGAGGCTGGCGGGTCGCCCGGGCTGGGCGGTCACCGGCCTTGTTCGTCAACGGCAAGAGCCGCTTCACCGCTGAGTTGCTTCCCGACGACGTGGTGTCGTGCGGGCCCATGCGCTTTGTCTTTCGCGCGAGTTAGCCGCCCAGGGGGAAGAACGTGGCTGAGGCTGTACGAGCCGGACTATCAGCAGCTCGACCTTGGCCCGTGGCATGCCACGACCTTCACCACCACCTTCCCCCGGGCCCGCTTGGTTTCGATGTGGGCTTGCCCGCTGCCGACTTCAGTCAGCGAGACCACGCGGTCGATGACGGCTTTGAGTTGCTGCCCTTCGAGCCATCGAGCGAGCACCTCGAGATCGGGCGCGTTCGACTTCACCACCACCAGCCGGGTGCGCCGCGAGAGGAACCCCGTGAGCACGTGCAAGGCCGCGTTCTGCACGCTGGGCACGGTCGTCACATAGGTGCCCTTCGGTGAGAGCGCCGAACGCACGGCGCCGAAGCTGCGATTGCCGAAGACGTCGAAGAACACGTCCCACCCGGTGCCGAAGTCTTTCTGGGTCGCGTAATCCCAGGTCTCGTCGGCGCCGAGCGAGCGACACAGCTCGAAGTTCCGTGCGCTCGAGAGGGTGGTGACCTTCGCGCCCAACGCGCGCGCGACCTGAATCGCAAACACGCCGACGCCGCCTGAGCCCCCGTTGATCAAGACGCGCTGGCCGGGCTGCAGCTTCGCTTCGTCACGCAATGCCTGCAGCGCGGTCAACGCCGCGAGGGGAATGGCGGCCGCATCTTCGAACGACGTGCCCGCGGGCTTTTTCACCAGCTCAGTTTCGAGCAGACACACTTCTTCTGCGACCGTGCCTCCGGCCCAGGCCTGCTTCATGCCGAAGACTTCGTCACCGACGACGAAGCGGGTGACGCGCTTGCCGATCGCCGCCACCACGCCCGAGACGTCGTACCCGAGCCGCCGGGGAAACTGGCCCACCGTCACCCGCCTGAACTTTCCTTTGCGAATGAGCGAGTCTTTCGGGTTGAGCGCGGCGGCACGCACCGTCACCCTCACTTCGTCTTCGCCCGGAACCGGGCTGGGGAGCTCGCGCAGCTCGAGCACCTCGGGGGGCCCGTACTTCTCGTAGATGACGGCTCGCACGCAGCGCTGGATAACAGTCCCCGGGCACATTGCGCTGCACGGTTGTGCATGGGGCTGCACACCAGCGGTCTTCAGCGCATCGGTGATTCAGCAGGTTCCCTCGCGGTCGCGCGCTTGCACACCCGGTCTCACATGTTCGCAACGCTCGCTGCCCTCCTGCTGAACCTCGCTCCCGACGCCGCGTTGTCCTCGCCGCCGCTCCTGCAGGCGCCGTCGAGCAATGCGCGCTCCGCGTCTTTGCTCGCCTCGGAGACAGCCTCGCTCGAGCGCAAGGTTGCGAGACAGTCGAGTCTGCTCCCGGCGTGGCTGCCGTTGGTCGTCGGCCTGGGTGCGGGACCGCTGGCCTCGGGTCTGGGGTACTGGTTGATGACCTCGATTACTGGCTACACGTTTGGGTCGGCCGTCCAGGCGCTCTTCGGCATCGCTTTTTTCTACGGGGGGCCGGTGATCGTCCTGGCCGGCATCGTCACCGCCATCGTGTTCGCGGTGCAGAACATCGCTCGC
>JAYVNA010000785.1:0-9434 GCA_043758715.1 Archangium sp.
CCGGGGAACACGTGGCCCGGTCTGCTCAGTGACGTCGCGCGAAGGCCCGCAGGCAGCGAGCAGGACCAGCAGCCACCTGGTCACGGGCAGACCGCCGAGCAGCGTTCATTTCGGCAGACCCACGAGGCGATGCCCGCGTCTGCGCAGCTGACGACCGACGTGATGGCTTCGCAATCGGCGTCGAAACTGCAGCTGCCGACGCGCGTGCAGTGCGAACCCGCATCACCGAAGTCACGGCAGAACTGATCGCCGTAGCAGTCGCCTTCACCTTCGCAGGTGACGCCTTCCCTCTGTGAGCACTCCCCTTCGTGCATCACTGTGGTGCCCGCCGCCTGGGCGAGACACGCGTTGTCGTAGCTGCCGAAGTTACGCCCGCACACCGGCTCGTACGTGCTGGAGCAGCTCTGACACACGGCGCAGATGGCGGGCGCGAGGCAGCCGTTGACGTCGAGGCCACCCGGGAGCAGGCATTGCGCCGCCCCACAGACGGGGCTCGTCACGGGCGCGCAGGCCTCGCAGCAGCCACGATCGCAGAAACGCTGAGTGCCGCAGTACTGCGAGCTGGCGCAGAACCCGAAGCCGGGATCACAGGAGGCCCGGCATTCGTCGTCGCGCGAGTCGGTGTGGCCATCGCAGTCATCGTCGAGGCCATTGGCGCAGCGCTCGTGGCCTCCGGGGTGAACGGTGGCGGTGGCATCGTTGCAGTCACCCACGCTCTTCCCGGGGCAGGTGCCGGTGAGCGCGGCCGCGAAACCATCACCGTCGAGATCGCGGCAGGGGTCGAGATCGCAGTACCCCGAAGGACATGGACAGCTCAGGCACTGCACGTTGTGGCTGCAGATCATGTTGGCGCCGCACTGCGCGTCGGTGCGGCAGCCGGGCACGCAGGTCGTGAACCCGTCGCCGCAGCCCTCGCAGAGCATGCCCACCGGGCAATCGACGTCGGTCTCGCAGCTCGAGCTTCGCGGCAACGAGCCGGCGTCGGCGATCAGTGCTTCAGCGGGACGTGCACCCCCGCACCCCAGCACCGACCACAGCATCAGGATTCCGGCAGCGCGCGACATGGACCGGCGCGTTCAGCAGCATCCGTGCCGGTCGTGCAGGGTCGCGAAAAGCGGCGCACTGCAGCTTCGACCTCTCAGCTTTCTGAGGCCTGATCCCAGCGAGGTGGCTGCCAGGCCCCCTGGGGCGCGTCGTAGAAGTCGTCGACCGTGACCACCAGCTTCTGAAACGGCGCGCGATCGAACCGAATGCGCCCGAGCTGCGGCATCACGCCGGGGTTCGGCGCTTCGACCGCGACCATGTTGGTGTGACCCCGAATGGCGAGCTTGCCGGTGGTGAGGTTGTCGACGCGGTAATGAAAGTCGACCGCGACGCGGCCCAGCTTGGTGAGCGCGCAGCGAATCGAGAGTTGATCTTCGTATGCGATGAAGTTGTCGAAGCGCACGTTGAGCTGCCGCAACGCGAGGTACCAACCGCGCTTGTAGAGCTCGACCGCCGACGTGCCGAAACGGCGAAAAAACGTTTCCCGGGCCTGCTCGAACCACACCGCAGCGCAGCGGTGATGCACGAAGCCCAGCCCATCGGTCTCGGAGAAGGTGACCCGGTGCTCCAGATGCGAAGTGACATCGTCCCAGCGCGACATTCCGCAGCGCGTAGATGATTGGAACGCTCAAGTCGATGCTCGTGGTAACCAGCCCTGAGTGTCGAGGGAGGTCTTCAAGAGGGTGCTGCTGCTGCAGGCGCTGATCTTCGGCGGCCTCTACCTCGTCTCCGTCGCGAGCTTCGTGTGGATGGCCGATGGCATCACCGAACGCTTCACCGCGATGGCGCGTGGCCCTTATTTGGGCACCGCGGTGCTCGCGCAGGTGCGGCTGATTCCGGCCTACGGGGTGCTGGCGTTGATCGCGACCGCGCTCACGGCGCCCCTGATCGCCCGGCTGCGCGAGGGCAGGCTGCTGCTCAAGGTGATCGCGCTTGATCTGCTGGTGGCGCTGATCGCCATCGGGCCGGTGTTGCGGCATGGCCCGGGGCTGGTCGACGTGGTGGCGCGCAAGCTGCCGGCGTTCGATCTGTATGCGCTGCACCGCTGGCACGTGCTCGACGCGCTCACCGTGGTGTTCGTCGCGCTCGCGTTGTTCTCGCTCGCGCACGTCGGGCGGCGGCTGGGCGCGTTGGTGGCGTTGTGCCTGGTGCTCGTGGGCGCGGCGGGGTTCCGGCATCCGGCGCCGGTGGTGGAGAAACCGCTGGCGCAGCCCAACGTGCTCATCATCGCAACGGACTCCTGGCGCTTCGATCGGGTGGGCGTTCACGGCGCGAAGCACGCGGACATCACGCCGAACATCGACGCGTTCTCGAAGGAAGCGATCGATCTCACGAACCTGCACGTGGCCACGGCGAGCACCCTGGAGTCGTGGGTCACCTTCCTCACCGGACAGCTGCCTTCGACCCACGGCATTCGCAGCATGTATCCAAGCCGGGAAGAGGTGCACGCGATCGACACCCTGAGCGCGACGGTGCCGCGGCTGTTGAACGCCGCGGGTTACGACACCTTCGTCTCCTCAGACTGGGTCGGTAACTGCTTCGACCTGGTCGATCTCGGCTTCAGCAAGCGGCACGTGGGCTCAGTGCAGAACTTCGAGGCGCTGTTGCTCGAGGCGACGGTGAAGGCCCACCCGCTGGTGTTGTTCGCGTTCGGCGCCGTGCCGGGCGCACTCGGAGACGCGTTGGTGCCGGGCCGCGCTTCGTTGGCGGTGGTGGCGCGGCCGGGCGCGCTGGTCGACCAACTCTTCGAAGACGTCGACGCGAGCGTGAACGCGCGGCGCCCGTTCTTCGGCACCCTGTTTCTGAGCCCCACTCACATTCCGTACAACTCGCGGTATCCCTTCAACGCGAAGTACGGAGACCCTTCGTACGCGGGGGCGCATCGCTACCAGGTCGAGGTGAGCGCGCACGAGCTGATCACCACGGGGTTCTCACCGACGCTCCCTCCCGAGACGATTCATCACCTGCAGGATCTCTACGACGACGCCGTGAGCGACTTCGACGACACCGTCGGTCACGTGTTGCGCGAGCTCGCCGCGCGCGGGCTGGCCTCGAGCACGATCGTGATCATCACCACCGATCACGGAGAAGATCTCTACGACCCCGGTTCCACCCTCGGGCACGGAACGAATTTCTTCGGAGGTGATCAGAGCACGCGCATTCCGTTCTTCGTGCGGCTGCCCGGGTCGCCCGCATCGACGGTGAGCTCGTTGACCCGCACCGTCGATCTCGCGCCCACCTTGCTCTCGGCCCTGAACGTCGCTGTCCCTTCATCGATGGAAGGCGTGAATCTTCTGCCGGTATTGCGCGGCACGGGCACCGAGCCCGAGCTCATCTCGTACGCCGAGACCTGCTACCTGTTCTTCCCCAAAGCGAAGGCGATGACGGGGCTCACCGATGTCGAGCGTGCCGAGGTGGTCGAGCTGTCCGGGGCGGCCGATACGCTCGAGGTCGACAGTTCCTTTCGCCACAACCTGGTGTTGCGGCCTGCGTACCGCGACGCGGTGATCAACGCGAAAGATCGCATGGTGCGAACGACGCGGTGGAAGCTGATCGAGATCCCCGGGAAGACGCGGCCGATCCGGCGGCTCTACGACGTGCTCGCAGACCCCTCTCAGGTGCACGATCTCGCGGGCCAGGGTCTGCCTGAAGAAGCCGAGCTCGCCGCCTTGCTCGAACGAAGAGACTGCCGTGCGCGCCATCCGTAGAGCCGTGATCGCGGCGATGGCGATGCTCGTGCTCTCGCTGGGCGCGTGGGCCCTGGCGCGACAACCCGGCGCAGCCAAGGCCGAGTCGCTGGTGAAGACCGTTACCTTTCGGGGTGCGCGCTTCGACGTGGTGCCACTGCCGCTCGATCGATGGGACCTGCACATCGGTTGGACGCCGGGGGGCACGCGGCTGTCGGAAGTGCAGGGCGCGGTGCGAACGAACGCAGGCATCTTCGAGCCGAGCTTCACGCCCACGGGGTTGCTGGTGTCGAACGGCAAGGAACTGCATCCCCTCGAGCGCGCGGAGGGGAAGGGGAACTTCTTCCTGCTCCCCAACGGCGTGTTCGTGATGAACGCGCAGGGCGCCGCGGTGATGGAGACCTCCGAGTACACGGCCGCCGGGGTGCGCGAGGCCACCCAGTCGGGGCCGCTGCTGCTTCGCCGCGGGGTGCTGCACCCTCAATTCAACGAAGCGTCACCGAACAAGCTGCTGCGCAGCGGCGTCGGTGTGCGCGGCAACACCGTGGTGCTCGTGATCTCGCGAGACGACGTGAACCTCTGGACCTTCGCGGCCCTGTTTCGAGACGAGCTGAAGTGCAGCGATGCGCTCTATCTGGACGGCGTGATCTCGGCCCTGTGGGCGGCGGATTCCGGGCGCGACGCAGATCTCGGGAAGGGGCCGTTCGCCGGGGTGATCACCGCGTTCCCGCGAAGCGAAGCGCCCTGAAGAACTTCTGCACTCGGAGCGCCTGCCCGGTGTCAGGGCGGCATGAGCCGAGTGGGTCTTGTCCTGGTGATCGCGTCGATGTGGCTGGGTTGCGGGCCGACCACGGCTCCCAAGCAGTGCAACTTTCAGACGTGTAGCGGCTGCTGCGACGCGGCGGGCCAATGTCAGTCGGGCTTTACGTCCGCCGCGTGCGGCGTGCTCGGCGCGGCTTGCCAGACGTGCACGGGGCTGGTGTGCCAGTCCGGCACCTGTGCCGTGGTGAACAACTCCGGCGGCGGTGGCGGAAGCAGCACCGGCGGCGGTGGAGGCAGCACCACGGGCGGCGGCGGTGGCAGCACTACGGGCGGCGGCGGTGGCAGCACCACGGGCGGAGGCGGTGGCAGCACCACGGGCGGCGGCGGTGGCAGCACCACGGGCGGCGGCGGCACCAGCCAGCCGGGCGATTCCTGCAACAACGCCACGCCGTTGTCTTTCGACAGCTCGGGGCTGGCGTCCTTCAGCGGCGACAACGCGCTCTACGCAAACGATGGCCAGGGTACTTGCGGCGACTCGCGCGATCGCATCTTCAGCTTCGTGCTGACCACGCCGACCTGGGTGCAGGTCTCCTCGAGCGGACTGCTCGCGTACCACCTGCGCACCAGCTGCAGCCTGCCGAGCTCCGAGGAATGGTGTTCGTCGGTGGCGGGCAAGCGGCTGCTGCAGGCCGGCACCCACTATCTCTGGGCGGAGGGCAGCAGCATCTACAGCCTGCAGGTGCGCTTGCTGCCCGGGGAGACCTGCGACACCGCCACGCCCATTCTCACCAGCGGGACCACCGCGACCGTGATGGGCACCCTCGAAGGGTACGAGCACCAGGTGACCTCGACCTGCAGCTCGTCGGGTCCGGATCGCGCGTACGTGTTCACCACCACGCAGACCCAGGGCTTCACGGCCGCGTTGACCCAGGTGAGCGGCTTCACCGGCCGGCTGGTGCTCCAATCGGTGCCCGGTGACTGCACCACCGCAGCGACGGAAGGGTGTTTGTCCGCCGCTTCATCGAACACCGACGTGACGTTGCGGCGTGGCGCTCTTCCCGCGGGGCGCTATCTCCTCTGGGTCAAGGGCAGCACCACGGGGTCCTTCACTCTGACCACCACGCTCTCCGCACCGGTGATGGGCGAGACCTGCGCTGACCCGATTGCGCTTCAGTTTTCGTCTGGCACCGCGACGGCCACCGGCGACACCAGCCTCTTCTCTCCTGACACCACCGCGAACGGCGCCACCTGCGGCACCGCCGGGGCGGGCAACGAGCTGGTTTACGTGTTCACTCAGCTGGTGAGCGGCACCTTGACGGTGACCGTCACGCCCAGCAGCGGCACCCTGCGCCCCGTCGTGTACCTGCGCTCGGGGTGTGGTGGCACGCAGACGGACGTCGGGTGTGGCATGGCGAGCACGAGTGGCAGCACCGCGACGTTCACCACCTCGTTGACGGCGGGGACCTACTACCTCGTGGTGGATAGCTCGGCGGCCGGCGGCCCGTTCTCGCTCACAGCGACCCAGGGAGCGATGGCCGTCAACGCGTCGGACCAATGCGCGGGGGCGACCGCGCCGCTGATCTCCTCGAGCGGCACGGTGACGACCACCGGCGACACCGGCTCGCTGACCCCCGACTACACCTCGGGCACGATCAACACCTGCAACGGCAGCGGCTCAGGGCCCGACGGCGTGTACCTGATTCAGCACCCGGTCACCGGCGCCTTCACCGCCACCATCAACAGCGTCGGCACCAGCACCTACAAGCCCATCCTGTACCTGCGGACGACCTGCACCTCGTCGACGTCGGACGTGGCGTGCGCGCCGAACGACATGGGTAGCTGCACGTTCACCACGGGCACGCTGACGGCGAGTTCGTTGGCGGCAGGCACCTACTACCTGGTCGTCGACACCTGCGGCGCGTCCAACACCGGCCAGTACACACTGACCGTCAGCCAGTGAATCACTTCGAGGGCTCGACTTTCTCCCACGTCAGCTCGCTGTCGGAGCGACGCGCGCCGAAGTCGATGGGGGCGAAGCCCTTGCGCGTGCCCACCCGGGTCTCTGCGTTCCTTTGCGCGCTCTGGCGCAGGAGCGGCGACTCGATGCCGGTCTGGGTGACCTCGGGTTCGCACTGGTTCGCTTCGCCGAGCAGAGACAGCACCGCGTCTTCGAGATTGGTGAGCGCCATGATGGGAGTTCTCTGTGCACTCCCGGGGCCACCCGAAAGCGGCTGGATTCAGAGGGGCTCGCCCCGCGGGTCCATCAGGTTGGCGCTGTCTTCTCCATCAAGGTGACGCGGAGGCCCTGTGCAAAGCACCTTCGCAGCGGGATGTTTGTTCGAGCGGCGGTCCGGATCTCTCGGCTCAGGGCGCTTCTGAAGCCTGCTTGAGTGCAGGCCATGTCGAACAGTGGGCGCGATTCGGGAGACACCACGACCTTTCACTCGGGTCCCCACGGCATGCCCGAGCTCGACGAGGCGTCGGCGCTCCTGCCGGTCGTCGATCTGCACGGCGACTCCGCGATCGCCGAGTTCGAGCTGGGCGAGACGCTGGGCGAAGGCGGCATGGGGCAGGTGGTGAGCGCGAAGCAGAAGGCGCTCCAACGCTCGGTGGCCATCAAGTTCCTCAAGGTCGCCGCGGGCGACGCCTCGCTGCTGCTGCGAGAGGCGATCACGACGGGGCGGCTCGAGCACCCGAACATCGTGCCGGTGCACGTGCTGGCGAAGACCAGCGAAGGCGTGACGTTCTTCGCGATGAAGCGCGTCGAGGGCACGCCCTGGAGCGAGGCGCTGAAGGGCTCCCGGCCGCTGGTGGAGCACCTCGAAATTCTGCAGCGGGTGTGTGACGCGGTCGCGTTCGCGCACAGCCGCGGCGTGATCCATCGCGACCTCAAGCCCGCCAACGTGCTCCTCGGCGCCTTCGGTGAGGTGTACCTGGTCGACTGGGGCCTGGCCGCCTCCCTGCGGGCCGACAGCGTGCTTCCGCTCGCGAGCCAAGCGAGTCTGGCGGGCACGCCGGCCTACATCGCCCCGGAAGCGGCGAGCGGCGCAGGTCACCTCGGGCCGTGGACCGACGTCTTTCTGCTCGGCGCGAGCT
This sequence comes from Archangium sp., assembly GCA_043758715.1. GTDB lineage: Bacteria > Myxococcota > Myxococcia > Myxococcales > Myxococcaceae > Archangium_A. Next base: position 7,590 of record JAYVNA010000785.1, read on the forward strand.
TGTACGAAGTGCTCACGGGGCAGCCGCCCTGGAGCGGTGGCTCGGTCGCCGAGACGCTGGTGCTCGCGGCCACCTCGACGCGTGAATTGACCTTCGAGGCGAAGGTGCCGGTGGAGCTCGCGAACATCTGCCGCCGCGCGATGCAGCGCTCGCCCGCGGATCGTTTCCAGAGCGCGGTCGCCTTTCGCGACGCCATCACCGCCTACCTCCGCCACCGCGAAGCGTTCGAGCTGCACGAGCGCACGCTGGCGAAGCTGGGAGAGCTCGAGCGGGTCACCCGGGGCGAAGTGACGGCGGTGCCGGTGGAGCGGCTCTTCACCGAGTGCCGCTTCGGGTTCGAGCAGGTCAGAGCGTCGTGGCCCGAGTTCGAGCCGGCGCGCGCGGGGCTGCGGCGCGCGCTGACGCTGATGATCCGCCACGAGCTCGCGCGCAAAGCCCCGCAGAGCGCGCGGTCTCTGCTGACGGAATTGTTGCACCCTCCGGTTGAGCTGGTGATGGAGGTGGAACAGGCCGAGCGAGGTGAGCAGGAAAGATCCGCGCGCCTGATCGCCCTCGAAGAGCAGGCCAGGGAGCTCTCGCCCGATTCCGCGCGTGATCTCAAGTCGGGCTACGTGAAGGCCATCGCGGTCGGCTCAATGCTCTTCGCCGTGGGGTTGCAGGTGCTCGAGACGAGCGGCACCGTTCATTTCAACGCGCGCGACGGTCTCGTCTTTTCCTTTGCCATGCTCTTGAACAGCCTCGGGTACTCCGGGTGGCTGCGACGGCAGCCCGAGGCCAATCAACTTCAGCGGCGCATCTCCATCGCGTTGATCGGCCTGTCCCTGTTGTCGGGCCTGGGCTGGGCCGAGGCCTACCGCGGTGACCTCAGTCTTTCCTCGGCGCTGATCATGTACTTCGTCGTCAACGCCACGGGCTGGTGGACGGCGGCGGTGGCGATCGAAGCCCGCGGTGCGAGCGTCGCGGTGGGGTACGTGCTCGCGGCGCTGCTGGCGATGGTGTTCCCGTCGTTGGCCCTGCTCAGCGGTGTCTGCGTCGGTCTGAGCTTCTGGGTGCTCTCGGGCCTGCTGCGCACCTCGGCCGTGGCGCGGCAGCAGTAACGGAGTCGCTCATTGAAGCCTGTTCAGCGCCGTCAATGGCCTTTGCTGCTGGTGCCGCTGGGGCTGATGTTGGCCTTCGTCTGGTGCAGCGAAGAGCCTCAGCCACCCCCGCCGACGCTGGACCTGCTGGTCGGCGAGGCGCCCCTCGATGGCGGACTGCCCGATGCCGGGTAGCGGTCACTTCAGCAGCGCGGGGTCGATCACCGGCGTGATGTCGTAGAAGTTTCCCTGCTCGAGGCGACCCACGAGGTGTGCCTCCAGCAGCCACGGCGAGCCCGGCTTGATCACGATCTTCTTCCAGTCCTTGGCGTCGTGAATGAGTGACACCTCTTCTTCATGAGAGCGTTTGCCTTCCGCCCTCACTTCTTCTTCGGTGCCATCGAAGGTGCCGAAGGCCGACACGAACTGCTCGCCCGCAAAAAGCGGCTCGACCTCGACCTTGCCCGCCTCGGAGATCTTCACCCGAGCGATGGTGACGGTGCCGTCGTCTTGATCCTGCGCGACCGCGATCGACGGCTGGCTGACCGAGGCGCGCAACACGCCCGTGGGTTTACCCATCGAGACCGGGCGCACCGGCACCTTGATGAAGAACGATTGTTCGCCCGCGGTGCCCGTGCCCTTGCGAATGTTGACCGTCTTCGAGGCGCGGTCGCTCGCGCCTTCAGGCGACTCGGCGGTGCGGTCGTAGTCGACGAACCGAATGGACCTCATGCCCAGCGCCTCGGCGCCGCGCTTGTTCACGAACTCG
>JAYVNA010000786.1:0-3020 GCA_043758715.1 Archangium sp.
GCGAATACCAGCACCGAACCCATGGTGAGCAGCACCTGGACCCCGGTGGCGTTCCCCAGCACGGAAGCCTTGATCAACAACGCCACGTTGAGCAGCGGCACCAGGGCCGTGAGCGCATTGAGCTCGACCCCGGGCATCTGGCTGAGCAGCGCCGGGGCGATGCAGGCGAGCATCAACGGCGACATCAGCGACTGGCCTTCCTTGAAGGTGCGCGCAGTCGAGGCCACGGTCAGGGCGATGCCGGCCAGCAGTAGAGAGGTGGGCACCAGGCAGGCGAGCATGGTGAGGATCTGGCTGGCGCTCAGCGCAAAGCTCATGTTCGCCGGGCCCAGGTTGATGCCGAACCCGAAGGTGGCCGCCATCGCGAGCAGGTTGGCGAGCGCGGTCACCACCGCCACTGCGCTCACGGTGAGGTACTTGGCCGCCATCACGTCGACCGGGCGGGCCCCCGAGACCAGCAGGGTCTCGAGCGTGCCGCGTTCCTTCTCGCCGGCCGTCAGGTCGACCGCCGGGTAGAGCGCGCCGAGAATGAGCATCGTGAGCAGCACGATCGGCAGCAGCCGCGAGGCGATGAGCGGGCCGAGATCTTTCTGAAACTCGAGATCGACGGGGTCCCCCTTCACCGGTTGCACGAAGCCCGCCTCGAGCCCCCGGGCCTCCAGCCGGACCTTGAGGGTGTCGCTGTTGAGGCTGTCGAGCAGCGGGCGCACCCGGTCGAGGGCCTCCACCGAACGATCGAAACGTTTGGTGTAGAGCACGGTGACCACCACCTGCTGCCCGGCCGCGAGCCGCGCCTCGGCGTCGTCGGGCGCCTGCACCAGGGCGGCGACCTTTTGATCGCGCAGCAGGTTTTCGCCCTCGAGGCGTTCGTGCGGCTCGAAGGTGGTCTTCGCGGGCAAAGGCTTTTTCGCCAGCAGCGCAGCGGTCGCCGGCCCCACCACGGCGATGGTGAGCGGCTCGTTCTTCAGCCGCTGGTTCCCGGCGGCGATGATGCTGCCCATCAGCAAGAGAATGCCCGGGTACAGCAGCACCGGCAGCAGCACGGTCAACACCAGGGTGCGGCGATCGCGCGTGACGTCGAGCAGCTCCTTACCGAGCAAGATGCGCCAGGCCTTCATGCTGCGCCCGCCGCGAAATGGAGGAAGGCGTCGGTGAGCTTCTGCTTGCCACTTTGCGCCAGCAACTCAGCCGCGGTGCCGCGCGCGACCACCTTGCCCGCGCGCATGAAGACGAGCCGGTCGCACAGGTACTCGGCTTCTTCCATTCGATGGGTCGAGAACAAGACGGCCTTCTTCCGGGCCTGGGCTCGCTGCACCAACTCCAGAATGTCGCGCGAGGCCAGGGGGTCGAGGGTGGCGGTGGGCTCATCGAGCACGTACGCGAGCGGATCGTGCACCACCGCGCGCGCGATGTTGACCCGCTGCTTCTGCCCGCTCGAGAGGGCCCCGCAGCGCTTGTCGAGAAAGGGCTTCAACTCGAGCTCTTCGCTCAGCGCGGTGATGCGCGCCTCGAGCGTCGCTTCATCGAGCTGCTGCAGGCGCCCGAAGGTCTGCAGCATCTCGCGCCCGGTCAGCCGCTCGTAGAGCCCGGTGCTGGCGGTCAGAAACCCGAGCTGCCGGCGGGCCGCGAGCGGATCGACCTGCATGTCGACGCCGTTGATGCGGGTGCGACCCGCGGCCGGGCGAAGCAGACCGGCCAGCACCCGCAAGGTGGTGGTCTTGCCCGCGCCGTTGGGGCCCAGCAGGCCCACCACTTCACCGGGCTCGACCACGAAGCTCACCTGGTCCACGGCGCGCGTGGCGCCGAAGTCCCTGACGATGCCCTCGACGTCGATCACCGCGGCCATTGAGCGGGGAGCGTCGCCCACCGCGCAGCCGGACACGAAGACTTTCGGTCAGCGGCCGAAGTTCATGAACGGCTCGCCGCTGAGCGCGACGTTGAGCTTGAGCCCCATGGGGGCGTTGCCGAAGGCGACCCCGTCGAGCGCGTTCTCGAAGATGACGAAGTCGGGCGCGTAGGTGCCCTTGGGCACGCGCAGCACGTAATTCGCCTGGCCGCCGTTGAAGCGCCAGTCGAAGTCCTGGAAGTCCTGCTGACGGGTCAGCCGCAGCCCCACCTCGGGACCTCCGATGGTGTCAGGCACCACCGCGCCGCCGACCCGCAGCGGGCCGGTGATCACCTCCGTCTCGTAGTTCATGTCGAAGTCGCCATCTTCGAGCAGCGGCACCCGGGAGAACATCAGCTGCCGGCCCGAGGCGTACTCAGGGTAGGTGTCGCGATCGATGGTGAAGTAGACCTCGTACTCGCCCTTGGGCAGCTTGACCGAGAAGCTCCCGTCTTCGCCCGCCTCGAAGCCCTTCTGGAAGAAGCTGTACTGGCCCGTCAGCGCCCGGTTGCGGAAGGTGAAGGTCCCGCAGCGCTTGTGCGCAATGGGCGGCTGGCCGTCGATGGTGATGCGGCCGGTGAAGTGCGAGGTGTCGAGCACGATGGGCATCGAGCGATCGGCCTGGAGTTGGAAATACCGATCGACCACCCAGAAGCCCGAGGCCAGCTCGTCGGCCAGGCCGTCATCGATGCTCAGCACCGTGAAGTAGAGCCCGGGGAAGGCCTTGATGCGGAACGAGCTCGACTGGAGCGGGATCTCGTAACTGAGGAAGCTGCTCCCCGCGGTCGAGCCCGCCATGCCGAACATGTAGATCTGGAAGTTGTAGTTCGGGTTGGGCCGCGCGGGCTTGCCGTCGATCAAGATGCTCCCCTCGATGGCCCGGGTGGGGAAGTTCGCGGAGAAGGTCGTGTCCTGCCGCAGATCGACGCCCTGCTGCAGCACCTTGCCGAAGATGCGCGTGGGGAGCGTGGGGTTGGGGGCGCCCTGGAAGTCCAGGGTGGTGCCGTAGACGCCCTTGGGGACGAGCGAGGTGAAGCCCGCGAGCCCGCCTTCGTGGTGCGAGTACACGGTGGCTTCGCTGTCACCGGGCCGGGTGTACGTGATGGTGAAGTCAGTGCCGGGCCGGGCGTCGGGC
>JAYVNA010000787.1:0-9391 GCA_043758715.1 Archangium sp.
ATCGCTTCCGCCGGGGCGCCGGTCACCATCACGGTGTCGGCTTCCACGCCCTGCTCGACCGCCACCTTCTTCGCCGCGTCGAGCAGCTGACCTGCGGCCTGCCGGTTCGCCTCTTCCAGCTTGGCGATCGTCTCCGCATAGACCGAGGGCGCGAGGAGAATCGGCGGCAGCACATTCACCAGCTCGAGCCGCGCCGAGAGCGCCTTCGCCAGGGTCGCCGCTTCACGCACGCCCTTGAGGCTGTGAGTCGAACCGTCTACCGCGACCAGGATGCTCTGCATGGTGACCGCAAGGTACGCAACCGCTCCGCCCGAAACCAGCGCCACGGCGCTACCTCGGCACCAGCGTGACCCCATCCCCGCGGCGGATGACCCCGGGCCGCTCGACCCAGGCCACCAACCCCCGCAAACGATGCGCCGCTTTGACGAAGCGGGAGGCGATCGCCGGGTCACCCTTCACCGCGCGAACGATGCCCCCCCGGCTTTGCGGCAGGGGTCGTTCTCTCCGTCGATCACCAGCACCGCGCCCGACGAGAACACCATGCGGGTGCCTGGCGCGCAGGTGGTCAGCCCCGGCGCGCCTCGCAGCAACACGTTCGTTCCCAGCCAGGTGAAGTCGATCGCCGGCAAGCCGAGGGCCCTGGCGATCAACGCGAGTTCCTCGAGGCTCATCAGCGACAACTGCCGCGCGTTGCGGATCTCGGTGCCCCTGGGCAGGTGCTTCTGGCGCACGCCTGCGCGCGCGGTGAGGCCCGCATGGTGATCGCCTTCGAGCCCTGCGTACGAGAGCACGGCGAGTTCGATCGGCCGGGTGACGAAGTCCCCGGGGAGGTCTGCGATGCCGAGCGCTTCGACTTCCATTTCAGCGAACGATCAACACTGGGCCGTGGGACAGGTGAACCACCCGATCGGCGACGCTCCCGACCAACAGCCGCTTCACCGCGCCCTTGCCCTTGCTGCCCAGCACCACCAGACAGTCCGGCAGCGCACTGGCCACTTCGACGATGGTGTCTGCCGGGGGGCCGCGTTTGACCAGGGTCTCGGCCTCGACCCCGAGCTGGCGTTTCAGCCCGCTCAGCAGCGTCTCGGCGGCCTGAAACTCCGCATCTTCGATCTGCGAGAGCGAGGTCCACGGCGCGTCTCCCGGGAGGACGATGGGGGGCACCACGTGAAGCAACGTCAGCCCGGCTTTGAATGCTTTGGCCAGCTCGACGGCGGAGCGGGCGGCGCGAAGAGACTCCTCGGAACCATCGTAGGCAACGACCACGTTTTCCATGGCCGGGCACAGTGGCACGTTTCGTCGATTCGTGTAGACGCCCCACCCCATGGCGTCCTTCTCCATCATCAATGTCAGCAAGGGTTACGGCCCCAAGAAGCTCTTCGACGACGTCAACGTCTCGTTCTCGGCGGGCAAGCGCTACGGCCTGACCGGCCCCAACGGCGCGGGCAAGACGACCTTCATGAAGATCCTCTCAGGCGACGAGGAGCAGGACACCGGCGACATCATCCGCCCCAAGAAGGTCGGCGTGCTGCGCCAGAACCACTTTCAGTACGAAGACACCCGCGTGCTCGACGTGGTGATGATGGGCAACAAGGGCCTGTGGGCGGCGATGAACGAGAAGAACGCGCTGCTGGAAAAGGCCGAGCTCACCGAAGCCGATGGCCACCGCCTGGGCGATCTGGAGACGGTGATCGCCGAAGAGGACGGCTACGTCGCTGAGTCTGACGCGGCCGCGCTGTTGATGGGCCTGGGCATCGAAGAGGTGTTTCACGAAGGCGCGCTCAAGCAGCTGACCGGCGGCCACAAGCTGCGCACGCTGCTCGCCCAGGCGCTCTTCGGAAAGCCTGAGGGCCTGCTGCTCGACGAGCCGACCAACAACCTCGACCTCGACTCGATTCGTTGGCTCGAAGAATTCCTGCACGAGTACGAGGGCGTGCTGATCACCATCTCGCACGACCGTCACTTCCTGAACTCGATCTGCACCAACATCGCAGACATCGATTACGAGACGATCATCACCTACACCGGTGGCTACGACGACATGGTGCGCCAGAAGGCGTCGCTGCGTTCCCGGGTGGAAGACGAGAATCAGGAAAAGCAGAAGAAGATCTCGCAGCTGCAGGACTTCGTGGCCCGCTTCGGCGCCGGTACGCGCGCCAGCCAGGTGACCAGCCGCAAGAACCAGCTCGAGAAGCTCAAGATGGAAGACCTCAAGCGCTCGAACATCGCGCGGCCCTTCATCAAGTTCGAGCAGAAGGCCCCCAGCGGCCGCCAGACCCTCACCATCACCGGCATCGCCAAGGCGTGGGACGGCGAGGTGATCATCCCGCCGTTCTCGGCGCTGGTGACCAAGGGCGAGAAGATCTGCGTCATCGGCAAGAACGGCATGGGCAAGTCGACGCTCCTGCGCATGCTGGCGGGCGCGGTGCCTCCGGACAGCGGCACCATCGAGTGGGGCCACAACGCGAACATCGGCTACATGCCGCAGGACCACCACGGCCTCATCCGCAAGGGCACCACGGTCTACGGGTTCCTGCGCGATCTCGACAGCAAGCTGGGCAACGAAGAGATCTCCGGCCTGCTGGGGCGGATGTTGTTCTCGGGTGAAGAGCGCATGAAGCCCACCGACACCCTCTCGGGCGGCGAGACGGTGCGAACGCTCTTGAGCATGCTGATGATGCGCAAGGACAACGTGCTCATCCTCGACGAGCCGACCAACCACCTCGATCTCGAGTCGATCGCCGCGCTGTCCGAAGGGCTGCAGCGCTACGAGGGCACGGTGATCGTGGTGACGCACGACCAGGAACTCATCTCCGAGGTGGCGACCCGCATCTGGGCCCCCCGCCGCGGCAAGCCGGTGATCGACTTCGTGGGCGGCCTCGACGATTTCCTTATCAAGCACGCGGACGTCGCCGCGCAGCGACGGTAGTCTGCAAACCCACCTGCCGAGTTGGTTCCCGTCGCATGGCTTGCGTCTGTGGACTTGTCCGTCGACACTCCTTGCCTGCCCATGCGTTCACTCATCGTCCTGCTCCTGACTACAGGTGTCGCTGCTGGTGTGACCGGCTGCACCAAAGAGAAGGTCGTCGCCGCCAATTGCCGCGCTGACGACGACTGCAAAGCGGGCTCGCTCTGCGAGAACTACGAGTGCGTGCCGCGGGAAGCGAAGTCCTGCGACATCGTGCTCGAGGGCAACCCGATTCTCCAACCGTCGCCCCACACGGTGGACTTCGGCATCCTCGATTCGCAGGCGGTGCTCTCGCAGACCGTCACCCTGCACAACATCGGCAACTGCACGCTGACGCTTTTCGAAGCGACGCTCAAAGACAAGAACGCGGGCTTCACCTGCGATCTCTGCGACACCACCTTCCCCAAGGAGGTGTGGCCGGGCCGCAGCCTCGAGATTCAGCTCGGCTACACCCCGGGCCAGGTGCGCGATTCCATCACCGAGTTGACGCTCCTGTCCGACGACAAGGAATACCCGACCCTGCGCGTGCCGATTCGCGCGAACTACATCGGCACGCCTGCCCTGGTGGCCTCTCCGAACCCGGTCGACTTTGGCTACACCGCGCAGGGTCGCCTGACCCGCAAGACCGTTCAGATCTCGAATCAGGGCACGGGCACCGCGCCCGTCACCATCACCGCGGTGGCGCTCTCGCCGGCCGACACCATGGACTTCTCGCTGGTGGCGCCCACCACCCTGCCGCGCACCCTGGCCCCGGTCACCGTCGATCGCACCGCGGTGCAGACGCTGGAGGTCCGGTACACGCCGCGCACCCTGGCCAATCACACCGCGGAGTTGGTGGTGACCACCACCAAGGGCACCTTCAGCGTGCCGCTGGCAGGCACCTCGTCTTCGGCCCCGGCGGTCACCGTCACGCCGGCGATGATCGACCTGGGCGACGTGACGCTGGGCACCAGCACCTTCCGCACCCTCACCGTGGTCAATGGAGGCGGCGCGCCGCTGACCGTTCGCCCGACCTGGGGCGGGATGATGTTCACCACCGACTTCTCCACCAACCCGCAGATCATTCCCGACGTGGTGCCCGCGCAGTACGTCGAGGTGCAGGTGCAGGTGACGGCCACCCGCGAAGGCGTGCTGCAGGCCATCTTGAACCTCGAGACCAACGATCCGTTGCGGCCGACCGTGAGCATTCCCGTCACCGCGCGCGGTGTGCTGGGCACGGGCGCCGAGGTGGTGAAGCTCGAGATGACCTTCGACAACGGCGCCGACAACGCGTTCGACAACGACGTGCGCAACGTCGACATGACGCTCGAGCACCCGTTTGGCTACGTGTGCAACAAGCAGACGCCCAACCCGATGAACTGGGGCAACTACGGCACTGCGTCGTGGTTGGCCTTCGCGCCCAAAGAAGAGCCGGAGCGCATCATCCTCGCGGACTCCCGGCAGGACGGGACGTACCGGGTGATGGTGAATTACCAGAACGACTGCGCCTCGCTGCCGACGGATCTGCTGGCCGGCATTCTGGGAATCTCGGTCGACGTGCTGGTCGGCTACCTCTCGGGCGGAACCATTCCGATCAACGGGCAAGACGTCGGCAATCTCATTCAGAGCATCTGCCTCGACAAGAGCGGCACGGCGGTGACGGTGAAGGTCTTCATCAACGGCGTGCTCACCGCCGAGAAGAACGCCAACCTGGGGCGCAAGGGTGACAGCACCTACGTGCTCGACCTCGTGCGCCAGAACAGCATGTACCGCGTCCCGTGAGAGCCCCCATGACCTCGCGCCTTCTTCTGCTTCTCACGCTCGCCCTCGCTGCTTCCTGCGGCCCGGCGAAGCCTCCCGTGACCGGCCCCGTGGTGCCCGCTTTCCGCGGCCTGCTGGCAACTCCGCGTCAGCTCGCCTTCACCTGCGTGGTGCCGGGCTGTGACACCACGCTCTCGGTCAAGGTGACCTCGAACGTGAACCGGCGCATCGCGATCAAGCGCATCGTGCTGTCGAGCCCGAACGCCGAATACACGATCAGCTCTGATGAGCCGCCTCCGTTCATTCTCGGCGCCGCGAGCGACTTCAACATCGACGTGCGCTTCCTGGTCACCGCCGCGCCCAAGAGCGAGAGCCTCGATCTGCTGGTCACCTACACCGACGCTTCCGCCGAGGAGAGCGCGGATCGCATCGAGGCCGGTGAGCTCAAGGTGCCGCTGGTGAAGCGCCTGGTGGGCGAGCCGCTGCTGGCCGCCACCCCGCTCACGGTGAACTTCGGCGTGGTCGCCGTCTCTCAGCGCAAGGAACTGCCGGTGACGGTGAAGAACGCGGGCTTCGGCAACATCGCGCTCGAGGTTGATCGCGCCGACTCGGGCGTGGCAGACCTGCAGGTGGTGCTGCCGGCGAACCTCGCGTTGGTGCCCGATGCAGGCGTCGCGGTGCCGTTCGTCTTCCGCCCCCAGACCGAGGAATATCTGAAGACCGAGGTCGAGCTCTCCTCGTCGACCCCGGGCGTCGACCCGATCTACGTGATGGTCGAAGGCACCAGCCACAACTGGCCGCGGGTGGCGCTGGAGCCTGAAGAGACCGCGCTCGACTTCGGAGAGATTCCGAAAAACTCGCGGCGCACCGTGACGGTGAAGCTCGCCAACATCGGCGGGCGGCCGCTCGACATCACCTCGCTCTCGGCGACTGATCCGTCGAACCGCGTGACGGTGATCTTCCAGGGCGGCATGAACACCGCCACCCTCGCCCCCCTGCAGCGGCTCAACATCGACGTCGAGATCACCGGGACCACGCCGGGCGCGATCGACGTGCCGCTGCACATCGTGTCGAACGATCCGGTTCGGGCGGTGCTCGACATTCCCATTCGCGCGATCATCACTGAGCCGAAACTGCTGGCCGCTCCGCTCGCCATCAGCTGGGGCACGGTCCCTCAGGGCTGGGTGGTGCCGCAGTCCGTGGAGATCAAAAATATCGGCTACGGCGCGCTCACGGTGAAACGCATCACCTTCGTGGGCGGCACCAGCAACCTCTTCAGCTTCCGCAACCTGCCGGCGCTCCCGATGCCGCTCGAACGCAATTCCCGGGTGGCCTTCGAAGTCGAGTTCCGCGCGCAGACCTCGGCGGCCTTCACGGGTTCGATCTCGATCGAGACCGACGATCCCACCAACCCGTTCTCAGAAATTCCGCTCACCGCCACCGGCGGCTCATGCACCGCGGGCTGCCCCATCGCGAACGGCACGCCTTCCTGCAGCATGGGCACCTGCTCGGTGGGCACCTGCAACGCCGGCTTTCACGACACGGACATGTCGGCGAGCAACGGCTGCGAGTGCCGCGAAATCGGCACGGACCCGAGCGGCCTGTGCAGCGCGGGCGTCGACAAGGGCACCCTGCCCGACAACGGCTCGTCGGCGAACCACACGGGGATCATCGATTCGACCGACGACGTCGACAAGATCCGCTTCTTCGGTGAGGACCGATCGCAGGTCTTCAGTGAAAACTACGACGTTCACATCAGCCTGACCTCGAGCGACCCCGACATCAGCATGTGCGTGAGCCGCTACGGCACCTCGACCTCGACGCAGTGTGAAGGCGATGGCACCGCTGAGCAGTGCGGCATTCGCAGCTACCGCAAGGACGGCTCGTACGGCACCGAGGACGGCGCGATGTACTACATCAAGATTTACCGGAACCCTGCGCACCCGGCGACCTGCACCCCGTACACCGTGTACATGTCGAACGGCTGATGCGCGGGCTGGTCCTTATCTCTGTCCTGGTGGCGGTCTCGGCCTTCGCGCGCAGCGGAGGCATCGAGACGCAGAGCTGCAACGGCTGTCACGGCACCGGCTCCCAGCAGACCTCGATCACGCTCACGCCCTCGACCTTCAACCCGGGCGACACCATCACCGTGCGGGTCGCCCTTCGTGGCACCGGGGCGAGCGGAGGCCTTTCTCTGACCACCAACGGCGTGGGCACCTTCGCGCTGGTGGCCGGGCAAAACACGCGGCTTTCGAATGGCAACGTCCTGCATTCGAGCCCGAAGCCGGCAGCGAGCGGCCAGGTGACCTTCGACGCGCGGTGGACAGCCCCGGCGACGATGGGCGGCGTCGACTTCCAGGTGGCCACGGTGCTCGCCAACGGCAATGGCTCGAGCTCAGGCGATCAGGCTTCGGGCGCGAGCAGCTCGCAGGCGTTCGGCTGCGCGGGCGTGACGTACTTTCGCGACATCGACGCAGACGGGGTGGGCTCGGCCAACTCGGGCACCACCCGCAACTGCAGCCCGCCGCTGGGCTACTCGGCCACCGACGGTGATTGCGACGACTTCGACAACCGGCGCACCCCGGGCAAGACCGAGAGCTGCAACGGCCTCGACGACGACTGCAACATGCTCGTCGACGATGGGCTGACCTCGATCACCACCTGGCCTGACGCCGACGGCGATGGTTATGGGTGGGCGCAAGGCGCTCCGATGTCGGGCTGCGCTGGAGGGAACCGGGCGCAGAACTCGATGGACTGCGACGACGCGAACCGGGCCATCAACCCCGGCGCGATGGAGATCTGCAATCAGAAGGACGACGACTGCGACGGGCAGGTCGACGAGGGCGCGCGCATTCGATGTGGCAGGGGCTGGTGCGAGCGGCTGGGGCCCACGTGCAACCTCGCTGATTGCACTCCGGGAGCGCCGTTGATCGAACGCTGCAACGCGCTCGACGATGACTGTGATGGCGTGGTCGACAATGGAGAGCTCTGCGGCGCGGGCGCTGCGTGCGTGAGCGGCAAGTGCGTCGACGGCGCGGTGGACGGGGGTTCGCCAGACGCGGGGACCTCACCGCCGCAGGGTGAGCCGAGCGGGTGTTCGAGTGCACCGGCCCTGCTGTTCGCGCTGGCGCTGGCCTGGGCCGCCGAAAGAGGTTTCAAAAAAATCTTTGCGTCCCTACACCAAAGGGCATGACGTTCCGACTTCTTCTTTTTACCGGGCTGGCTGCGGTGCTCAGCGCCTGTGAGCCCTGGCAGTGCAACGCGAGCACCTGCGTCAACGGCTGCTGCGACGCGACCGCCACCTGCATCGTGAACGGCGGCAGTTCAAAGTGTGGAATCGGCGGTGCGCAATGCACGAGCTGCGCGACCTGCACGCAGGGCATCTGCGGCTGTGAAGCCGGCCTCGGCCGCGTGGGCAACAAGTGCGTTTGCAGCGCGACCTCGTGCGCGACGGGCTGCTGCACGACCGACTATCGGGGCGAAGCGCAGTGCGTTCAGGCGTCGAGCCAGAGTTCGAGCACCTGCGGCACGAGGGGGGCCACTTGCGCGTCGTGTTCGTACCCATCGACCTGCGGCACCAACGGCTGCATCTCGTGTGATGGCTACGGGGAAAGCTGCTCATCGGGCAGCTGCTGCTCTTCCTATTCCTGCCGATACGACTCGAGCTTCGGGAGCTACCGATGTGGATTTTGACGCTGACTTGTTTGCTGGGCGCGGCCCCTGATTGGTCCAACACTTTCGAGGCTTCCGCCACCGCGAGCTATCTCGATCGGCCCAACGCCTCGGTGATCGTGGTGAGCGCGGGTCTGAGGTCTGACAGCCAGGCCGTGGCCGAACGCGCGTTGGTGAGCGCCTTGCGCTCGAGTGGCCAGACGCGCCTGGTGATGGCGAGCGAGAGCGTCGCGGTGCTGGCTGACGATTCTGACGAGGCGGTGGTGAAGAAGGCCAACCCGCTCCCGGTCGATCTGATCGTCGTGCTGCGGCTGTTCCCGGGAGAGCCCGAGACGGCGGTCGCGACCTTCTACGACAAGGCCGCAGTGGCGCTCAGCGCGATGTCTGGACTGCGTGGCCAGCCGCTGACGCGGAAAGAAGGCTCGTCTCGGCAGATCGCGGGGCGCACGGCGGTGGCAGAGACCATCAAGGCCGCCGAAAGAACGGGCACGCAGGGCAAGGTCGACCGCGCGATGAACGACAGCGGGAAGATCGAGTTCGCGGCAGGAGCGATGGTGGACATGCGCAACGGCCAGGTGATGTCGACGTGGATCGTCCCCTACTTTCAGAACAAGCGCCTCGACGGTGCGCGCTTTTACGACGTGGTGGGCCGGGCCGATCTCGCGAAGGCCTATCGCGGACGCATGGGGGCGAAGGTGGCGCTGATCGTGAGCGGGAGCGTGGTGGCAGTCGCGGGCGGCCTGATGGCACTGCTCACGATCAGCCCTCAATGCGCGGTGTACGACGCGGCCGCCTACAGTTGCTTGCAGTACCGCACGCCCAGCCTGGTGGTCCCCGGCCTGGTCGGCATGGGCATCGGTCTCGCGGCGCTGCTGACGGGCACGATCATTCCCGCAGATCCACTCGGGCCTCAGAAGCGCTTCGAGCTGGCCGAGGAATTCAATCGCAAGGTCGACGCGAGCAAAGGCACGGTGTCGTCACGAGAAGTCGAAGCGCCGCAGGTCACCTTCG
>JAYVNA010000788.1:0-9388 GCA_043758715.1 Archangium sp.
TCGATCTGCTTCTCGAGCGCTTCCACCGCGAGCACCGCGTCGACACCCTGCCGGGCCTTCACCGCGGCGAAGGGCTCCATCGCTCCGTGCCACAGCGCATCGGCCACCGTGCGCTCGGGGAGGAACAGCGTCACCTTGCCGTCGGCGGGATCGAAGAAGGCGGCGCTGCCGGGTTCCGGGCGCTGAAAGAAGTAGAGAAAGTTGCCGTCGGCCCGGTACGGAAAGACGTTCGCCGGGTAATTGCGCGCCAGCAGGCCACCGGCCATCAGCAGCACCGGGCTCTCGAGACCGGCCAGGAAACGCGTGCGGCGATCGGCGTAGTTCATGCCCGAGGTGTACCAACGAAGCCTGGGCCGCGCCTCCCTCGAGTCCGCCCGGCACCGGCGGCGGCAGCTGTGGTACGCGCGCCGCATGCAGGCCGCCATCAGCGTCAACTCAGAGGGCCCCGAGGGGCTGAAGTTTGCCGAGGTCGCGTCACCCCCGTTCGGGCCCGACGAGATCCGCGTGAGGGTGAAAGCCACCGCGCTCAACCGCGCCGATCTGCTGCAGACCATGGGGCTCTACCCCGCGCCCGCCGGAGTCCCCTCGGACATTCCCGGGCTGGAATACGCGGGTGAAGTGATCGCGGTGGGCGCGCGGGTGCAGCGCTGGAAGACCGGCGACCGGGTGATGGGGCTCGTCGGGGGCGGCGCGTGGGCGGAGGAACTGGTGACGCACGAGCGCGAGGCGATGGCGATACCCGCGGGCCTGTCGTTCAGCGACGCCGCCGCGATCCCCGAGGCCTTCACCACCGCCTTCGATGCGCTGGTGCTTCAGGCAGGCATGACGCTCGGCAGCGAAGTGCTGGTGCACGCGATCGCCAGCGGCGTGGGGACGGCGGCGCTGCAGCTGTGCCACCTGTTCGGCGCGAAGGTGATCGGCACCGGCCGCAACGAGCAAAAGCTCGCGCGCGCGGCCAAGCTGGGGCTCACCCGATCGATCGTGGTGAAGGACGGCGTGTTCTCCGCCCGCGTGAAGCAGTTCACCGAGGGCCGCGGCTGCGACATCGCGCTCGACCTCGTCGGCGGTGACTGGTTCGCCGAGACCGTCGACGCGATGGCGATCAAGGGCACCGTGATGCTGGTGGGGCTCGTCGCCGGCGCCTCGGCCGAAGTGCCGCTGCGCAGCGTGCTCGCCAAGCGCTTGCGCCTTCAGGGCACCACCCTGCGCGCGCGACCACTCGAGGAAAAGATCGCGGTGGCCCGTGCGTTCGAGCAGCGGGTGGTGCCTTCGTTCGCCAGCGGCCAGCTCGCGCCCGTGGTCGACGCGGTGCTGCCGATGGTCGAGCTCGAGCCTGCGTTGCAACGGCTCGCCGGCAACGACACTTTTGGAAAACTCGTTCTCACCTGGTGACCTCATGGCCAAGTTCGATCCCAACGCAGCAGCGATGCCTGACTCAGGAGTCTTCGGGCTCCCCTACACCCCCGACGAAGCAAAGGTGGTGCTGGTGCCCGTGCCCTTCGAGGCGACCACCAGCTACGGCGGCGGTACCGCCGACGGCCCCGCGCTGATCCTCGAGGCCTCGAAGCAGGTCGACCTGTTCGACCTCGACACCGGCCGGCCTTACGAGGTCGGCATCTCGATGCTCCCCATTCCCACCGACGTGCGCGCCTGGAATGACGAAGGCAAGGCGCTCGCCGGGCCCATCGTCGAATCGGGTGGCCTCGAGGGTGACGCGAGCGCGCTCGCCAAGGTGAACGCGCTGTCAGAGAAGATGAACGACTGGGTGTACCGCACCAGCAAGCAGTGGATCGATGCGGGCAAGATCGTCGGCCTGGTGGGTGGCGATCACTCGACGCCCTTCGGCTGCATCAAGGCCCACTCCGAAAAATACACGAACCTGGGCGTGCTCCACCTCGATGCCCACGCCGATCTGCGCGACGCCTACGAGGGCTTCACCTGGTCGCACGCGTCGATCATGTTCAACGTGGTGAAGCACCTGCCGGGCGTGCGCAAGCTGGTGCAGGTCGGCATTCGTGATTTCGGCGAAGCGGAGTACTCGCTCATCCGCGAGTCCGAAGGGCGCATTCACACCTTCTTCGATGCGCGGCTGGCGCGGGCGCGGCTCGATGGCATGCCGTGGCGTGAGCAGGTCGACGCGATCGTCCATGAACTGCCCCAGCACGTGTATCTGTCGTGGGACATCGATGGGCTCGAGCCGACGCTGTGTCCGAACACGGGGACTCCAGTGCCGGGCGGGCTCAGCTTCGCGCAGGCGGTGGCGTTGCTCGAGGGGCTGGTGCGCGCGGGCAAGAAGATCGTCGGCTTCGATCTCAACGAGGTGTCGGCCGGCGGCTCAGGCAGCGCGTGGGACGGCAACGTCGGCGCCCGCCTGCTCTACAAGATGATCGGGTGGACGCTGATGAGCCAGGGCCTCACGAACCGCTGATCACGGGCAGGCGCCGTTGGAGGTCGTCGGCGGACTGAACAAGGCGCTGCTGCCGTAAGAGCAGCGGGTCGAAGCGTTGACTCGAACTCGGCCCACGCCGCCGCCACCACCGCCGCCACTCTGATCGGTGGAGGACCCCGCGGTGCCCGCGGCGGCGTTGGCGAGGCTCGAGGCTCCAGCACCGCCGTTGCCCGAGTTGACCGCGCCCCCGCTTCCGCCAGCGGCCGGAATGCTGCCCACCTCGCTGCCGTCGGTCCCATCGGTTCCCGGGTTGATGAGCCCGCTGGCCTCTCCGCCGCCGCCTCCGTTCGCGGTCACGCGGCCGGAGATGTTCACCAATGCGCCTTCGAGCAGCAGCGCGCCCCCGCTCCCGCCGCCACCGCCGCTCGACCCGCTTCCGCTGGCTCCGCCACCCCCGCCGCCGCCACGTGCCGAGAGGGTTCCGCTGATCGTCAAAGTCCCCGCGACGGAGATCTGGAGGGCACCTCCGCCGAGCCCCCCCGCCGCAGGGATGCCACCACCGGTGTTACCGATGCCGGCGGCGCCGCTGCAACCACCGCGCAGGGGCGTGATCGTCGGGCCGCCGTTGACGGGACCTGCGGCGCCGGCGCCAGAGAACCCGACCGGTCCACCAGCACCGCCGGTGGTGCCGAAGCCGCCGCCACCGCCGCCACCCCTTCCAGCGCCGGACGACCCGGTTCCACCGAGGCCTCCGCTGCCGCAAGCGCTCGAGGTGCCGCTCCCCGCGAGCGTGATCACCGTGCCAGCGATGTTGGCGTCGCCGAGCACGGCGAAGATCGCGGGCCGGGTGCCAGAGAGCGCGAGCGAGAGCCCGTTGCCCAGCGTGAAATTGTTCATCAGGAAGAGCACGGTCTGCTCACCACCAGGGGGCGTGATGAGCACCCAGGGAGGAAGCTGAGTGCCGCAGCCAATGGGGATGCTCGGAGTGCCCGTCGTGTTGATGACCGTGTTGCAGGTGATCTGAAAATCTGCCCCGCCGTCGAGGCCAGATAGCTGCGCCTCGGTGAAGTTGCTGGGCGCGTAGGGAAACAGCGCCGTCGCCGTCGGCACGCAGCTGAAGCCCGAATTGCACGTGCCCGCGCCTGTGCCCGCGTCGCAAGTGCCCATGCGGGGTGAGAACAGACAACCACCGTCCGGGGTGCAGCTGCCCGAGGCGACGTGACACTGCGTCGGCGGAGTGCACGTCACCGGCGTTCCCCGGCAGCCTCCATCACCGTCGCAACTGTCGTTGACCGTGCAGTTCTGACCGTCGTTACAGGTGCCGCTGGCCCGCGGGAAATAGAGGCAGCCTTTCGCCGACTCGTTGCACACGCCCGGGGCGAGACAGACGTTGGTGGGCGCAGCGCAGCTTCGCGGCGTGCCGGCGCAGATCGCACTTGAAGAACAAGTGTCGTTGCCAGTGCAGAAGAGCCCGTCGTCGCAGGTCCCGGTGCGCGGGGTGTAGACGCAGCCGGCATCGGCCTGGCAGAGACCGGCTGCGCTGTAACAGGCGCCCGGCGGCGTGGTGCAGGTGAGGGCCGCGAGCTGAACGCAGCCACCGTCGGCCCCGCACTGATCGCCCGTGGTGCACGCGTTCGAGTCGTCGCAGGTCGCGCCCGCGGGACACTCGGGGTCGGCGCAGTCGATGAGGCCGTCGCCGTCGTTGTCGAGGCCGTCGGTGCAGAGCACCTCGGTCGTGGCCCGGCAGGTGAGGTTCGAACAGGTTCCACCACCGATGCAGGTGCGGCCTGCGCAGGTGAGGTCGAGGCAGTCGGTCGCATGGTTGCAGTCATCGTCGAGCCCGTTGAAGCAGGACTCCATCGCGCCGGGGTGAACCGAGGGATCGGCGTCATCGCAATCAGCGGGAATCAAAGAGCCGTCGTGATCGCGATCGACCCCACCGTCGACGGTGCCCGCGTCACGCGCACCGGCATCGCTCGTCTGCACGCACTCGAGGCCGTCCGGCGTGGGGCGACAGCTGAAGCCGGGCCCACAATCGTCGTCCGTGGCGCAAGCGAAGCGCGCGTTGGGGTCGAGGGCTCCGCAGGTGCAGCCCGCGGCGAACAGCGAAAGCGTGAGGACTGCGAGGCGTCTGCTGTTCACCCTCGGAGCATAGTCGCGAACGACGAACTTCAGCCTTCGTCGATGTTCCTTCAATTCGGGCCAGGGCATCAGAGCGTCTGGACGATAAAGGCGCGTGCTTCGCCAAGCGCCGCGGTGTTGGTCTGCAGATCCACATGACCTACGCCTGGGAACGCCACGAAGCGCGCGCCAAGCCAGGCCGCCACATCACGCCCCATCTGAATCGGGAAGCCGTCATCGAGTTCGCCGTGCAGCACCAGCCCCGGGACTGGCGGCGGTTTGGGTGCGGGACGGTACTCAATGGGCTCGCGGAAGCGGATGAAGCGCCCAGGCTCCTGCGTCTCGAACAGCGTCGGCGCTGAGAGCAGCACCACGCCCACGGCGTCCTCTTCCGCCGCCGCCAACGCCGAGAGCGTGCCCATCGAAAATCCCGCAGTGACGATGCGGGTCGCGCCGTGCTGCTCACGAAGCCACTGGCGCGCCTGCCGGGCCGCCATCGGGATCGCTTCCGGTGAGGGATGACCCAAAGAGCCGTCGTAGCCGGGAGGCGCCACCACCAGCACTCCGATCTCTGGCGGGAGCGCGAGGCCCTCGATCGTCTGAACCGTTTCCTCAAAGTAGGTCGACGTGTTGCCGCCCCAGTAGATCAGCCACGACGAGCCGTTGGCCGGCGGCCGAATCAGCGCACGCAAACCAGAAGGCAGCTGCACCGCGGTCGCGCCGATTCGTTTCGCGTGGCGGGCGTTGTCCTCGAGGGTGCGATCGGCGAGGTCATACGGAGAGACCTCGACGGTCGAGCGATAGCGGACGCCGAGCAGCGCCCCCGCGATCAACAGCACCGCCGCGGCGAGCCACCTCACGACGGCCACCAGCGAGGCGTGACGTCTACGGGCGCTGAAGTGGCCACGCACAGGCCCAGCTTCACCCCCGCCATCGGGGTCCAGTATCGAAACTGCCAGCCCGGCGCCTCACACGTCGCCACCCCCGCACGAAGCTGCACCTCGAACGCCGGGAGATTGTCGTCGAGGCCCACGCCCGTGGCTTTGACCCACGATTCCTTCACCGTCCAGCGCTCAAAGAAACGCTCGACCCGCAGCTCAGCCGGAAGCGCTGCGAGCTCCGCCAGCTCTGAGGGGCCATAGACCCGTTGGGCGACGTCAACGCCGGCGAGCGCTGCGTTCACGGGTTCCACATCGACGCCCACCTGGACGTGCTGGGTGACGGCGACGGCCACCAGCTCGCGGCAGTGCGAGAGGTTGAACTGCAACGCTGAGTTCGCGAGCGAGGGCTTTCCCGAGGGGCTGATGGCGAAGGACCAGGCGCGCGGATCCACGCCCGGGGTCCTGAGCGAGAGCGCCCGACGAAGGAGCCCATGGGCTGCCACGAACGCCCGCCGGTCCGCTTCATGACGAAGGCGGGCGTGCCGGGTGCGCTCGGTCTCATCGAGCAGCTCGAGCCAGGCGTCGAGGGGCTGGAGCTTCCCAGGCTCCAAAAGCAACAATTCGATGGTGTGGGCCTGGTGTGATGGCATTGAATTATTCCGTCGCCCTGACACCTGTATGCCAGAGTTTGGCCCCTGAATGCCCCGACCCCGGCCCGGCGGATCATGAAAAGCCTGATTGCTGCATTTCACGACCAGGTGGATCGCGCACCTGAGGTGATCGCGATCACCTTCGAGGGCACCTCTCTTACCTACCGGCAACTGGGGGTGCGAGCCTCGCAGCTCGCCCATCGCCTTCGCGCAGAAGGCGTGACGCCGGACACGGTGGTGGGCATCAGCGTCGAGCGTTCGCTGGACCTCGCGGTCGCGGTGCTCGGCGTGCTCGAGGCGGGCGGCGGTTACCTCCCGCTCGACGTGGGCTACCCGAAGGATCGCCTGGCGTTCATGTTGGAAGACGCACAGGTGAAGGTGCTCGTCACCCAGCCGCACCTGCTCGAGCTGCTCCCGACGCACGGCTGCAAGACGCTCTGCGTCGAGGCCGCGGAACATGAGACCCGCCTGGCGCCGGTGAGCGGCCCCGAGCACCTCGTCTACGCCATCTACACCTCGGGCTCGACCGGCAAGCCCAAGGGCGTCGCGATGCACCAGGCGCCGCTCACGAACCTGATCGCGTGGCAGCTCGGCGACTCGAAGTTCGGTGCCGGCCGCACGCTGCAGTTCGCGCCGCTCTCCTTCGACGTGCACTTCCAGGAGATGTTCTCCACCTGGTGCGCCGGCGGCACGCTGGTGATGATTCGCGAGGAGCTCCGGCTCGAGGCAGTGAAGCTGCTCGAGCTGCTGCAGCGCGAAAAAGTGCAGCGCCTGTTCCTGCCCTTCATCGCCTTGCAGTCGCTGTGTGAGGTCGCGATCTCTCACCAGGTCTTCCCTTCAGAGCTCAAGGAGATCGTCACCGCCGGAGAACAGCTGCAGGTCACTCCGCAGGTGCGCGCGTTCTTCCAGCACCTGCCTGACTGCGTGCTCTTCAACCACTACGGGCCCAGTGAGACGCACGTGGTGACTTCACTGCGCCTCGAGGGGCCGTCTTCGAAGTGGCCGGGCCTGCCTTCGATTGGCCGCGCGATCGAAGGCGTGAAGACGAGCGTGGTGAACGAACAGCTCGAGCCCGTGGCCCACGGACAGGAAGGTGAGCTGCTGCTCGGAGGCGTCGCGGTGGCCCGCGGTTATCTGTACCGGCCCGACCTCACCGAGCAGAAGTTCATCACCGTGCGCGGTGAGCGTTGGTACCGCTCGGGCGACCTGGCGCGGGTGCAAGCCGACGGGAACATCGAGTTCCTCGGGCGCCTCGATGGCCAGGTGAAGGTGCGCGGGTACCGCATCGAGCTGGGCGAAGTGGAAGTCGCGCTCGCCTCGTTCGTGCAGCAGGTCGCGGTCACCGTTCGCGAAGACGAGCCCGGCGACAAGCGGCTGGTGGCGTACCTGGTGGCGGTCGGCGAAACCGCGGGGCTGGTCGAGCGCGTGCGCGCGCACCTCGAGGCCACCCTGCCCGGGTACATGGTGCCCTCGGCGTTCGTGTTGATGGCGGCGTTGCCGAGAACGCCCAGCGGGAAGATCGATCGGCGCGCGCTGCCCAGGCCCAGCACCGAGCGGCCGCAGCTCCAGCAGGAATACGTCGCGCCCGGCACCGAGCTCGAGAAGCAGCTGGCGAAGATCTGGACCCGGCTGCTCAAGCTCGACGCCGTCGGCCTGAACGACAGCTTCTTCGAACTGGGCGGCAACTCGTTGCTGGCGCTCAAGTGCGTCTCGCAGCTGCGGCTCGAGCTGCAGCTCGACGTGCCGGTGGTGAAGCTCTTCGAGTCACCCACCATCGCGGGTCTCGCGGCCTTCGTCAGCGGCACCGGCCCTGCGACGAACTTCCGCAAGCGGGAGCAGCGCGCCAGTGACGAGCCGATTGCGATCGTCGGCATGGCCGCGCGCTTTCCCGGCGCAAACGATCTCGAGACGTTGTGGAAGAACCTCGCCGGCGGGGTCGAGTCGGTCACGTTCTTCGAGAAGACCTCCACCGATCCCCGTTACGTGGGCGCGCGCGGCGTGCTCGACGACATCGAACTTTTCGACGCCGCCTTCTTCGGCATCACCCCGAAGGAAGCCGAGGTGATGGACCCTCAGCAGCGCTTGCTGCTGCAGACGATGTGGCACGCGATGGAAGACGCCGGCACCGCGCCCGGCACCCTCGACGGAACCGTCGGCGTGTTCGCGGGCGTGCACAACAACAGCTACTACCCGAACAACGTGCAGCGCTTTCCCGAGGCGATCGCGCGGCTGGGCAGCTTCCAGGTGATGGTGGCGAACGAGAAGGACTACGTCGCCACCCGCGTCGCTCACAAGTTGGACCTCAAAGGCCCTGCCCTTTCGATTCACACCGCCTGCTCGACGTCGCTGGTGGCGGTGGTGCAGGCGTTCAACAGCTTGCGGAACTTCGAGTGCGACGTGGCGCTCGCCGGCGGCGCGGCGCTCACCATTCCGCAGACCACCGGGCACCTCTACGAAGAGGGCGGCATGCTCTCGGCTGACGGGCACTGCCGGCCGTTTGACGCGAAGGCCACTGGCACGTTGTTCAGCGACGGCGTGGGCGTGGTGGTGCTCAAGCGGCTGTCTGACGCGCAGCGCGACGGCGACACCATTCACGCGATCATCCGCGGCGCGGCGGTGAACAACGACGGCGCGAGCAAGACCAGCTTCGCGGCACCGAGCGTGAGCGGGCAGGCCTCGGTGATCGCGATGGCGCACGACGTCGCCGGAATCGACCCGCGCACCATCAGCTACGTCGAGGCGCACGGCACCGCCACCCCGCTCGGAGATCCCATCGAGATCGAGGGCCTCACCCAGGCCTTCCGCGCGAAGACGAGCGACACCGCGTTCTGCGTGATCGGCAGCCTCAAGGGGAACTTTGGTCACCTCACCGCGGCCGCGGGCGTGGCCGGGCTCATCAAGACGACGCTCGCGATCAGAAAGGCGCAGCTGCCTCCGCTGGTGCACTTCGAGAAGTCGAACCCCGCGATCGATTTCGCCCGCACGCCGTTCGTCATCAACACCCAACTGCAGGAATGGAAGGCGAGTCCGCGGCGCGCAGGCGTGAGCTCGTTTGGCGTCGGAGGGACCAACGCGCACGTGGTGGTGGAAGAAGCGCCGGCCTCGAAGCCCAGCGGTGAAGCGCGCTCGAAGCACCTGCTCACCTGGTCTGCCCGCACCGACACCAGCCTCGAGGCTGCGACGGCCGCCTTGTCGAAATGGCTTGAGCAGCACCCCGACGCGAACCTCGCCGATGTCTCGTTCGTGCAGCACCGCGGGCGAAGGGCGTTCTCGAAGCGGCGCGCGGTGGTGGTGAGCAGCGTCGCTGATGCGATCGCCGCGTTGTCCTCGCCACGCATGATGAGCGC
>JAYVNA010000789.1:0-3012 GCA_043758715.1 Archangium sp.
CATCAACTGCGCCTCGAGCCACAGCCGATGCCCGGTGGAGGCGATGCCCTCGGGCACGTCTTCGAAGCCGATGGGGTGAAAGTCGCAGCGGGTGTCGTCCTTCGCGATTCGCGAGAGGCCGCTGCAGTTGGTGGGCATGCGCAGCGCGCCCATCGAGCCGAAGTAGCCGACGAAGTGATACCCGCCCGAGAGCTTCATGAACGACGCCGGTTGCACGTCGAGCTGCACGCCGGCGTGCGCGAACACCGGAGAGAGCTGCGTCGTGAGCCCGACGCTCAAGAAGTTGTCGTGAAAGAACTCCGAGTCAGAGAGGTAGAGCGTGCGCTTCGCTCGCAACTTGACATCGGCCAGCATGCCCAGCCGCTGCAGACTGAAGGCGAGCTGGCCCTCAGCGGCGATGTCCCACCGTGAGGTGCTGTGTTCCGCCGGTGGAAGTTCGGCGACGACCGCCGCTCGGCCGCGTGCGCGCCGGAAGCCGCAACTGCGACGAACCCCATCACGAGAAGAAGTGAGCGCGGAAGGCAAACGCCCTCATGGAAGAATGACGTGCGATGAAACATGGGCGGCCCCCGTCGACCCCGCGAGATGCGGTGACGCGCCTCTGTGCAAATCGGCTGACAGCGGCTCCCTTCAACAAGGTGGCGTGGTTGAGCGCGCCGGGGTGTGCAGCGCCGTTTCTGGTGTGCAGGTCGATGCACGAACGACATTCAGCGCCGCTGAGGTATGGGCTGCTGCATGAAGACGATTTTGATCACCGGCGCGACCAACGGCATCGGCCTCGAGGCCGCGGTGACCCTCGCGCGCGACGGCCACAAGGTGGTGCTGGTCGGCCGCGACGAAGCCAAGACGCGCCGCTCGGTCGACGAGGTGAAGCAGCGCTCCGGCTCGGTGAACGTGGAATCGCTGCTGTGTGATTTCAGCTCGCAGGCGTCGGTGCGCGCGCTCGCAGAGGCGTACCGCAAGAAGTACGACCGCCTCGACGTGCTGGTGAACAACGCCGGCACGGTGAACCCAGAGCGCGTGCTCACGAAAGACGGGCTCGAGAACACCTTCGCGGTGAACCACCTCGGCTATTTCCTGCTCACGAACCTGCTGCTCGACCTGGTGATCAAGAGCGCGCCCGCCCGCATCGTGGTGGTGTCCTCGGCCGGTCACTACCGCGGGACGATGGACCTCGACGATCTCGGCTTCGAGAAGGGCGGCTACGGCATCATGGCCGCGTACTCGCGCAGCAAGCTGGCCAACGTGATGATGACGCGCTCACTGGCCAAGCGGCTCGAGGGCAAGGGCGTGACGGTCAACGCGCTGCACCCGGGCGGGGTCGCCACCGGCATCTGGGAACGCGCGCCGAGTTGGACCAAGCCCCTCATCGCGGTGCTCAAGAAGATCGCGTTCATCACGCCCGAAGAAGGCAGCAAGACCATCACGTACCTTTCGACCTCGCCCGAGGTCGAGGGCAAGACCGGGCTCTACTTCGAGAAGAACAAGCCCAGGGACTGTGCGCCGCTCGCGAAGGACGAAGTGCTGGCGGAGAAGGTGTGGGTCAAGAGCGCGGAGCTGGTCAAGCTCTGATCACCGCAGCGCCAGCCACACCGCGAGGAACCCGAGGCCGGTCGCGAAGAGGAAGATGCCCGACAGCAGCACCACCATCTTCCACTTGCCGTCCTGGTAGTTCGCGCGCGTGTCGGCTTCGGGGTCCGACGGATCATCGACGAAGTCTTCGGACGCTTCGATTTCCTGGATGAGCGACTGCTCGATCACTGGCTCTTCGGCTTGCGCGAAGGTCACGCCAAAGCCGGTGCGCCGCGAGCGGGCCTGGAGCAGCGGCTGGGTGAAGCGCGGATCTTTGGCGGGCGTCGGGGTGCCGTCTTCGGCCACCGCCGGAGGATCTTCCCGGCCCGGATCAGTGATGTCCTGATCATCTTTGAAGTCGGCCGGTTCGAGCACCGCGGTGTGCTCGAACGCGAGCGCGGTGGGCGGCACGATCTGCACCCGGCGCGTCTTCTCGGACACGGGCATGTTGATGGTCTTCCCGTACACCGCCTCGTGCAGCACCGCGTCTTCGCCGGTCTTTTCCTTGGCGAAGACCCGCGCGAGCAATTCACCCACATCGGCGTCACGCACGTCGGGCGCGTAGCGGGTGCGCAGCTTCTTGAGCGCCTCGCCGAACTCGGTGGCGGTGGCGTAGCGATCTTTGGGCTCCTTGCAGAGCGCCTTCAAGATGACGTCGTCCACGTCGCGCGGAATCGACGGCATGGTGGCCGAGGGCGCTTCCCACACCGGGTTGGCGGCCTTGCGCCAGCGCTCGATGGGGTCGCCCTTCTGCGGCAGAGCGTGCCACGAGAGCAATTCCCAGAGCATCACGCCGCACGAGTAGATGTCGGCGCGGCCGTCGACGATCTGCTTCTTGGCCTGCTCCGGCGCCATGTACGTGAGGTTGCCGATGACGACGCGCGGCGCGGTCTGCTCTTCTTTGAGCGTCGACTGCGCGGCGCCGAAGTCGATGATCTTGATGTCGCCGCGGTAGCTGATGCACACGTTCGCGGGCGAGAGATCGCGGTGCACCAGGTGCAGCGGGTTTCCGTTCTCGTCTTTCGAGTCGTGCGCGTACTGCAGGCCCTGGCACACGCGCTCGCCGATGAGCAGCGCGATGCCCAGCGGCATGTCGACCTTGCGATCGCGCAGGCGCTTGGTCATGCGGCTGACCGTCTTGCCCTGCACGTATTCCATCGAGAGGAAGTACTCCCCGTCGACGTCACCCATCGCGTACACGCGCGCGATGTTGTGGTGGCTCAGCCGCACCACCACCTTCGCCTCGTCGAGGAAACGGCCGACGAAGGCGCGATTGGCCACCAGGTTCGGCAGCACTTTCTTCACCACCACCGCGCGCGGCGCAGGGCCGCCTTCACGCGCGAGGAACACCTCGCCCATTCCTCCGGCACCAATGCGGCGGATCAGCTGGTAGCGGCCAAAAGGCAGCGGCGCTTCCGGCGTGGGATCCTGCAGCATGAG
>JAYVNA010000790.1:0-3007 GCA_043758715.1 Archangium sp.
GCGCTGTACGGGATCACCGACAGGCTCACCGCCGCGGTCTACGTGCCGATCGTGATGCACTCGCGCGTCGCCACCAACCTCTCGTGGGAACCGGGCGACTACCAATCGCAGCTCGGCCGCCCCTACTCGGAAGACGACTTCTGGGGCTGGGCGAGCTCGCTGGGTCAACCACGCGTGCCGGCGGTGTGGGAAGCGGGCGTGCGGCTGGCCGACATCGTGCTCGGGGCGCGTTACCTGCTGCCGCAGACCGGGTGGATGTCGAAGAACAACTTTCGCTGGAGCGCGACGCTGCAGGTGGCGCTGCCCACCGGTACCAACTTCGATCCCGAAGAGGCGGTGAGCGTCGGGACCAATCTGTGGGAACTCCACGCCGCCGGTGACGTCGAGGCGCACGTCTCGGCCGACAAACACTTCTTCGTCGACGAGTACGGCGTGTACCGGCTCAACCTCGGCGCCGACCTCTATTACGCGTTCTTCCGCCCCCGCGAATACAAGGCGGGCCACGGGATCAAGAACCCGCTGCTCAACAACAACGCGTTCTACGTCGGTGACACGTACATCGTGGACGGCGGCGATTGGATCGCGGGCACCTTGTCGGTCGACGTGGTGCCCTTCCTCGGGCCCACCCGGGCGTCCATCGTCTCGGGCGGCAACCTCGAGAAGGCCAACGCGCTGCCCGGCATGCTGACGCTTTCGGTCAGCTACACCCGGGTGCAGACCTTCCAGAGTGATTGGCAGAGCCAGTCGCCGCTGTGGGACTTCGACCGTGAGAAGTACTGGCAGCCCGGCTTCAAGAACATCGTCAAGGCGACCGCCACGGTTTCGCTGCTGCGCGTGGGCGTGCCGATTCAGGTCTACGCCCGGTACCAATCAGGTGACCTGATTCCCGGCCGCTATTCCCGCCCGGCCAACGTGTTCACCGCCGGCGTTCGCCTCGTCGCGAAATTCTGGTGATGCCCGCGCGGAAGAGGGCGCTCGCCGCTATCTTCCGCGCATGAAACGGGTGGTGATCATCGGCGGAGGCTTCGGCGGGCTCTACGCGGCACGGCGGTTCAAAGGCGGCGCCGTCGAGGTGACGGTGGTCGATCGGCAGAACTACCACCTGTTTCAGCCGCTGCTCTACCAGGTGGCTACCGCTGGCCTGTCGCCCGGTGACATCGCCACCCCCATTCGTTCGCTCGTCGCCCGGCAGTCGAACGTGCGGGTTCGCATGGGCGAGGTGGTGGGCATCGACCTCGCCCGCAAGCGCGTGCAGCTGGCCGACGGCGAGCTCGAGTACGACTTTCTCATTCTCGCGGCGGGGGTGAGCCACGCCTACTTCGGGCACGACGAGTGGGAACGGTTTGCGCCGGGCCTCAAGACCCTCGATGACGCGCTCGAGATGCGCCGCCGGGTGCTCACCGCCTTCGAAGCGGCCGAGAACGAAGATGACGAGAAGCGCCGCGCGAACTACCTCACGTTCGTGGTGGTGGGGGGCGGCCCCACGGGCGTGGAGCTGGCCGGCGCGATCGCCGAGCTCGCCCGCTTCACCGTGGCGCGCGACTACCGCAAGTTCGACCCCAAGACCTCGCGGGTGATTCTGCTCGAGGCGGGCCCGCGCATTCTCACCGCGTTCGACGAGAAGCTCTCGCTCAAGGGCCTCGGGTCGCTGAAAAAGCTCGGGGTCGAGGTGCGCCTCAACACCAGGGTGACCAACATCGACGCGAGTGGAGTGGTGCTCGGCGCGGAACGCATCGACGCCGCCGTCGTGCTGTGGGGCGCGGGAGTGCAGGCCTCTCCGCTCTCGAAGACGCTCGGAGTTCCGCTCGATCGTTCGGGGCGGGTGGTGGTCAACCCCGACCTGACCATTCCCGGCTTCCCCAGCGCGTACGTGGTGGGCGATCTCGCGCACGTGCCGCAGGCCGATGGCACCACGGTGCCGGGGCTCGCACCCGCGGCGATCCAGGAAGGCGAACAGGCGGCCGAGAACATCCTCGCGGTGGTGGCGGGAGGCGCTCCGCAGCCCTTCGAGTACGTCGACAAGGGCATCATGGCCACCATCGGCCGCGACTCGGGAATCGCTCAGGCCGGCAAGCTGAAGCTCTGGGGCTTTCTCGGGTGGTGGGCGTGGTTGTTCATTCACATTCTGTATTTGATCGGTTTCCGTAATCGCATCCTGGTGATGATCCAGTGGGCGTGGGCCTGGTTCACCTTCAGCCGCAGCGCGCGGTTGATCACCGGCCACAGCGAGAGCCCCCAACTGAAGCCGATCAAGAGCGACGGGGCGGCCGCGCAGCCGAAGAGGATCGAAGCGCCTCAGGAAGTCCGGCCGTGAGTGTTTGCCCCTGCGGCTCAGCTGACTTCGAGACCTGCTGCGCTCCCCGGCTCTCTGGCGTCAAACCCGCTAAGACGGCTGAAGCGCTCATGCGCAGCCGCTACACCGCGTTCGCGCGCGGTGACGTCACGTATCTGCGCACCACCCAGCTCGCTCCGACCCGCTCGCAGACCTGGGAAGAGACCGAGAAGTGGACGAAGTCGGTCGCGTGGGTCGGCTTGAAGATCGTCGACCAGGCGCAGGGCGGGGAAGGGGACGAGACCGGTGAGGTCGAGTTCATCGCCAGCTACCTCGAGGGCGGCGCGGTGCATGGCCTCCGCGAGCGCAGCACCTTCAAGCGCGTCGACGGCAGGTGGATCTACGACTCCGGAAAACCCGACGTGACGGTCACGAAGGTCGAACGCAACGCGCCATGTCCCTGCGGGAGCGGGCGGAAGTTCAAGGCCTGTCACGCCTGAGAGGGGTTCCTCGCTCAAGCCGGTGGCGAGCACGCGCCGGCGATCGCCGCGGAGTCGAGTTCAGACATTCCCTACTTCGCGGCGGCCAATCGCTTGAGTGCGTCACGAGCTTCGGTGTGATCGAGCGCGGCCGCGGCCTCGTAGGCCTTCCTGGCCTCGTCCTTTTTGCCGTCGTTCTCGTACAGCTCACCCAGCGAGAAGTACGCAGGCGCGAAGTTCGGGTCGACGTTGATGG
>JAYVNA010000791.1:0-9348 GCA_043758715.1 Archangium sp.
CATCGCTTCCTTGCGGCTCATCTGGCGAATGACGTTCTTCACCATGGGAATCTGGCCGGCGGTCATCGAGAACTCCTCGAGGCCGAGCGCGAGCAGCACCATGGTGAGGCCCGCGTCGCCGGCCATCTCGCCGCACATCGCCACGGGGATGTTGGCCTTCTTGGCCGCGTTGATGATGGCCTCGAGGCTGCGCAGAATCGCCAGGTGCAGCGGGCGGTAGAGGTACGCCACGTCTCGGTTCTGCCGGTCGATTGCCAGCGAGTATTGAATGAGGTCGTTGGTGCCGATGGAGAAGAAGTCGGCCTCCTGCGCCAGGCGATCGGCGATCCACGCGGCCGAGGGCGTCTCCACCATGATGCCGATGGGGAACCGTTTGCCCACCGGCACGCCCTGGCGGGAAAGCTCGCTGCGGCAGGCCTCGAGCTCGCTGCGCGCTTCCCGCAGCTCGGAGATCGAGGAGACCAGCGGGAACATCACCCGCAAATTTCCGTACGCCGAGGCTCGCAGCAGCGCGCGCAGTTGCACCCGGAACAGCTCGCGGTGGGCGAGGCAGTACCGAATGGCGCGCAGCCCCATCGCGGGGTTCGTTTCTTTCTCGACCTTCTTGCCAGGCACCTTGTCGCCGCCCAGGTCGAGCGTGCGAATGGTGACGGGGCGATCGCCCATCGCCTGCAGCACCTGCTTGTACGACTCGAAGTGTTCCTCTTCGGTGGGCGGCAGGGCGCGGTTGAGAAAGAGAAATTCAGTGCGGTAGAGGCCGATGCCCTCGGCGCCGTGGGCGAGCAGCGAAGGAATCTCCTCGGGAAATTCCATGTTGCCGTTGAGGCGCACCCGCACCCCGTCGCTGGTGAGCGCGGGCAGCTCGGCGGTCTTGAGCGCGAGCTGCTCGGTCTGCAGCTGCCGGCGCATCGTCTCGCGGAAGAGCGCGAGCTGTTCTTCGGTCGGGTTGACCAGCACCAGCCCCCGACGGCCATCGACGGCCACCATGTCGCCGTTGCGAATCGACTCGCAGGCCTTGCCCAGGCCGACCACCGCGGGCACTTCACGCGCGCGCGCCACGATGGCGGTGTGACTGGTGTGGCCGCCCAGATCGGTCACGAAGGCGCCCACGCTGCCCGAGCGCACCAGCATCGCCGCGTCGGCCGGAGAGATGTCGTGCGCGCACACGATGGCGTGAGGCGGCACTTCGAGTTCCTGGTCGACCACCTCGCCCATCAGGTTTCGCACCAGCCGGTCGGCGACGAACTCGATGTCGCTCTTGCGCTCGCGGAAGTACTCGTCTTCGAGGTTGTCGAACTGGTGACGCAGCCGCTTGCCCACCCGCCGCACCGCCCACTCGGCGTTGATCAGGTCTTCTTTGATCAACCGGGTGACCTCCACGAGGAACATGGGGTCGTGCAGCATCATCCGGTGGGCCTCGAGGATCATCCCGTGTTCTTCGCCGTCGCTGTCGAGCTTGGTCTTGAGCTCTTCGAGCTGCCGGTCGGACAGCTCGATGGCCGTCTTGAAGCGCAGCACTTCACCTTCGAGCTCGCTGCGGGTCAGCTTCACCTTCGGCGTGCGCACGCGGCGCGCGTCGATCACGAAGGCGTGGCCGACGGCGACGCCGGGACTGGCGCCGATACCCTGAAAGGAGACGGTGGCACTCACGGAGAGGCCCAGCGTACAGGGCCGGGCCCTCGAAGCGCACCGGCATCGTTCACGCTCCCCTAAAGTACTGCTCATGCCCCGGAACGCGCGGATCGCTTCCTTTGCCCTGGTGTCCTTTGCCCTGTTTTACGGGGCGGCCCGGGTGCGGCGGCCTTCGCCTGACGAGCTGTCCCCCGCCGACGCGCAGCGGGTGGTGGACCGATGCGTCACCCGGGTGAAAAAGGGCGGCCCCAACCAACTTCACATGCGGCGGCTCTACTTCGCGGCGGAGCCCCTGGCTGAGGCAGGGCAGGCTGACCTTCACGTGGTTCGGGCGGCGGCGCTGCTGCACGACGCCACCAAGGAAGACGGCAAGGGCGAGCCCCACGAGCGTTTCTGCGGCCATGGCCAGGAAGGCGCCGCCTGGGCAGCCGAGGTGCTCGCGGGGTTGGGCAAGAGCGAGCGGTTCTCGGCCCGGGTGGCCGCCGCCATCGCCGAACACATGGGCCCCTGCGGTCACAACCCGGCCTGGGGCGCCGACAGGTTCATGACGAAGTTCTGCGCGCGTGAGTACCCCCGGCCTTCCACCCCCGAGGCACGGGTACTGTATGACCTCGACATGCTCGACCTGATGACGGTCGAAGGCGTGGTGAAGGTGGTCGAGCTGCGCCAGAAAAACCCCGAGTTCGGCCGCGAGCCGTTGCAGGACTCTGCGCTCACCGGCCAGGACAGCGCGTGGAAGAGCGTCAACGACGCTGACCAGACGCTGCTCACGCCCCTGGCACAGGCGTGTGGACGATCGCTGAAGGAACACAGCAAACACTTCCTTGATGGGATCGACTGGGCGCAGGTCAAAGACGTGCCGGCGTTCAAGGCGGCGGCCAGCGAGTTCCTCCAGAAGAGCCCGCACCCGCAGTGTCTGATCAGCGCGCCTCCGGGCGAAGACGTGAACTGAAGGCGGGTCACCCCGAGGGAGGTCTGGGAGAAATCAATTTCGCGAGCGCGGAGGCGAGTTCTTCCGAGCGATAGGGCTTTCCCAGCACGCTGAACGGCGCAGCGATCGACGCCGCATCGAGTTCGATGGGGAGCCCGGTCACCAGCAGCACGGGCACCTTGATGCCTCGGTGCCTCAGGGCGCGCGCCAGCTCGAGCCCGGTCATCTCGGGCATCGTCTCATCAGTGAGCACGAGATCGAACGCCGCGGGGTCGCGCTCGAAGGCGCTGAGCACCTGGTCTGCGCGGTTGAGCGTGGTGACCCGGTAGCCGAATTGCGCCACCAGCCGCTCAGTCGCACGCGCCACCAGGGCCTCGTCATCGACCAGCGCCACGTGTTGTTGCGCGCCGCGCTCCAACGGCAGGCCGGGCTCGCCGCGCGGGGCCTCGAGTTGATCGACGCCGGGCAGCACCACCTCGACGGTCGTGCCCTTCCCTGGATTGCTCTTGAGCGTGATGGTCCCACCGTGCGCCTTCACGATGGCGTGCACCATCGAGAGCCCCAGCCCGGTACCCTTGCCCACCGGCTTGGTGGTGAAGAAGGGCTCGAAGGCGCGCGCCATCACCTCGGGCGTCATGCCCTGGCCCCGGTCGACCACTTTCAACTCGACGGAGCCGGGCGTTCCCGGGCGGGTGGCCAGCGAGAGCTCGATGGTGCCGCCGTCGGGCATCGCCTGGGCCGCATTGTTCACCAGGTTCACCAGCACCTGCTGCAGCTGGGTGGGGTCGGCGCGCACCGCGGGGGCCCGGGGATCGAGGGAGAGCCGCAGCCCGATGGTGCTCGGAATGGTCGAGCGGATCATGCCCATCGAGTCTTCGATGATGCGTTGCAGCCGATGCACCTGCCGCTCTTCCACGCGCGCGCGGCCGAACACCAGCAGCTGCCGCACGATGTCCCGCCCCCGGACCGCAGACTCCGTCGCCGCTTGCAAGTCGGAGTTGTGCGCGAGCGCCGGCTCGAGCTGCGCCAACTCGAGGTGCGCGAGAATCGAGGCCAGCACGTTGTTGAAGTCGTGGGCGATGCCGCTGGCGAGCGTGCCCACCGCCTGCAGCTTCTGCGACTGCTGCAGCTGCGCGATCAGCTCGGCGCGGGCCTGCTCGGCGCGCACCCGTTCTCCGTCATCGAACACGTAGCCGTGAAAGTGGGTGACCGCTCCGGCGCCGTCTCGAATGATGTGCGTGAAGTCGAACACGTCACGCACCTGGTGCTCGGCGTCGTACATCTTGTACTGCTGAGAGAAGTAGTTGGCCCTGCGCGCGATGGCCTCACCCACCTCGGTGCCCACGCGCTCGAGCTCTTCGGGAAGCACCAGCGGCGCGTAGGGCTGATCAATCAGCTGCTCGAGCTTGAAGCCGAAGGCCTTGGTGACGTTGGGCGAGACGTACTCCACCGGCCAGCCCGTTTCGTTGCGCCAGCGAAAGACCACCACCGGGCCCGCGTTGAAGAGCTCGCCGATGGTGAGCGCCTGGCTGATCGCTTCATCGCGCTCGAGGGCGACCGCGAGAAAGGTGACGATGAGCGAGAGGGTCTCTTCCTGCTCGACGCCGTCGCAGATGAGGGTGATTTGTTCGGCCCGGGTCGAGAGCGGCACCGCGCAGAATCGCAACCCCGGCCCCGCGGCACCCGGAGGCGTGGGCCAGGCGGTGTCCACCAGCCCCTGGCCGCGCGGCAAAAAGGAACTGAGCGCGGTCAGTGCCTCGACGCTGAGCCCCTTGGCCGCCTGCACCCGAACGCGCTGGGGCTGCGCTTGCTGAATGAAGAGGGCGACGCGCGTCACGCGCTCGAGCGCGCCCAGGTACGAGACGGCGTGGGCGAGCAGATCCCGGGCGTCCGTCACCCGACGGCTGTGAGCGAAAAGCTGCTTGAGAACCTGCGCAGTCGCTTGCACGAGCGCCCCCCGGCCACTCATCATGCAACCGCGCTTCGCCCCGGAACAGGGCTGATTACGTCAGTGAACCTTCAGTGACCAAAGCCGAACCAGCGGGCCACCTTGTGCGCGGTCTTGCTGACAGCTGCCGTCGCGTCATGAATGTCGAGCTTGCCGTCGTGGTTCACGTCGGCGGCGTTCTTCGCCATCTGCTCGATTTGACGAACGTCGACCTCGACGGTGACGCCCGCCCCGGCGCCCAGGCCGAGGGCCGCGCCCACGCTGCCGCCAATCTTGAACTTGCCGTCCTCGTAGCCGAGGACTCCGGAGGCGCGGGCTTCGGCGCCAGCGCTGGCGTAGGCGTTGCCCACCACCGAAAAGGGGCCCGCAGAGAGGCGAACGTCGCCCTCGGCCTTGGCCACCGCCGACGCACCTGCTGACCCACGCAGCACGGCGGTGGGCGGGTTGCGGAGAATCTTCACGGTGCCGGTCGCTTCGGCCTTCGCTTCGGCAGCCACCTTGGCGTGACCTTCGACGGCCGCGTTGAGCTGGGTTCCAAGGAAGGTGACGCTCTGGGTCTGAGCGCGGCCGGTGATCTCGGCTTCCACCGAGACCCCCACCCGGGCGTTGATGACGGCGTCGAGCCCGTTGGCGTCGATGCGGCCGTTACCATCGATGCTGGCGATCGCCTCGGCCTTGGCGCTGGCGTCATAGGACGCCTGGCCGAACCTTCCGGTGACCTCGTCATGCGCGTGGGCGTAGACGCCGGCCTTCGCGGTGCGATCGAAGCTGGCCTGCACGCCGTCACCGTCGATGGAGAAGCGCTGCCCGCCGCTCACCCCGACCTGGGTGGTGACCTGGGCGTGGTCGTTCTCGAACAGGGTGGACTGCTTCATCAGGTCATCGGCGAGGCGCTTTTCCCAGCTGCCCTCCAGGCCGAGCGCCTTGAAGATCTTCCCGAAGATCTTGCTGAACTTGTCGGCCTTCGCGAGCACCTTGCTCGGGTCGACTTCGGTCTCCTTCAGGGAGCTCTTGTCGACGCTCTTGTTCTTGAGCCAGTCCGCGCCGTCGGAGAGGGTGAACTTTCCGTCTTCGTACGTGGTGCTGGAGCGGGTGGTGAGGTCGCTGCCGTTCGCCCGCCTGGTGTTGGTGGTGACGGTGCTCTTCCCCTGCTCGGTGACGCGGGTGACGTCGGAGGAGCGCGCCGCGTTGCCGCGGGAATCTTTCGAGGTGGTGCGCACCGCGGTCTCGAGGGTGTCGCCGCGCTGCCGGTTGGTGGTGCGCTCGGTGGTCTGCTTGTCGACGCCGAACACGTCGGCGGTGCGGCCGAACACGCTCACGTCGCCCTTGGCGTTGACGGTCTCGCGGCGCGCTTCGGTCGACTTGCGGCCGACCATGTCGGTTTTGGCGACGAAGGTGCTGTCACTCTGAGTGCCGCGGCGGGTGGTCGCGCTCTTCTTGAACTCGAGGGTGCTCTCGAGGAGCTTGCCTTCGGAGGTGGTCAGCTCCTTGCTGGTCTTCGCGGTCTCACGGCGGCGCGTCACCGAGCCGTCTGCATTCTTCGCGACTTGCGCGTTTTTCGACTTCGAAAGCTGCTCCACTTCCTTCGGGAGGGCCTTCTTGCCGGTCAGCGACTTCACCTGGGGCTTCGCAACTCGTTGAATCTTGGTCATGGGGGGCTCCGTGAACTCCTATGTCCATTGTCGCCCCAGGTGGGTGTGACGTTGTGTGCAGGATCAGAAAACCTCTTCACAGTTCGCATGATATCCGCAGCCGCCCGTGCGCCTGATCGCCTTCCTCTTGTCGTGCTGCGCACTCCAGGCCCAGGCCAGAGATCACTGGATGAACCCGGGCACCATGGGCGCCAACGCCCTGCCTTCGTTCCCGCTCGAAGCGCCGTGGATGGAAAATTACACCCTGCTCCAGGTGGGAACGGCCGCCCAGTGGGGCTGGCGCAACGACGTCTCGCTCTTGCCCACGTTCCGCCTGGTGGCGCCGTTTGGAAAGTGGGCGGAGGCGATCTTCGAAGGCGCGCCCTTCGAGGCCTGGTGGTCTTCGGCTCAGACCCGGCAGGAATGGTCGCTCAACCGCACCGAAGGCATCGCGAAGGCTGACATTCGTTTTGGAATGAAGGTGCTGCTCGCGGACGCCGGCGAGAACCTGCCCAAGCTCGCCTTTCGCACCATCACCAAGTCGACCACCGGCAAGGACATCGAGTCGCGCCGCTTCGTCGATGGGCCGGCGTACCTGCTCGAGGTGTTGCTCGGTCAGCGCATCACTTCGCCGTCGGGTATGGTGATCGATGTCTGCACCTCGGTCGGCTACTGGATCTGGCAGCAGGCGGACCAGGGTCAGAACGATGCGCTGCACTACTCGGTACAGCTCGCGGTGCATCCGCGCGGGGGCAAGTTCGAGTTCGCGTTGGAGACGCGCGGCTACATCGGTTGGCAGAACAACGACAAACCGCTGTTGACGGGGCTGCGCGCGGGCGTGCTGCTCACCGACTTCTTCGAGTTGGCTGCGACCGTGAACGTGGGCTTTCAAGACGCGCCCCGCCTCGAGGGGAAGTTGGACCTCAAGTTCCGCCTGCCCTCGCTGGTGCCCCTGCTCTTCCCCAACGATCCGCTTCCGCCCGGGAGCAAGTGAGATGGCCACCGAAGAAGAGAACGTTCGCGGAATGCTGGTGGCCTGCCTGCTGGCGCTCGTGGGGACGTTGGTGGTGGGCGGTTATGACCTCGCGTTTACCCCGGGCAAACCCGCCGTTCCGCACGAGCCGCGCGGCGCGGTGCCTGACTTTTCGCTCGAGCGGTTGCAGGGCGGCACCGTCACCCTCGCGTCGCTGCGGGGGAAGGTGGTGGTCATCGACTTCTGGGCGACCTGGTGCCCGCCCTGCCGCGCGGAGATGCCGTGGCTGGTGAAGATGGGGCAGGAGTTCCAGTCGCGCGGCGTGGTCTTCATCGCGATCAGCGAAGATGATCCACCTGATCAGGTGCCGCTGGTGCAGGCGTTCGCGCGCGAAGTGCCGGGCCTGGAAAAGTTCGCGGTGCTGGGCAACCCCGAGATCGAAGCGCAGTACGGCGTCGAGTCGTTGCCCACGCTGTTCATCATCGATCGCGAGGGCCACCTGGTGAGCTCGATGGTGGGCTCCGCGCGCGAGGAGACGGTGACGAGCCTGGTAGAGCGCCTCGCCGCGGAGTGAGCCGCTTGCAATCGATGGCAGCGCGGGCGAGCGTCCGCGCCCATGCGCTCACTCGTTCTGGCTGGTGGTCTGGTCGTCTTCGGTGCGGTGGTCGCGGGCTGCAGCCCTCCTGCGCCGAGTTGCAGCGCCGCGAGCTGTAGCGGCTGCTGCGATTCGGGCGGAACGTGTCAGACCGGCGAGACCAACCTCGCGTGCGGTGCGTCGGCGATCACCTGCCAGGCGTGCGGCGCGGGTTTCGCCTGCCAGGCGAAGAACTGCGTGCGCACCTCGACGGACGGCGGCGGCGGCGGGAGCACCGGCGGTGGCGGCGGCACCACGGGCGGTGGAGGAGGCAGCGTCACCGGCGGTGGTGGAGGAACGACGACCGGCGGTGGCGGCGGCGCCACGGGCGGCGGCGGAGGCACCGTGAACTGTCAGGCGATGACGGCTCCGACGATTCCCATCACTTTCCCGGTGACGTGCGCGTTCCCCACCCCTTGCGGCGGTAATCCCTCGCCGGGCACCTTCTTCTACTCGGCGGCCTGCATTCCCCAGGAAGAGTTCAACTCCGTGGTGACGCGCATCGAAGGGGTGTGCGGCGCCGGCAACGTGCACATCAGCGGCTACGACGGCGGGCTGGCCGGGTACGCGACGTTCTCCAACAACAACAGCGTGTGCCGGGTGGTGAACGGCAGCGTGACGGTGGGCGCGAACATCTCTGGCAGCACCTGCGGAACCTCGACCGTGTGCGGGTACATCGGCAGCGGCCTGGGCCAGGGCGGCTTCACCGGCAGCTGCGCGATGGACGGGGGCACCTGTCAGTGCCTGGTCAACCGCGCGATCGCGATCAACAACGCCGGGGTCGCGTACACGGTCGGCGCGACGTCACTGACCATCACGAGCAACAGCCAGACGTTCGACACCTGCCTCGCGGGCACCACGTTCTCCACCCGGGAATCGGATGCCGGCACCGCGACTCACGAACCCGGCGTCGCGACCCTCACCAAACAGTGAGAACTCAACGCTTCAATTCGGCGCTGGTGCCCTTTGTGCTCGCGCTGGTGCGCCGTGCGGGGAAAGACGCGAGCCGGCTCGAGAAGAAGTACCTGCCTTCGCAGGTGCCGGAGGTCAGCCTGCCGGAGCTCGGCGCGCTCTTGAGCGACGTGGCGAAGGAGCTCGGTGACCCGATCTTCGGGCTTCACTGCGCGCAGGCGATGACGCGCGGCTCGTATGGGCTGCTCGAGTTCGGTCTTCGCTCGGCGCCCACCATGCGCATCGCGATGGAGCAGCTGGCCACCTACGGGGCGTTGATCAACCCGTTGGTGCGCTGGAGCACCGAGGCCGAGGGCGACGAGCTCTCGCTGCATCATCGCGCGCCGCAGAAGGGGGGCGTGGGCAAGCAGGGCAACGTGTTCACCGTCGCCCGCATTCTGCAGATCGCCCGCGAGATGATGGGGGTCGAGCTGGTGCCGGTGCGCGCCTGGTTCTCTCACCCGGAGAAGCGCTGTCCTCCCGAGCTGGCGGCCTTCCTCGGCACGAAGGACATCGCGTTCGGCCGAGCGTCGAATGGCATCACCTTCGGCGCGAAGGATCTCGATCGCCGGCCCGTGGCTGCTGATGCCGAGCTCAACCGCGCGCTCGAGTTGCATGGCGCCGCGGTGTTGGAGCAGTGCGCGGAAG
>JAYVNA010000792.1:0-3001 GCA_043758715.1 Archangium sp.
GGCGTGCGGCACCACGACAACGATCTCTCGGGCCGGGTGGTGGTGCTGGTGGACGAGCGCAGCTCGCCGGTGCTGCAGACGCCCGTGGGGCCGCTGACCCGCGGCGCGATCTGGGCCCAGGCGATCACCAACGTGGCGCGCGGGCAGGGCATCACCCGGGTCGAGCCGCAGACTGACTTCTGGCTCACCGTCGCCTTCGCCTTCGTGGGCGCGATTCTCGCGGTGGCGTGGTCGAGCCTGATGCGCCGGCCGGGTTGGCTCGCGTGGGCGGCGACCATCGGCCTGGTGGTGGTGGTGCACGCGTTGCTCGCCCGGCAGCTCTTCGTCACGCAGCAACGGCAGGTGGTGATGCTGGCGCCCATCTTCGCAGCCGGTCTCACCTTCCTCGCCGCGCTGGGCTATGCGCGCACGCTCGAGCAGAGCCTGCGCGACTTCGTGCTGCGCGCGCTGGGTGGGGCGGTGCGGGCCGACGTCTTCCGCCGGGTGGAGCGCGATCTCGCCCTCATGCGCCCGGAGCGCCGCGAGCTCACCGTCTTCTTCTCCGACATCGAAGGGTTCACCTCGGTCTCGAACGAGAAAGATCCCGCGGTGGTGGTCAACGTGCTGCGCGACTACCTCTCCGAGATGACCACGGTGGTGCTCGATCGCAGCGGGCACGTCGACAAGTACCTGGGCGACGGAATGATGGCCTTCTGGGGCGCGCCGGTATCCATGCCCAACGACGCCGAGCTGGCGTGTGAGGCCGCGATCCTGATGCAGGCGC
This sequence comes from Archangium sp., assembly GCA_043758715.1. Lineage (GTDB taxonomy): Bacteria > Myxococcota > Myxococcia > Myxococcales > Myxococcaceae > Archangium_A. The sequence goes on from JAYVNA010000792.1 coordinate 764, forward strand.
GCTTCGACGAGAAGCGGGCGGAGTGGGAAAAGAAATGTGGTCACGCCCTGGTGCTGCGCGCGGGGCTCGAGACCGGCGACACGGTGGTCGGCGAGATGGGCACGCTGCACCGGGTCAACTACACGGTGATGGGCGAGCCGGTGGCGACTGCGTTCAGGCTCGAGTCACTCGCCAAGCGCTACGGCGTGCGCACCCTGGTGGGCGAGACGCTGGTGGAAGAGGCCAAAGAGGCCTTCCTCTTCCGCCCGGTCGATACCGTGCGCATGGGCCGCGAGGGCCAGCCGATTCGCATCTTCGAGCTGGTCGCACGTTCGGGTGAACGGGATCAGTACGACTGGCTCGGCGCGTACGAAGCGGCGCATCTGGCCTGGGACGAGCGGCGCTTTGCCGAGGCGTTGGAGGCGTTCACCAGGCTCTCGACAAGTCGGCCTGATGACCTCGTGATCGCCCGGTACGTCAAACGCTGCGCGGCCTTCGCGGCGGCGCCCCCGCCCCCGGAATGGAACGGAATCTACGACGCTGACTGAGGTCGTCGCAGCCACCACCACACGGCGCCTGCCCCGATGAGGATCACCGACAACGAGAGCATCAGCGCGCGAGGCTGAATGCCAAAGGCGTCGAGGGCGCGCCCGCCTGCCCAGCTCGAGGCGCCCATCACCACCAGGTACGCCATCGCATCGACGGCGAAGACCCGGCCGCGAAAGCGGTTCTCCACCCGCAGGTTGATGAGCGAGTTCGAGAACACCCACTGCGTCGCCACCCCGGTGTGCGCGAACGCGAGGCAGATGGCGGCGACGATCAGGTTGGGCGAACAGGCGAAGCCCGCCCAGAAGATCGCGGTGATCAGGAAGGACCAGCCGATCGCGCGCTCGAGAAACGCAGGTGCGTCTCCGCCCGCACGCCGGGCGATCAACGGACCGGCGAGCGCGCCGATGCCACGCATGCCCAGCAGCACGCCGACGCCCGCATCGGGCGAGCCGGGAACGCCGAAGACGTGCCGGCCCATCACGGCGTACAGCATCAGCGCGGCGCCGCCGGTGATGCCCCAGCTCGTCTTCACCCAGAGCACGCGAAGGATCTCGGGCCGCGTGCGCACCAGCGCCAGCCCTTCGAGCAGATCGGTGAAGCCCAACTTGCCTGCGAGCGTCGGCGCGGGGGGCGGCTGCACCGGCATCGCCACCACGGCGCGGGAGATGAAGTAGGCCGAGAGCAGGTAGCTGAGGCCATCGACGATGAAGCTCGCGTCGCGGCCCACGGTGCTGGTGAGAATGCCGCCCGCCACCGCGCCGATGCCGAGCATCGCGCTCCAGGTCGCGCCCTGCAGGGTGTTGGCGGTGACCACCTCGTGGGGCTCGACGGTGCTGCCGATCGACGCCTGTTCCGCGGGATCGAAGAAGGCCGCGAAGCTCATCTGCAGGAAGGTGAGGGCGTAGACGAGCCAGACCTGATCGGCGGTGCGCACCAGCAGGAAGCCGAAGACGATGACCGCTCGCAGCAGATCGCACGCCACCATCACGTGCTTGCGCGAGAACCTGTCAGCCACCACGCCCGCCATCGGCGAGAAGAACGCCGGCGGCAGGAACCTCGCCATCAACATCAGGCCGATCGCCTCGCCTCCGCCGGCGTATTCCTCGAGCAGCGAGTACAGCGCGATCAGCGTGAACCAGTCACCCGCGAGGCTGACGACCGAGCCGAGCCAGATGGTTCGGAAGGCGGGCCGCGTTCGCAACAACTGCAGGTATCCAGGACTGGCTGACACGGGGCGCTGTGTACCTCTCCGCGAGGCGGAGAGGGCAAGGACAACTCACCCGCGTGTCCGGAGTTCCCTCGGCGCCGAGGTGCGGCGCTTGGCGGGCTTCGCGACGGGCTGGGGCTTCTTCTCGATCGCCGGCACCGGCACGTTCTTCTTGTGCGGAGGCGCGTCGTGCTTCTCGTAGAAGGCGACCAACTGCGGCCACAGCGTCTTGGCGGCGTGCTTGCTGACGACCGCTCCCACGTGCCCACCGGGCAGATGCAGGTGCTGTTTGTCTTTCGCGCCGATGGCATCGATCAACGCCGCCGCGCTGGGCCCCGGCACGATGTTGTCGTGCTCGAAGGTGACCGCGAGGGTGGGGCACACCAGGTTCTTGAGGTCGACCTTCTTGCCGCGCAGCGCGAACCGACCGGCCAGCAGCGAGTCCTGCTGATACAGCTCCTTGATGTACGTCCGGTAGAACTCACCGGGGATCGACACGTTGT
>JAYVNA010000793.1:0-9334 GCA_043758715.1 Archangium sp.
GGCGCGCGGAAGACGATCGCCGCCGAGAACAACAGGCCCAGGGCGCAGGCGCTCACGAGCATCTCCCACCGATGCACGTAGAACGCTTCCCACGGCAGCAGCCCCGCCCCGCAGGCGCCCGCCCAGATGGCCACCGAGAGCACGAAGACCCTCAGCCCGTTGAGGTAGTAGCGAAGCGGCTTGTTCGTCTTCGGATCGATCACATAGCCATCGACCCAGCGGCCGGGGATGACGAGGTGAAGACCGAGGACGACGGCGTAGATGACGAGGACGTAGATGAGGCCCAGCACACCGCCCGCCTAGCTCAGCGCCGCTTCTTCGTCTTCGGCAATCGCGCAAGCAATTCGACATCGAGGAGGTCTTTGGGGCGGCCAGCCGCGAGCTTGTTCACCCGAAGGTCTTCGCGGCTGAGCACCGATACAGGCTGTCCCCCGAGCTTCGTACGCAGCCTTCGCTTCCAGGCTTTTTCGAAACTGCACCCCGAGATGGACGTGAGTAGATCGATACGCAGAGGCGGGACGCCGAGCATCACGACCATCTCTGGGTTCTGAAAGTCCTCGATCGAGAGTCCCTTCAAAGAACCAAACCCGAACGCCTTCAGCGCAGTGACGACGCGCCGGGCATTTGAGGCTTCAGCTTCTACCCAGACGTCGAGGTCGGCCGTGTACCGAGGGGCGCCGTGTGCTGCCAGGGCGTGCGCTCCGATTACGAGGTACCTCACCCGGCTCGCGTTGAGTGACGACAAGAACTCTTGCCAGTCTCGCGGAAGTTCCATGTCTGAACGCTCTCAGTGTCTCGACGGCGGCGATGCGCTCGGCTACCGGACGGCGAAGCCAGTACGTCGTGTCAGCAGCTTCGGCTTCTCCCTTCGTCTGGAACACCCGCAGCACCCGCTTCATAGGCCCAAGCGTAATCCCCCCGGCCGGTCCCGGGGACCAATTCCCTTCCCCCCGAGCGCCGCTGTGGAGTAGCGCCCGTTCATGGCCGTCCGCCTTCCCATTTTCGCGACCTGCACCCGCGGCACCGAGGTCTTCCTCGCCCAGGAGCTCGAGACGCTCGGCTGCAAGCGCATCCGCCAGGACCGAGGGGGCGTGCGCTTCATGGCCGCGCTCGACGAGATCCTCACGGTCTGCCTGCACTCCCGCATCGCGATGCGCGTGCTCTACCCGCTCGGCGAGTTCCAGTCGGTCGGCGCCGAAGGCTTGTACGAAGCCGCGCTGCAGGTGCCGTGGGAAGACTGGATCACCCCGAAGATGACCTTCGCGGTGGAAGCGACGCTCAAGGACTCCGAGCACACCCACACCGGCTTCGTCGCGCTCAAGCTCAAGGACGGCATCGTCGATCGGCTGCGCCAGAAGTTCGGCAGCCGGCCCGACGTCGACAGCCACGATCCCACCGTCAGCGTGGTCGCCCACCTCGCCAAGACCACGCTCTCGCTCTCGCTCGATCTGTGCGGAGAGCCGCTGTTCAAGCGCGGCTACCGCATCAAGACCACCATCGCGCCGCTCAAAGAGACGCTCGCCGCCGCGCTGCTGATGGCCGCCGGGTACACCGGTGAAGAGCCGCTCGCAGACCCGATGTGCGGTTCGGGCACCCTGGTGATCGAAGGCGCGTGGATGGCGATGCGCCGCGCCCCGGGTCTCAAGCGCCGCTTTGCCCTGGAGAACTGGCCCGAGTTCGCGGTGAAGGCGAAGCCCCTGCTCGAGGACTTGCGGCGAGACGCGGTGGCCAAGCAGCGCACGCTCCCCTTCCAGCTGATCGCGCGCGACTACGACGAAGACGCGCTGCTGGCGGTCAAGCGCAACGTGGTGGCGGCAGGGCTCTCGACCGTGGTGAAGATCGAAGAAGCCGACGTGCTCAAGAACGTCCCTCCGGAAGGGCCGCCCGGCCTGCTCATCACCAACCCGCCCTACGGCGAGCGCATCGGTGACGGCGGTCAGAAGGGCATGAAGTCCTTCTTCCACATGCTCGGCAAATCACTGGGCCGCTGGGAAGGCTGGCGCATGGCGGTGCTCGCGGGCAACCCCGCGTTCGAGAGCGCGTTTGGCCGCCGGCCCAATAAGCGCACCGACTTGTGGAACGGGCCCATCGAGTGCCAGCTCCTCCAGTATCCGGTGGTGGTGGCGCGGGAGTAGCCTGCTGAGAATCGGCCCATGAGCGAGCTCACCACCTCAGGTGAACACGAAGATTCGACGACGGCCGAAGTCGCCGCAGACGCGCTCGATCCGCTCATCGGGCAGACCATCGACGGCCGCTTTCGCATCGTCGAGGTCATCGGCAAGGGCGCGATGGGCAAGGTGTACCGGGCGGTGCAGTTGCCGCTCAACCGCGCGGTAGCCATCAAGCTGCTCGACTCTCGCTACGGCGCCGGGAAGGACGAGAGCTTCAAGCAGCGCTTCCTGGTCGAGGCCGCCCTCACCTCGAAGCTCAACCACCCGAACACGGTGCGGGTGCTCGACTACGGCAGCACGCGCGACGGCCTGTTCTTTCTCGCGATGGAGTACCTCGACGGCGAGACGCTCGAGAAGCTGCTCACCAAGGGCGCGCTGCCGTGGCACCGGGTGCTCAGCATCGGCCAGCAGATGGCGCGCGCGTTGCGAGAGGCGCACGAGCTGGGCGTGGTGCACCGCGATCTCAAGCCCGGCAACGTGGTGCTGCTGCACGCCGACGACGACGCCGACTTCGTCAAGGTGCTCGACTTTGGCCTGGTGAAGTCGTTCGTCGAGGGCCACGAGCTCGAGGGCCGCGCGATCACCCAGCAGGGCATGTTGATGGGCAGCCCGCCGTATATGGCGCCCGAGCAGGGCGAGAAGAACCGCGCCGACCCGCGCAGCGACATCTACTCGCTGGGCACGATGCTGTTCGAGATGCTCACCGGCAAGCCGCCGTTCAGCGGCGGGGGCGCCCTCGAGGTGATCCTCAAGCACGTGAACCAGCCGGTGCCGCCGATCGTCACGCCCTCGAAGTTCGAGGCGGTGCCCGAGGCGCTGCAGGGGATCGTGATGCGGTGCCTGGCGAAGTCGCCGATGGACCGCTTCCAGGCGATGGACGAGCTGCTCATCGCCCTGCAGGACGTCTCGGTGCCTTCGCGCCCCGAGGCGGAGCCCCAGCCGAAGACCGAAGCGGGGGTGCCGGTGACGGCCGCTCCGCCTGAGCCGGTGGTGTTGCCCGCGCCGCGGCGTGGGCCTTCGGTGCTGCTGGTCGCCGGGTTCTTCGTCGCGGCCGTCGCCGGAGTGTTGGGCACCTGGGCGGTGGTGAAACCCGCCCCGCCCACCAAGCTCGTCTTCCACGTCGAGTCGATGCCCCCGGGAGCGCGGGTGATGGTCGAAGGGAAGAACCTGGGCTTCACGCCGATCGAGCTCGAGCAGGTGCTCGGCCAGGGCAACCGCGCGTCGCTGCAGCTGCGGCTGGAGAAAGAGGGCTTTGCGCCCGCCGACGTGAAGCTGGTCGGTGGTGGTGGCCGGCTCGAAGTGACGCAGATGCTCGCGCCCCTCCCGCCCAGGGCGCAGACCGACGAGATGAAGAAGCCCGAGGTCGTCGCGCCCGTGAAGAAGCCCGAGCCCGAGGCCGTGGTGGTGAAGCCTGAGCCGGTCGTCGCCAAGCCCGAGCCGGTCGTCGCGAAACCAGAGCCCGTGAAGAAGCCGGAACCCGTCGTCGTGAAACCCGAGCCCGTGAAGAAGCCCGAGCCCGTGGTGGCCGTCGCCAAACCCGAGCCCGTGAAGAAGCCCAGGGGCGAGCCGAAGAAGAAGACCGTCACGGCGGTTCAGCCCACGGGTCCCCGCCCCGCGTCGAAACTCGACGAAGGTGACGGCGACACCACGGCGCCCAAGAGCGAGCTCAAGCGTCCCACCGCGCAGCCCTGACGGTTTAAGCTGCGGGCCTTGCTGTCCTTCGAGCTCGACGCCCTGTTCGGTGAGGCGCGCACCAGAACCCGCGATGGCGTGGTGCCACCGGCGATGGTGCCCGAGATGCTCGAGCGCCTCTCGGGCGTGAAGGTCCCGCTGCAGGGGCCCACCGTTGCCACGCTCGCAATCCTCGACGCCGCCCGAGGTCAGTTCGTGCAGGCCCGCGCGCTGATGGAGAGCGTGTTCTGGCTTCACCCCGAGGCCCTGCCCCCGGAGACGCTCGAGTACGCGTTCGGCTGGCTCGTCACCGATGCGGCCGCCTGCGGAGACTGGGCGCGCGTGTGCCGCTTTTTGAAAGACGCCCGCCGTCCCGAGCTGCCGATGCTGCGGTTGTTCGACGAGCTCGCGTTCAAGGTGCTGCCGGCGAGTGCGCCTGCTCCTGTCGCGGACACGTCGCACCGGGTGCGGTTGCCCACCGACGCCGTGCGGTTCCTCGAGCACTTCAGTGGCATTTCTCACGAAGTGGCGAACGCGGTGACACCACCTTCAGAGCCGATGCCGGCGATGATCTTCGCGCTCCTCACCGCGCAAACCGGGAACGCGCACTCGTCCGCGGCGCTCTCACACGCCGCGCTCTCTTCGCCGCGACTGCGTGATCACCTGATGGAACGCGCGACGCTGCTGGGTGGCGGCTCGCCCGACGACGCGCTGAAGACCCTGAGGTCGATCAGTGAAGACGCGCTCGTGCCCTCACTTCTCGACGCAACCAGCGAGGTGCCGCTGCTGGGCGAGGCGGCCGAACGAGCTCGCACGGCCCTGTTGATCGATCTCGAGACGCGCATCGACCGGCTCACCGATGCGTGCGAGGCCGGCACGGCGCCTCCGATGCCCGAGCTGTGGCGGGAGTTCGTTCGTTTTCGCAACGACTTCACCCGAGCCCTCGCGCTCAGTGGCCCGGGTCGCCGCGATCTGCCGCACCTCGTGGTGGTGCGACTGGTGCGCTACTTCGGGGCGTGGCTGCGACTGACGAAGAAGCAGCGCCCCTTCGCGCACGCGGTCTTTCAGTTCCTCGAGGTCGAGGCCACCCGCGCCGGTGATGAGAAGGCGGCGCAGCTGGCGCGGGCCAGCGAGGCGTTGTGCCTGCCATTCCAGCTGAGGTGAGCCTGCCAGGTCGGTGGATGGCCCTCGCTGCTCCGGAGTGACCACACTGCGCCCGGTGAGCGCGGCCCTCTTTCACTTCAGCGGAGATCTCGCGTTCTTCCGCGGTGCATCGCTGACGAGCACCTTCGACGAGCGCGCCGCCGCGAAGGACGTGCTCGAGGCGATCGGCGTGCCGCACCCGGAGATCGACCTGGTGTTGATGGACGGCAACCCGCTGCCGCTCGAAGCGCGCATTCGCGACGGCGCCACCCTCGAGATCTTCCCCGCGCGCTTCGGCCCAGAAGGCTACGAGCGACTGCTCCCGCCGATTCCCCAGTTGCCGCGCTTCGTGCTCGACGGGCACCTCGGCCGGCTCGCGTCACTCCTGCGCATGCTGGGCTTCGACACGACGTGGGAACGAAACCCCGCCGACGAAGGGCTGGCGCAGATCTCCTCGAACGAAGACCGCGTGCTCCTCACCCGCGATCTCGGCCTGCTCAAACGCACGCTGGTGCGCCGCGGCGCTTTCGTCCGGGCCACGCAGCACCTCGCGCAGGGCCGGGAGATCGTCTCGCGCTTTTCGCTGCAGGCCTCCGCGCGCCCCTTCACCCGCTGTCTCGCGTGCAACGGCCTGCTCGCGCCGGTCTCGCAAGCCGAAGCGATTCAGCGCGTGCCGCAGGGCGTGCTCGAGCGCCACGTGCACTTCCTGGGCTGCGTGGCGTGCAGCCGGCTCTATTGGTCCGGCACGCACCACGCGCAGATGAAGAGCGTGGTGGCGGAACTACTGGCCTGAGCTCTTCACCACCGCGCGGGCCGCGAACGGGGTGATGCCCAGCGCCTGGTGCAATTCGTCGGGGTAATAGAAAGCGCCGTCTTCCAGCGTCAGGCGGCCCTGGCGAATGAGGTTGATGTCCTGCGTGGGGTCACCTTCGACGAGGTAGAGGTCGGCCCGTTTGCCGCGCGCGATGGTGCCCTGCTGCGCCTCGAGCCCCAGGAACCGTGCACCGCCCAGGGTCGCCGCGCGCAACGTGTCGGCGGGGGAAATGCCGGCCTTCACCCATTCCTCCAGCTCGCTGTGGAGCATCAGCCCCGGGGTGTCATCGGTGCCAGGCACCAACGGCACGCCGGCCCGATGCACGGCGAGCAGGGCCTCGCCCAGGCGCTTCCAGCTCGCCTCGTAGAGCGGGAACTTTTCGGCGGGAACATCAAGCAGCAGGGTGGCGCGCGCACGCTGCACTGACGCGGGCGCATGCGCGAGCCAGTGCGAATCGGCCGGCGTCACCACGCCCGGCTTCGCCTGCACCAGGTTCGAGAAGGTCGCCATGGTGGGGTCGAGGCTGGCCTTCTTGTCCTTCATCAGCTTCACCAACTTCAGGAACGGCTCGCCCTTCAGATCGAGCTTCGCGCTTCGCTCGCCCAGCGCGGTGAACCGGAACGGCGTGCGCGTGTCTTCTTTCGCGACGTCGATCATCAGGCTGAGCAGGAGCTGATTGATGTGGTTGATCTCGTCGTAGCCGTCCTCGAGCGCGCGGGTGGACGACATGAACGCGGGCACGTGACCTGAGACGTGCAGCCCGAGCCGATGGGCTTCCGCCGCGATTCCCTTCACGAACTCCGGGTTCATCGAGTTGTAGATCTTCACGCCCCAGTAGCCGTGCGCGGCGTACCAACGCACCTTCTCGCGCGCTTCCTGCTCGGTGCTGATCACGAAGCCCAGGTGCGCCGAGAACTGTGACTGCCCTTCGAGGAAGCCGCTGCTCTTCACGCGCGGGCCCACGAAGTCACCCCGGGTGAGGTGCTGCTCGAGCGAGAGCAGTTGTGCATTGTCGTTGCCGGGGTCACGCGCCAGCGTCACGCCGCTCGCGAGGTGGAGCGGCCCATCCCAGATGCCGAGGTGCGCGTGCGCGTCGATCAACCCGGGGAGCAGCGTGCCGCCGCCTCCGTCGACCACCTGCGCGTCGGCTGGCGCGGGCTCGCCCACGGCGACGATGAGCTCTCTGAAGACCCCGACGGTGGTGATCGGCCCCACCTTGCCGGTCTCCGAATCGAACACGTGCACGTTGGTGATCCACAACGCGCCGTCGATGGGGTGCCTCACGCTGGTGGTGAGCTTCTGCATCGCCGCGCCCGAGAGCTCGGTGGCGAGATCGGACAAGGCCTGAAAGTCAGGCTGGTGCTTCTCCTCGACGAACACCCACCCCGGAGAAATCGACGCCACCAGCTGGCTCCTGCGGGCGAGCAGGAACGAGGGCGTCAGATCGAGCCCCCACAACGCGTAGGCGATCACCTTCTCCTTGGTCTTCCCAGATCCGATCTCGACCTCGCGCACCTTCTCGAGCCGCAAGCTGCCGCTGGGCAACACCGCGTGGGTCAGCCCCTTCGAGGCGAGCAGCACCTTGAGGTACACGGCCACCGAATACGGCGTGCCGTTGTTGGTGAGGTAGAGCGCGTCTTTCGCGTCGGCCTCGCCGTGATCGTCGAGCGAGGTCCACTTCGCCTTGCCACCCTCGATCAGAAAGCGCTCCTTCACTGGCGCGCCGTACCAACCCTTGCCCTCGAGCTCCCAGCTGCGGGGGCGGCCGTCTTTCTCGAGCACCAGGTGCTCGACCAGCTTCGAGCCGCGGCCGTTGTCGTCGGCGTTCCAGACGTTGCTGATGACGCCGGCTTTGTCTTCGACTGTCAGCGTGCCGATCGGCCCGGCGGGGCTGATGAGCACGTACTTTTCCGCAGCGAGGGAGCGAAGCGAGGTGACCACCAGCAACATTGCGACGAGGAGCCGAAAGGGAGGCATGGAGCGCTCCCATAGCCCGCCTGCGCATTCGCCGCGCGCACCCGGTGAGCACGGCTATCGTGCGGGGCATGTCGCTGACTTCGTTGGACGGACGTCTCGATGCGATCCCCAAGACCCACCCTCACCTCGCGCCGTACCTTCCGAAGCTCGAGCGCTTCGTGCGCGAGGCGCCGCTCGATCAACTCGAGCGCATCAACGTGCTGTCGTGGGCCGTGGAGAACGCGGTGCCGCCGAACGACGCGCTCGATCTCTTTCTGACCGCGAGCAGCGTGGGCGTGTTCGATCTCTCGTGGGTGCTGATGTGCCCGCTGTGCGGCCTGCGCATCTCCACCCGGGGCGCGCTGCAGCAGCTCTCGCGCGAGGCCAGCTGCGCGTTCTGCCGCAGGGCGGTGTCGGTCTCACTCGATGACAACGTCGAGGTGGTGTTCGCGGTCGCAGGCGCGGTGCGCAAGCTCGAGCCCCGCCCGCTGGAAACGCTGGAGCAGGTGCGCGCCGGGTTCCTCGACGAGTTCTATTCGACCAGCATGGTGCGCAACGTCATGCACGGCGTCATCAGGGACTGCATGAAGGCGGTCCGATGGATCGCCCCGGGTGAATCGACCACCTTCAGCTTCGAGCTGAAGCCCGGCCCCTGGATTCTGGCCGTGCCGGGGGTGCACGCGGTGGCCCACCTCGAGGCTGGCGAAGGCGGCAACGCCGAGCAGTCACTCGAGCTGCTCGATGGGCAGATCGTCGGCGGCACGAAGCTGGCGACAGGCCCGGTGAAGCTGACCTTGCGCAACCGCACCACCCAGCGGCTGTTGGTGTTGTGGGGCGACACCGGGTGGACCCAGACGTTCGACTGGAGCCAGGCGCGCACCGAGTTCAAGCCGATGATCACCGCCAAGCAGCTGCTCACCAACCAGACCTTTCGCGATCTGCACCGCAACGAGGGCGTGGGCACCGAGGGCGGCATGCAGCTGCGCAGCCTCGCGATCCTGTTCACCGATCTGACCGCCTCCACCGAGCTCTACGAGCGGGTGGGCGATCTGCGCGCGCTCGACCTGGTGCGCAAACACTTCGAGGTGCTCGAGAAGGTGATCGCGCAGGAGCGCGGCGCGGTGGTGAAGACCATCGGCGACGCGGTGATGGCCAGCTTCGCCGAGCCTGATCGGGCGCTCGCCGCGGCCGCCGCGATGCACCGGCAGATGAAGCTGCTCGGAGCCAGCGAGGCGCTCACGTTGAAGATCGGCGTGCACGTCGGCTCGTGCGTGGCGATCGAGTCGAACCAGCAGCTCGACTTCTTCGGCCGTACCGTGAACGTCGCGGCGCGGGTTCAGGCCAAGGCCGGCGCAGGAGAAGTGGTGATCACCCAGGACGTGCTCGACCACCCGGGCGCCAACGAGATCGCCCGTACCCAGTTCGGTTCGATGACGCATGAGCGGGTGCACCTCAAGGGCATCGAGGGTGACGTGCTGGTTCACCGCCTGCACCAGCAGGCCTGACCTCAGCTAGAACCCGCCCATGCCTGGCACGCTGAAGGAAGCCGTCAACGCCGACCCGACTCCACACGCCCGTC
>JAYVNA010000794.1:0-2989 GCA_043758715.1 Archangium sp.
TCGAACATCATGAAGGCCAACTTCGACACCCTCAAGGGCATGTCGCAGAACCTCCGCTAAGAATTTCCGAGCAGGAAACATCGACTGGCCGGGGCGAAATCGCCTCGGCCAGTTTTTTTGTGCAAGGGCGGCCGCTGCCGGGCCGACCCTTTTTTGTTGGTGTGAGGCCCTTCAGATGTGTTCGAGTCCGCACCGTCTGACGCGCCACCTTTCGACTTGGGGAGACCGAACGAGATGACCGAAAAAGAGAACAAGAACGAGGTGCCGGCGACTGGGTTGGAAGTCGTCAAGGAACCGACTCCGGGCTGGGACAAGCTTCTCTACAGCGAAGAGCGCAAGGCGAAGCTCGCGAAGGGTGAGATCAGCCTCCGCGACTTCCACGCGATCAGCGGGCCCGAGATGCTGCAGATGGCTCTCATCGGCTTCCGCATGTACGAGCAGGGCAAGTACACCGAGGCGAAGACCATCTTCTCCGGTCTCATTCAGCTCGAGCCGACCGAGGCCTACTACTACACGGCCCTGGGCGCGGTTCACCTCGCCGAAGAAGACCTTGACCTCGCGCGCCGCGCCTTCGACATGGCGATCGTGCTCAACCCCAAGGAAGTCGCTCCCTTCGTCAACCGCGGTGAAGTGAACCTGCGCGACGGGAAGATCCTGGAGGCGGCCGAAGACTTCGCCAAGGCCGTTCAGCTCGACCCGAAGTTCGAAGACCCGCTCACCCAGCGTGCGCGCGTGCTCGCCGCCGCGGCCCTCGAGATGATCGAGTCGGCGACGAAGGACGACAAGGACCCGAAGAAGAAGTGAAGCGGGAGATGGCGCGCCCACTCGCTTCGAAACCGGTCGAGATCGTCTATTACCCGAAGAAGGTGCGTGGGCCCGTGCCCAGGCGCCAGACGGTCGAGACGCTGGTCACCGAAGAAGCGAAGGAAGAAACGCCCGATCGGCGGCCCTCTCGCAAGGGTCGCCGAACCCTGACCGACGAAACGCCAGACCCTGCCGAGCAGGCGTTCGCCGATCTCACCCGCCTGGGACACGAAGCCTTTCAGGCCGGCCGCGCCGACGAGGCGAGGGTGGTCTTCGAGTCACTGGTCGCGCTGGGGCGGCGAGATCCGTTCGCGCACACGATGTTGGGAACGATTCTGCTGGGCGCTCACTCGCTCGACCTCGCGCTCGAACAGTTCGAAGCGGCGCTGGCGATCGATCCCGAAGACCTGGCAGCGCTGGTGTACCGCGGTGAAATCCGTCTTTCGCGGCGCAAGGTGGCGCGCGCGCAGGAAGATCTGGAGCGCGCGGTCAAGCTGGGGCCCTCCACTGATCCCTTCGTGGCCAGGGCCAAAAAACTGCTCGTGCTGGCGCGTGCGAATCGCACTGCCTGACGGGCGAGCCTTCTCGCCCGAGAGAAGAGCTTTGCGCTAACCTGCGCGCCTCATGGCAGCTGGCGCCGCAGGCACAGGCAAAGGTTTCATCAACAAGTACTCGGACATCGTCCTCGCCGTCGTGGTGATGGCGATCATCGGGATGCTGATCGTCCCTCTTCCGACGTTCCTGTTGGACATCCTCCTCACCGTCAACATCAGCCTGTCGGTCATCATTCTGCTGATGTCGCTCTACATTCCGGGCGCTCTGCAGTTCAGCGTGTTTCCCACGCTGCTGCTGATCACCACGATGTACCGGCTGGCGCTCACCGTCTCGACCACACGACTGATCTTGTCCGTCGGCGATGCCGGCGAAGTCGTCTACGCGTTTGGCAACTTCGTGGCCCGCGGCAACTTCGTCGTTGGTGGCATCGTGTTCGTGATCCTCGTGATCGTGAACTTCATCGTGATCGCCAAGGGCTCTGAGCGCGTCGCCGAAGTGGCCGCCCGCTTCACCCTCGACGCCATGCCCGGCAAGCAGATGTCGATCGACGCCGACTTGCGCGCCGGGTCGATCGAGATGGAAGACGGCAAGCGCAAGCGCCGCGATCTCGAGCGTGAATCGCAGCTGTTCGGCGCCATGGACGGCGCCATGAAGTTCGTCAAAGGCGACGCCATCGCCGGCATCATCATCACGGTGGTGAACATCGTCGGCGGCCTCGCCATCGGCGTGGCCCAGAAGGGCATGACGGTGGGGGAGGCGGCCAAGAAGTACGCGCTGCTCACCATCGGTGACGGCCTGGTCGGCATGATCCCCGCGATTCTCATCTCCACGGCGGCCGGCATCATCGTGACGCGCGTCGGCGGTGAAGAAGAAGGCGCCCACCTCGGCAAGGACGTCAGCTCGCAGCTGATCGCCTACCCGCGCGCCATCCTCATCGCGGGCACGATGCTGGTGGTGCTGGGCCTGGTGCCCGGACTCCCGAAGGTGCCGTTCCTGCTGCTGGGTGGCGCTGCTTCGACGGGCGCCTACATGATGATCAAGCGGCAGAAGAAGATCGACAGCGGCGAGCTGACCGAGGACGGCTCCGACCCCGCGGAAGAGAACGAAGACGACAAGGCCAAGGCCGTCGAGCCCGCGCCCAAGGAGCCGATCAACCCCGATTCCGAGCTCTTCATCCCCGTGGTCACGCCCATCGTGCTCGAGGTGTCCGACGCGTTGGTGCCCTTCGTCGATTCGCGGCAGGACGGCGGCAAGTTCCTCTTCGAGCTGGTGCCGTTCATGCGCGACGGTCTGTTCGTCGAGCTGGGTGTTCGTTTCCCCGGCGTGCGTGCGCGTGGAAACCCCGGCCTGCCGCCGGGCGCGTACCAGATTCAGATCAACGAAGTGCCCGTGGTCACCGGCCAGGCGACCCTCGGTCACATTCTCGTCAACGACACCGTCGATCGCCTGCGCCTGATGAACATCGAGGGCTTCGACGCGATCAACCCCGCCACCCGTCAGCCCGCGGCGTGGGTGCCTGAGCACAACAAGGACATGCTCGAGGCCGCCGGTCTGACGACCTGGGACGTGCCGGGCTACATGATTCTGCACGTGGCGTCGGTGCTCCGGCGCCATGCGCGCGAGTTCGTCG
>JAYVNA010000795.1:0-25863 GCA_043758715.1 Archangium sp.
GTCGAGTGCCCGCAGCGCCTTGGGAGAGTCCACCTGGTCCAGAAGGCTCAACGTCAGCTCGAGCGCTCGATGGAGTACCGGGCGAGCGCAGCCAGAGGCCCCTCGCCCGCCTCGAGCTCGCGGACGGCGGCCAGCGCGCGTGCGACGTGGCTCTTCGCCAGCTCGCGGGCCTGGGCAAGGCCGACCACCGCGGGGAAGGTGTGGCGGCCCGCTTCGGCATCGGCGCCGGTGGGCTTGCCCATCTGCGCGGCGCTCGCGGTGACGTCGAGAATGTCGTCGGCGATTTGAAACGCGAGCCCCACCGCGTCGCCGTACACGTCAGCGGCCTGCAGGGTCGCTTCGTCGGCGCCCCCGGCGATCGCCCCCATGCGGCAAGCGGCTTTGATCAACGCGCCGGTCTTCATGCGGTGCAGCCGGTTGAGGTAGTCGAGCTCAGCGGGGCGATCTTCGGCGATGTCGAGCACCTGCCCGCCCACCATGCCCCCGGCGCCCGCGGCGAGGGCGAGCTCGGCGACCAGGCGACCGCGCACCGCCTGCTCCGCCGCGGAGCCGGTGGCGAGCAGCGTGAAGGCGTCGGTGAGCAGCGCATCGCCCGCCAGGATCGCCATCGCCTCGCCGTGCACCTTGTGATTCGTAGGCCGGCCGCGGCGCAGGTCGTCGTCATCCATCGCGGGCAGATCGTCGTGCACCAGCGAATACGTGTGCACGCACTCGAGCGCGCAGGCCGCGTCGTTGC
Source organism: Archangium sp. (assembly GCA_043758715.1). GTDB lineage: Bacteria > Myxococcota > Myxococcia > Myxococcales > Myxococcaceae > Archangium_A. The sequence continues at coordinate 737 of JAYVNA010000795.1, forward strand.
CCGGTTCGCCGCCGCCGTTCGAGGCGCGGGCGACCAGATCGGCGAAGGTGAGGCAGAGCACCGGGCGCAGGCGCTTGCCCCCGTCGAGCAGCGAGTAGGCCATCGCGTCGGCCAGGCGCCTGGGGGTGCGGCGCGCGATGGTCTCCATTCGCGACGCAAGCAGGGCCTCGACCCGGCGTTGCTGAGCGGGCAGCCAGCCTTCGAGAGAAAAGAGAGTCATCGGTGTCGCCTCAGAACGGGACGTCGTCGTCGTCGGCCGGGGGCGCGACCACGGGTTTCTCGGCGGGCTTGTTCGCCTTGGGGGGAACCGGCTTGGCCGGGCTCGTGGGGGCCGCTTCTTGCGCGTCGCTCACCTTGAGGGGCGCCGTGCGGCCGTCTTCAGCCAGCAGCTGCTCGATGCGCTTTTCGGCGTCACCCAGAATGCCTTCGCCCTGCTTCACCAGAGTGATGCCCTCGGCGAAACGATCGAGCGAGTCTTCGAGCGAGAGTTCGCCGCCTTCGAGTGACTCGACGATTTCCTGAAGCCGGGTCACCACGTCGCCGTACTGCCCTCGCGCTGTGTTCTTTTCCTTCGCCACGGGGCGCTCCCTACCCTACTTCCCCGCGGGCTTCACCTGCGTCACCTGGGCCTGCACTTCGCCGGTGCCGAGCTTGAGGGTGAGCTCGTCGCCCAGCTGAACCTCCTGGGCCTGGCGCACGATTCGGCCGTCGGGCAGCTGGGCGATGGCGTAGCCGCGGGTGAGCACCGCCAGCGGGCTCAGGGCGTTCAAGCGCGCCCCCAGCGAGCGCAGGCGTTCGCGTTCACGCTGCACCCGGTTGCGCATCGCCGCCGGAGTTCGCTGCGCCTGCCGGGAAAGCAGCTGGCGGCCCTGCTGCAGCATCGGGCGGGGCGAGGCGTGCGCGAGCGACATGCCCAGCCGCCCCAGCTGATCGCGCTCGGTGCGCAGCTCGCGCTGCAGCAGCGTCACCAGCGAGGTGCGCAGAAACGTCAGCTGCGCGCGGCGGGTCTGGAGCTGCGCCTGCGGGCGAACCCGGTGCAGCCGCTGGCTCAAGTCGCGCAGCGCGGTGGAGGCCACCCGTTGTTTGCGGTGCAGCACCCCGCGCATGCGATCGGCGGCGTTGGAGAGCACCAGGCGCTGACTGCCGAGCTCTCGCCGGGGGTCACCCAGCTCGTTGCGCAGGCCCCTGAGCGCGGTCCGCTCGGCGAGCACCTGCTTGTCGACCCCGCGCTTGAGACGCGACTTCAAGGTGGCGAGCTGCGCTTCCAACTCCACCAGCTGAGGGGCGAGCAGCTCGGCGGCGGCGCTGGGCGTAGGCGCACGCACGTCGGCGACCAGGTCGCAGAGGGTGGTGTCGATCTCATGGCCGACCGCAGAGACCACCGGCACCGTGCATTCCCACACCGCGCGCACCACGGGCTCTTCGTTGAAGGTCCACAGGTCTTCGCTGCTGCCGCCGCCCCGGGTGACGACGATCACGTCGACGTTGGACTTGCACAACCACCGCAGCGCGCGGCGCACCTCGAAGATCGCGCCATCACCCTGCATGCGGGCGTCGGCCACCAGCACCGACAGCCGGGGGTGCCGCCGGTGCAGCACCTTGAGGAAGTCCCGGAGCGCCGCGCCGGTGACGCTGGTCACCACTCCGATTCGTTTGGGGAGAAACGGCAGGGGCCGGCGCGGGCGGGTGCGCTGATCTCCGATGAGGCCTTCGGCGACCAGCTTCTGCTTGAGCTGCTCGAACGCGAGCGCCTGCGCGCCGACGCCTTCGGGTTCGATGCGGTTGACGATCAGCGAATAGCGGCCCTGCGGCTCGTAGACGTCGAGGTTGCCCTCGATGGTGACCGACAGCCCGTCCTTCAACTGGAACTTGAGGCGCTGCGCCTGGGTGGCCCAGAGCTTCACGTCGATCGACGCGCGTTGATCCTTGAGGGCAAAATAGAAGTGTCCGCGTGCGTTGACGCCGCGGAAGTTGGCGATCTCGCCGCGCACCAGCACCCGGCCGAACTGAGGCTCGAGCAGGTCTTTGACCTGGCCGGTGAGCTGAGAGACGGTCAGCACCTGGGGCGCGGGTTTGGGCTCGAGCTTCCGCCAGGCCGGGGTCTTCGGTTCCGCTGGCGCAAGTGGAAGCGGAGGAGCGAGCGGAAGCGGCGGCACGGGCGCCACCGGTACGGGCTTCGGCGCGGCTTCCACGGGCGGGGCCGGAGTGGCCGGAGCAACCGGCCCCCCGAACAGATCACCCTGCTTCGGCCCGTTCAATTTTTCTGAAGTTCAGCGATCCGCGACTTGGCCTTCTGATGGGTCTCGTCGTCGGGAGGAGTCATGTTCATCACGTCTTTGAAGAGACGGATGGCCTCGTCGGGGCTCGATTCCTTCAGCTGATACCCGCGCAGGTACGACTCGCGGGCCTGGCTGCGGCCTTCGTTGATGAGCGCCTGAGCGCCCACGTGCCCGGGATCAGCCTGCTGCACCTTGCGCGCGAGCTCGATGGCGCGCGGCCAGTTGCCGGTGGTCTTCGCCTGGCTGGCCTTCACGAACAGCTTCGAGACCAGCTGCGTGCGCACCGGCCGCGAGAGCTCGCTCGACTGGCCGCCGGCGATCTTCTTGTCGAGATCGTAGAGGGCGATGAGGTCGTTCTCGCTCAGTTCCTCCAGCTTCTTCGACTTCGCCTCGAACTCCTTGATGCCCGCCTCCAGGGTGCGGCACTGGGCGAACTTGTTCGCGCACGCCTGGGCGAGCGAGAGCGCACCCGACGAGTCTCCGTTCTTGAACCGGGTCGAGACCTCGAGCCACGGAGTGTCCGGCGGGGGGGGCGCCACGGTGGGGTTCTTGATCCGGTAGATCGAAGTCTCCGCGGTCTTCTTGAACTCCGAGGCCTCGCGGTCCTCGAGGCGCACCAGCAAGATGTCTTCGCAGAGCACCTTGAGCTGCTCCATCTTCGCCAGATCGTTCGCGAACGCGAGCAGCCCGCGCGCTTCGGCCAGCTTCTCGGTGGCCTTGGCCTCGAGCGCATCTTTCGAGGCGCGCAGCGCGGCTTCCTGGGTGGTGGTCTTCACCTTGGCGAGGGTAGCGGCCGCCTTGCCCAGCTCACCCTTCGCGATCGCCTCGTTGGCGGTGGCGAGCAGCGACTGGTTGGGGATCTCGGCGTCGGCGATCTTGATGTAGTTCTCGATCTGCCGCGTCTCGTACTCCTCGTCCTCCGCCTGGAGTTCTTCGAGCTTGGCCTTCGCTTCGGCCCACTTGCCCAGGCGAACGCGGCCCTTGGCTTCCTTGAACATGTCCGCCATGGCGGCCTGGTGCTCGTCACCCGCGCGCTTGGCGGCGACGCGGGCGAGTTGGCGCTTGTTGTCGATGGCCTTCCAGCCCACCAGCAGCGCCATGATCAACACCAGCGAGCCGCCGACGATCAGGAAAATCTTCCGGCGCTTCTTCTTCGACTCTTCCGGATCTTCCGCCATGCGCGAGGTGCGCACGGGGCGGCCGCGGCCGGCGGCGCGCTCGACGGCGCCCCCGCCGGTGCGAGCGGTTCGAACGGGAGGACGGCGAGCGCCACCGGTGGGCCGCTCTTCGGTCGCTTCACCCGCGGCTGAAGCAGGAGCGCCCCCGCCGGAATAGCGCAGCTCGGTGTCACCCAGGCTGATCACGTCACCCTCGTTCAAGGTGGTCTCGTCGGAGATCGCCTCGCCGTTGAGCATGGTGCCGTTGCCCGAGCCGAGATCGCTGACTGCCCAACCCTCGGCGGTCTTGCGAACGAGCGCGTGCTTGCGGCTGACCGAGGTGTCGGGAATCGAGACCGGGTTGTCAGCGGCGCGGCCGATGACGAGCTCGTCACCTTCGAGCGTAAATTCCTGGCCCGAAGCGGGGCCGGTCTGCGCGATCAGCCGCGAGGTGACGGGCGCGGGCCGGGCCCGGGCGGGCGTGGAAGGGCGGGCAGCGGGCACGGCCCCGGTGCGCCGGGAAACCGGAGCGGCCGTACCGGTGCTGCCGGTGGCGCGTCGAGGCGGTGGCTGTTTTCCAGAAGGAGGAGGAGGAGGCATGGATTACCCGGCAGCGCCCCCGTACATGAAGGCGAACACGATGGGTCCGAAGAGCACCATGAACACCGTCGGGAAGATGCAGGCGATCAGCGGGAAGAGCATCTTCACCGGCGCCTCGTTGGCGAGCTTCTCGGCGCGCTGGGTGCGTTCGATGCGCAGCTGCGTCGACTGAATGCGCAGCACCTTGCCGAGGCTGGTGCCCATCTTGTCGGCTTGAATGAGGGCCGTGACGAACTGGCTGAGCGCCGGCAGATCGACGCGGGCGATCATGCCCTTGAGCGCCTCTTCGCGGGTCTTGCCCATCTTCAGTTGCTTGAGCACCAGCGCCAGCTCTTCACGCAACGGCCCGGCCTTGCCCTTCTCGACCACCTTGGCGAGCGCGGCGGTGAAGTCGAGGCCCGCTTCGACCGAGAGGGTGAGCAGGTCCAGGTTGAAGGGCAGCGCGCGGCTGATCTGCAGGTGCCGCTTGCTGACCTGATCGTTGACCCAGATGAGCGGGTAGAAGAGGCCGATCAACGCGACCACCAGCGACCAGGCGAGGTTGAAGTCGATCGCGTTCATCAGCACGAGGCCGAACAACAGGCCGAACGCGAAGCCGATCTCCTGCAACGCCATGATGTCTTCGGGCTTGTACGTCTTGGGCTCGCCGGCCTTGATCAGGCTGCGGCGCATCTTGTCTTCGTAGCCCGGCCACATGAACCTTCGGTTGATGACGCCCAGCTTGCGCACCACCACCGAGCCCGCCCCGGCGACACCACCGGCCGACTCTTCTTTGACCTCGACGAGGAACGGAGAGACGACGTTCGACACGCCAAGACCCGCCATGCCGGCGGCGCCCGCGAAGAGCACCGCGGCGACCCCCATCAGCACCGTGACCCAGAGTTCAGCAGGCATCGTCGTTCCTCAAATGTCGATGTTCGTGATCCGGCGGATGATGAGGACGCCCATGATCTCCATGACCATGATCGTGAAGACCAGCACGTAGCCGAAGATGTGATCGAGCATCGGCTGCATCAGGTCGGGGCGCATGTAGTTGAGCACCACGCCGAGGATCAGCGGCATCGCCGAGACCACCCAGCCCTGCAGCTTGCCCTGCGCAGTGAGCGCGTCGATCTTGCCCTCGAGGCGGAAGCGCTCGCGAATGGTGGTCGAGAGCGTCTCGTACATCTCGGCCATGTTGCCGCCGAGCTGCCGGCTGATGTTGGTGGCGGTCGAGACCAGCTCGAGGTCGTCGCTGCCCACCCGCTTGCTCATGTTGTTGAGCGCCTCTTCCACCGGCACGCCCAGCTTCGCTTCTTTCACGAAGAGGCCGAATTCCTGCTGCAGGGGCGGCATGGAGTCTTTGCTGATCTGCTCGATGGCCTGCTGGAAGGTGAGGCCGGCCTTGAAGGCGTTGGCCATGGCCTGCAGCGCGTCGACCAGCTGGGTGTTGAACTTCTTGATGCGCTTCACCCGGTAGTGCTTGACCATCATCATCGGCAGGAAGAACCCGAAGATGAAGGCGCCGATGGCGACCAGGGGGTTGATGAGCAGGTACGAGAAGCCGCCCAGCACGATCATCGAGGCGATGTTCAGCACCAGCATCTGGCGCGGGTCGATGAAGAGGAACATGTCGCTCAGGTCGTTCATCGACTTGACGATGTAGCGTTCCTGGTACGTCTCGTAGGCCTTCCCCAGCACGCCCATGACGACGAGCGTGAGGAAGAACGTTCCTCCGCCCAACAGCAGACTGGCGATCGCGGCGAACATGGCGGGCGCTTACTCGGGCGAAGCAGCGCCGCGGGTGTCGCTGGCGGCGGCGCCGCGGATGACCTGAATGGTGTTGAAGCGCTTCTGCTGCAGCACCTTCGTGCGTTCACCCGAGAGCAGCGTGCTGATGGTCGCGCGGCCACGTTCCTCGAGCACGTCGATGTCTTCTTCGTTGCGCAGCGAGAGCGTCAGGTTGCCCAGTTCTTGACTGAGCACCAGGATCTCGGCCTCTTCCGGAATGACCAGCAGCGAGACGTGGCCGTAGGCGCGCTCGTTCTCGGGAATGAGGTTGATGTTGGTGGTGCCGGTGATCTTGCCCGTCGCCAGGATGATCACGTTCTGCAGCAAGGTGACGGCGACCTGCTCGTTGGTCGTGGGGTCCTTGAAGGTGCCGATGATGTCGACGTGATCGTTGGGGCGCACCCAGCCGCCGACCGCGGTGGTCGACTTGGCCTCGATGGTGATCGCGCGGGCCTTCTTCTGCACCTTGGTGGACAGGCGCTCGGCGGCCTTGGTGGTCTCGAACTGGCTCCACAGCAGCGGGTCACCGGCCTGCAACGCCACCAGCACCTTCTGGTTGACGATGTAGCTGGCGCTGTCGGGCTTGACGACCGACGAGGTGACGAACTGCTCGGGAATCGAGCGCTGGCTGATCATCTCCATCGTCACCACCGTGCCTTCGGAGATGTCGACGGCCGAGACGACCACGGGCACGAGGTTCCAACCCTTGCGCACGTCACTTCGCTGTTTCTGAATCGCCGAGAACGACACGCCGAAGCCAACGACGAAGAGAACGATGGCGACGATGAGTGGGGCTTTTCCCTTGAGCATGCGTGCAGATCTCCCAATGCGACAAACTGCCGTGCGCGACCAAAAAAGCGCGAAAAGTCAGGTGGATACTACCAGAGGCAAGGAGCACCCTGTCAAAAGGGATCGGGCCTCGAACCGCTCAGGGGAAAGGCAGGCTCAAGGAGTACAAGTAGGTGTCGTAGTGAACCTGGTACGCGTAGAGAAACATCTCAATCAGGCTCATCGGCGGACGGGTGCTCGAAGTTGACACCCTCGGCCCCGGAATGATGCGCACGGTGCAGCTGAGCACGAGCGCCACGATGATCAGCCAGTTGAGCATCGAGTACTCGAGCATCGCCTGACCGCGGCGACGGTGTTTGCGCTCGATTTTCCGGGGCGTAACCACGAAGCCAGTCTCGCACGAACCGCGCGCGAGGTGCGACGCGCACCGCTCGGTGTCACGGGTGCGACTCAGTACGACGAAGCCGGCTTCGAGGAAGGCTGGGCCTCGTCGAGCACCTTGCGCTCGGTGGGCGAGAGGCTCTTCGCTTTGGCCGGGGCCGGGGCGCGTTGCACCTGCTTGCGCCGATCGGACACGGCCTTGGCGGCGACGGTGTTCGGGAATTCCTGCAGCAGCTGGTCGCAGAAGGGGTCGGCGCGATCAGGCTCGCCCAGCGCTTCGTACGCGTCGCAAATGCGCTTGAGCGCTTCCACCCGCTCGTAGCCGGTGGCGCCGCTCTCGAGCACCTGGGCGGCGAGGCGAATCTCGGTGGGGCGATCGCCGCGGTTCGAAGCGACGCGCGCCGACTCGAGCGACTGGGTGCGTTCTGCGCTCTTCTTGAGCTCGGAATATTTCGCGTCGCGGTTGACGCCCAGCGAGTCGCTCTTCTGCAGCGCGACCGAGTCATCGAGGTCGGCGGCCGAACCACCGGTGCTGCTGGACATCGGGCGCAGGTCGTAGCTGCCCTTCGACTTCTTGGCGCTGGGCTGCGAGTAGCCGCCCTGAACCGGTGCCGGCGCCGCGGTGGTGGCGGGAGCAGGAGCGGGCGCGGCTTCCTCGGCGCGCGCCTGCGGCGGGTCTTCCTTCTTCTTCGCTTCTTCCTTCTGACGCTCGCGCTCGCGCTCGGGAGCGGGCGCCTTGGTGGGCGCGGGCTTGGTGGCGACCACGCCGCCTTCGTTCGAGCTCGAACCGCTGCCCTTTGCCCCCAGGCCGAAGTTCACCTTGTCCTGGGCCTGAACCGCGGGCGGCGGAGGGGGCGCTTCTGGGGGCGGCGCGTCTTTGGCGAGGGCGCCGCGGCCGACCGCGTTGGAATAGTCGTCGCGATACACCTGCTCGTCATTGCCCACGGGCGCGACCTTCGAAGGAACCGCGCGGCGGGTGGCGGACTGCTTGGGCTCTGGAGCCCACACGTCGCCGCGCTTGCCGCCCGCCTCACGCAGATCCTCGAGCTGGTTCTTGTTCTCTTGTTTCACCAGCTTCTTCGGGTCGGCCTTCTCGACGCCCGCGAACTCGGTCTTTGGCGCCCCGTCAGGCAACGGGGTCGCGGCCACCGGGGCGAGGGCAGCCTGGGTCGGGAGGTCCTGCTGCTGCTTCGAGCGCTCCGCGACCTTCTGATCAGCGGCGGCCGACGCGGGGCTGGTGTCGAATTCCTTGTTCGCGCGGAAGCCCACCACGCCCACCACGGCGAGCGCCATCACTGAGGCGAGCGGCATGAGGAAGCGCTTCCAGATCGAAGGCGCTGTCTTGCTGCCGTTTCGTTTGGCGGCCTGATCGGCATAGGCCATCAGCGATTCGAGGCCCGCGTCAGGCGCCGAGACCATGGGCACCTTCGACATGGTGGCGCGCACGCCGCGAATTTCGGTGAGCGATTGCGAGCACCGGGTGCAGCCACGCACGTGCGCATCGACCGCATCGGCCACGTGCTGTGGAAGTTCGCCGTAAGCGAACTCGAGGAGCTTGTCCTCGTACTGGTGCGCCGCGCTCTTCATGACTTCAGGCCACTGTCCTTCCGTCTGCGTCCATCGTTTCCCCATCGACGCCCAGCTCGGCGAGCCGCTTTCGCAGCCCTTCGAGCGCGTACCGCATTCGACTCTTCACGGTGTTCTCGTTAACGCCCGTGACCTCTGCGATCTCCTTGAAGCCGATGCCCTGGTACTCGCGGAGCAGGAAGACTTCTCGCTGCTCCGTCGGAAGGCTTTCGAGCGCCTTCTCGATCATCGGGCGGATTCGAACGTTGTGCGCCGCGCGATCCGGCGTCTGGGTTCCCTCGTCCGCCACCAGGTCACCCATCGAGCGTGCGTCAGACTCATCGTGCGACGCGGGTGCGTCGAGCGAATCGGTCTTCCGGAAACTCTCTTTCCGCGCGGCGTCCACGCAGAGATTCCTCGCGATCGTATAGACCCAGGTGGTGAACCGGGCCTTGGGTTGCCACTCACTGCTGTTCCTCACCACTTTGAGCCAGGTCTCCTGCAGCACGTCTTCGGCCCTCTGCCGATGACCGACGAATCGGAGAATGAAGTTGTAGACCGGCCCCCGGTGGCGCTGAACGAGCGTAGAAAACGCCCTCGCGTCACCGGACTTGAAAGCGAGCATGAGTTGCTCGTCCGAAGTCGCAGGTCCCAACCGTGTCCTCGTTCTGTCGTACCCATTTCAACGCATGGGGGGCGGCAGTGATCTACCCGCGACGTTTTCGCCGGTAAGCCGCGAGAATGACAGGCAAAGCGAGGCCTGTCACCACGAAGACCTGGGCGAGCAGCGCAATGGGCAGGGGCCGCTGAAGGTGAATGAACAGACTTCGGCCCAAACCCAGTCCCAGCAAAACGCCCGTAGCCGTTCGCCAGGCGTTGCTGAAGCGGTGGGGCTCAAAGCGCCCGAACGCCCAATCGAGGGTGGCCGGGAGCACCAGGCCTACGCTCAGCGGCACGTCGAGGGGGTGCTCGAGGGGGGCGTGCAGCGCGAGCTGGGCGGCGATGGCCGCGAACATCACGGGGTATGTCCCGAGGCACCGGGCGCAGACGTGGAGAGCGCCGAGGCGGTAGCAGCGATCGAGCTCGTCGGGCGGGTGGTGGCTCAGCCAGAACATCAGCGGCCTCCGAACACGAAGCAGGCGCTGGGGTGAGCTTCGCCCGTCAATGACGGTGCTTCGGCGCGGCAGCGATCGATCGCCTGCGCGCAGCGCGGGTGAAACGCACAGCCCGTGGGCAGCGCGTCGGCGGACACGGGCTCACCTTTCGCTTCGACCACCTCGCGCCGGCTCGCCACCAGCAGCTTCGTGTACGGGTGCAGAGGTTGCTCCAGCACCTCGGCGACCGGCCCGCTCTCGACGATCTGCCCCGCGTACATGACGGCGAGGCGGGTGCAGAGGTGGGCGACGACGTCGAGATCGTGGGTGATCACCAGCAGCGTGAGGCTGCGCTGCGCGGTGATCGACACGAGCAGGTTGAGCACCTGGGCCTGCACGCTGACGTCGAGGGCTGAGACCGGCTCGTCGAGCAGGAGCAGCTCGGGTTCGAGGGCGAGCGCGCGGGCGAGGTTGATGCGCTGGCGCTGGCCGACCGAGAGCTCTCGCGGGAAGCGCGGCAGCACCTCGGCGCTGAGCTGAACGTGCTCGAGCAGCGTGGTGAGCTTGGCGTCGTCGACCGATTGCCCGTGAATCACGAAGGGCTCGGCGAGCGCCTCGCGAATGCGCATGCGGGGATCGAGAGCGGCGCCGACGTCCTGGAAGACGGGCTGAAAGCGGCGGCGCAGGGCGGGTTTGGCCCCGTGCATCGGCTGGCCGTCGAAGCGCACCGTGCCGGCGGTCAGAGGCTCGAGGCCCAGCAGCGCGCGCGCGAGGGAAGACTTGCCGCTGCCTGATTCGCCGATGAGTCCGACCCGCTCGCCGCGGGCGATCCCGAGGGTCACGCCGCGCACGGCTTCGATCCGGCGGCTACCGACGCGGTACGTGATCCGCACGTCGCTGGCCGCGAGCAGCGTCATCCCGCTTTCTCCGTGAGCTCGCTGGCCAGCGGGCACGCCACTCCGTCCTGAAACACGGGGCGCTCTGAACGGCAGCGCTCGATCACCCGGGGACACCGCGGATGAAATCGGCACCCGGCGATCACCTCGCGCGCCAGAGGCACCGAGCCGGCGAGCGTAGGCAGCGGAACCCCCACCTTCGCCGCGGAGGGATTCGAAGCGAGCAACGCCGCGGTGTACGGGTGACGTGGCCGCTCCAGCACGCGCCGGGCGGGACCCTGCTCCACCACCCTGCCCGCGTACATCACGGTCACCTCGTCAGCCGAGCCCCGCACCGCCTGAAGGTCGTGCGTGATGAGCCACACCGCCATTCCCCGGTCGCTGGCGAGCTTGCGGAGCAACGAGAGAATTACGCCGCGCATCGACGCATCGAGGGCGGTGGTCGGCTCGTCAGCGATCAGCACCTCGGGCCGCGCCGCCAGCGCGCACGCGATCGACACCCGCTGCCGCTGCCCACCCGAGAGCTGATGGGGAAACATGCCGAGCCGCTCGGCGCCTCGAGGAATTCCCACTTCACTGAGCAGCGCGATCGCCGCCTCACCCAGATCGCCCGGGGTGCGATGTACCGCGAGCGTCTCAATCAATTGATTGCCGACGGACAGCACGGGGTTGAGCGCGCTGAGCGGTTCCTGCAGCACCATCGAGATTCCAGCGCGGCGAAGGGGTGCGGGGGCGGTCAGCAACTCCACCCCGCCCCGCTGAGCGCTGCCTTTCGTCTGGGCACCTTCTGGAAGCAGGCCGAGCACGGCGAGCGCGGAGAGGGTCTTCCCGCTTCCCGATTCGCCGACCACCGCGTGAACCCGGCCGGCCTCGAGCGAGATCGAGAACTCTTCCACGAGTGGCATGCCGTCGAGCAGCACGCTCAGTCCCCTGACCTCCAGCTTCACTTGTTCATGAGGGCGTTCGCCTTCCGCCCTCACTTCTTTTGACCCAGCGCCGCCAAAATCTCCTCCTCGGTCACCAGCCCGCGCGCGAGCAGCGCCCGGGTCAGTCCGACGACGAGCTTCGAGGGCATGAGGTGATCGAGCGCACCGGTCCACGCACCGGGCTCGGTGGAGGGCACGGCGGGCGGGGATCCCGCGGGCTCGGTGCGCAGCCAATCAGGCAGCGCTTCGGCCACCGGTGACGCGGCGGACTCAGGGGCCGGACCGCGAGAGGCCTCAGCCATCGGGACGGTCGGCTTCGGGGGGGGAATCGCGAGGTCGCTCAACGAGGAGCGGCTCGACTCGAACGGAAGATCGGACCTGCGGTTCAACGCAGGCATCGCGGCACCGCCGAAGAACGGCGTATCGACCACCGGCCCGGTGCCTTCTTTGAACAGGTCGCCCATCGGGCCGCTGCCCTCTCGCATCAGCATGTCGAGCAGGGGGCCGGTGCCCTCGCGCATGCCCATGAGCACAGGCCCCGAATTTTCAGAGATCTCGCTCTCGGGTTCCAGGCGCGGGGGCGTGGCGACGGGCGGCGGCAGGCGGTCGACCTCGGGCAGCTCGTTCATCGCTGTGGGGGCCGCTTCGACCACCGCGGGTTCCGGTTCGGAAATCGGGTCTTCGGGCAACCGGGCCGGAATGCCCGTGCGCGCAGACTCGAGGTTCAGATCGCCGAACAAATCTTCGGCGTTGGGTGAGGCGCTGGGGCCCGGAGAGGGCCTGGGCACCAGGTGCAGATCGGCCGAGTGCACCGGCGCGATCAGCGGCACCGGTGAAGGCATCGGCTCACCCGAGAGGTCGGGCATGGGCTCGAGGTCGAGCGAACCGAAGAGATCGTCGGCGCTGGGGAAAGGCTTGATCGCCGGCGCAACGCTCGGGAGCACCGGGTCTGACGGCACGGGCGCGAAGATCCCCGAGAGCGTCGCGTGCAGGGCATCGATCTCGTCGCCGCCTGCGACGTGCACGTTCACCTTGGTCCATTGTTGCTCGAGAATCGCGAGCACCTCGATGTTCGCGAGATCGGCCATCGCGATCGAGAGCTCCGTGCCTTCGGACCTCAGAGGCACCACCCGGAACTGCCGCTGCAGCTCGAGGGGAACCAGGTCGAGCACCGCTTGCGGCAGCTGCGGGAGCTCCACGTACGGCAGCTGGTATTGCTCTGCGAGGGCACGCGCGAGTTGCGCCGAGCTCAGCTTGCCGGTGGCGACGAGCAGATCACCCAGGCGGCTGGGTTCGCCGGCAGCCTGGTCAGCGAGCGCAGACGAGACGTCCTCGCCGCTCACGGCGCCGGTGGACACCAGGATCTCGCCCAGCTTCTTCTTCATCGCGGCTCACGTCCTCGGCTCGGCTCGGGTGACCGAGGGTCAGCGTTTCACCTTGGCCAGATACTCCTCACGCGTGAAGACACCCTTCTCGATCATGAGCTCGACCATGCCCTTGAGCGCGGTGACTTCCTTGCGCTGGGCGTCTTCGATGGCGCGAATCATCTCCGCGGGCGAGCGGGTGGCGGGTGCCTCGGTCGTCGTGGTGCGCGGGGCCGGCGCAGCGGGCGGCATCTTGATGGCGGCCGCGGGGGCGTTGGTGCTGCGGCGCTCCGGAGGCTTCACGTCATCGATGTTCTTGATGAGGGTGTGGCCCTGCGAGTCGACCAGCTTGAAGCCATCGTCGCCCTCGGCGCCCACGTCGGAATGCCCCTCGTAGAAGCGCCCGAAGGACTTCGCGATCGCCTGGCGACCTGCGAACTGCGGGGTGATGCGGCAGCGGCTGACGGAGCGCAACGTGTCGAGGTGTTTGAGGTTCTGCGGCTCGGCCATCGCCACCAGCAGCGTCTTGCCGTCATCGCGCAGCTGCAAGGGGAGCGCGACGAGATCGCGCGCGACGTCGACGGGCACCTTGGCGCGCACGTGCGCGGGGATGGACTCGATCGCGTCGAGGTTCACCGCGGGCACGTTCATCTGCTTGCTGAGCGCCTTCACCAGCATGTCTTCGGTGAGGAAGTTCATGCGCACGAGCAGCTCGCCGAGCTTGCCGCCCCACTTCTGCTGTTCGGCCAGCGCCGCCTTGAGCTGGCTCTCGCTAATCACTTTCGCTTTGACGAGGAGGTCGCCGAGTCGGATGGATGCCATGAGCGCAAGGGATTCTAACCATTTACGGCCGCAGGTCGAATGTTCAAGGGCAGGTTACCCATTCACCCGCCTCACGGCTTCCCCCAGGGCGTTGACGGTGAGCACGGTCAGGGCGATCGCCAGGCCGGGAAACACGGCCAACCACCAGGCACCGGGGTGTTGCAGGGTGCGGTGGGCCTCGGTCAGCAGCTCGCCCCAGCTGGCGGTGGGGGGAGCGACCCCGATGCCCAGAAACGAGAGCGCCGTCTCGAGGAGGATCGCCGACCCCACCCCGAAGGTGCCCACCACCAGCACCGGACCCAGCGCATTGGGCAGGAGGTGCCGGGTGATGATTCGCGCCGGCGAGGCCCCAAGGGCACGGGCCGCGAGGACGAATTCCCGCGATTCGAGAGACAACACCTCGGCGCGCACCAGGCGGGCGACCTCGGTCCACCGGGTCAGGCCCAGGGCGATCACCAGGGGCCAGAGGGACTGGGTGCGAAGCACCGAGAGCAGCGCGATCAGAAAAAAGACCAGCGGGAAGGTCTGCATCACTTCGAGCACGCGCGAAAGCACCACGTCAGTCAGGCCGCCCGCGTAGCCGCTGATGCCGCCGATCAGCAGGCCGATGCCCACGGCGATCAGCATGGTGAGAAAGCCCACGAGCAGGCTGACCCGGGCGCCATGCACGAGCCGGGCGGCGACGTCGCGGCCGAGCTCGTCGGTGCCCAGCCAGTGCGTCTCGTCGGGTGCCCAGGGGGGTGGCGTGGCCCTGTCTTCACCGGTGGCGGCGATCGTCTGCAGTGGGCCGAAGTGAATCGGGGTGCGCCACATCCACTCCGCGGCCGGTGCGAGCGAGATCTGGCTTCGCCCCCGCAGCGCCGCCGGCCGGGTCACGCACGGCAGCCACCAGGTGGTCCCATCGACCCGCACCGCCAGCGGCAAATCTGAGGCGAGCACGTCGGCACCCAGCGCGGTGAGGCTCAACGCGAACAGCACCACCAGTGCGAAGCGGCCGCCGCGATCGCGCCAGAGCGATCTCACGAGGCCCGTTCCAGGCGAATGCGAGGGTCGATGAAGCCGTACGCGAGATCGACGACCAGCATCGAGGCCATGGTGGCCAGCGCCATCACCGTCGCGACGCCCATCACCGTCGGGTAGTCGCGCGTGCCGATGGCCTCGAAGGCGAGCAGGCCCATGCCGGGAATGCCGAAGATGCGTTCGATCACCACGCTGCCGCCGACCAGGTGCGGCAGGTGGAGCCCGAGCATGGTCACCACGGGCAACAACGAGTTCCGCAAGGCGTGGCGCCAGATCACCCTGCCCTCCGGGATTCCGCGGGCGCGAGCGGCCTTCACGTAGTCCTGGCCGAGGGCCTCTTGCATGGCGCTGCGGACCTGCCGGGTGGCGACCACCAGCGTGGGCCAGGTGAGGCAGAGCACCGGCAGAATGAAGCCGCCGTCAGCGAGCCCCTGCACGGGCAGCCAATTGAAAAAGCGCGGGCTGGCGAAGAGCATCAGGCCGATCACCGCGAGCCAGAACGAAGGCACGCTCCAGGCGGCGACCAGGAGCGCGCTGACGGCCTTCGCCCAGCGCTTGCGCGCGTTGACCGCGAGCACCACACCCAGCGGCACTGCGAGCCCGAACCCGAGCAGCAGGGAGAGGCCCGCGATCAGCGCCGTGCGCGGTGCGGCCTCGCCGAGTTTTTCAGTGACGGGGCGGCGATCGGTGAACGACGAACCGAAGTCGAAGCGGGCGACGCGCGAGAGCCAGCGGCCGAACTGAACGGGCAACGGCGCGTCGAGACCGTGTTGCGCGCGTTGCTGATCGACCGTGACCTGCCCCGGGTTGCCGTTCTCCAGCTCGAGCTGAAACGGATCTCCGGGGGCGAACTGCGCGACCGCGAAGGTGAGCAGCGTGATCCCCAGGAACGTGGGAATCATCAGCAGCAGCCGGCGGATCACGTAGCGGCGCATGTCAGTCGGCGATCCACACGGCGCTCAGATCGTACCAGCCCAGCGAAGGCACGAGGCCTCTCACGTGGCGCTTGAAGGCGTCGAGCGCCGGCCGCCGGCCAAGAAAAAGGATCGCTTGATCCTCGTAGACCAGGCGGTGCACTTGCCGCTCAAGGGCTGCGCGCTTCAGCGGGTCGAACTCTGCACGAATGTCGGCGAGCAGCTGATCGACCTCGGGGTTCGAATACGCCACGTAGTTCGAGCCGTCGTTCGCCTGCGACGAGTGGAAGATCTGAAAGTCGTCTTGCACCGAGTCGGCTGACGACCAGCTCAGCGCCATCGCGTCGAAGTCGTGGGCGCGCACCCGGCTCATGTACCCCGACACGTCGACCGTCTCGATGCGGGCGTCGATGCCTGCTTGTTTGAGGGTGTCCAGATACAGCGGGAGCAGCCTCGTCATCTTGGGCGACTGCGCGGCGGCGAGGAACGCGACGCTCAAGCGCGCGCCGTCTTTGTCGAGCACGCCATCAGCATCGGTGTCGGCCCAGCCGGCTTCCGCGAGCAGCTTCTTGGCCGCGGGAGGATCAAAGGGCAGCGGCGTGACCGCAGGATCGCAGCTCTTCGACTCGGGAAAATACGGACAGGTGGTGCGCGGCTCGAGGCCGAGATCGACGGTGCGGGCCACCAGGTCCATCGGAAAAAGCAGGCCCAGCGCTTTGCGCACCTGCGCATCGGAAAACGGAGCGCGCCGCTGGTTGAAGCCGAGCCACACGTAGGTGTTCTCGGGGAAGAACACGCGCTGGTACTCGGCCTGGAGCTTCGGGTTCGACTCCGAGGCGAGCCAGGTCGACGGCGTGAGCCTGGTCATCAGGTCGAAGTCACCGCGTTCCCAGGCTGCCACGGCCGCGGTGTCGTCTTTCACGAAGCGAAAGCGCACCTGGTCGAGATGCGCATGCGGGCCCCAGTACGACTCATTGCGCGCGTAGGTGAGCGAGGTGCCGGCGTCCCACTTCACGAAACGAAAGGGGCCGGTACCGATCGGCGCCCGGTGCAGCGGCAGCGTGTCGAATTCGCCTTGCAACGCCGTCGCAGGCAAGACCGGCAGCGCGCCCAGCAGCGTGCGGGTCGCGAGAAAATAGGGCTTCTTCCAATGAACGATCAACGTGAGCGCGTCGGGCACTTCCACGTGATCGAGCGTCTCGAGCGTCGAGCGAAAACTGGCAGTGGGGTTCTTCGGCTCGAACACCGCGTCGAGGGTCGCCTTCACGTCGGCCGAGCTGAACTTCGTGCCGTCGTGAAACAGCACGTCAGGCCGCAGCGTGATGCGCAGCGAGAGGTGGTCGTCACTCTCGGCCCACGACTGCGCGAGCAGCGGAGCCAGCTCACCATCGGCGCTGACGCGAGCGAGGGTCTCGTAAATCGGACCCACGGTGATGCGGGTCATCGTGCCTTCGCTGAATCGATCGTGCAGCCGCGTCAGACCGGTGGGCTCGAGCGGCAGTCGAACCGTCAGCGTGCCCCCTTGCTTCGGAGTTCCCGGCAACTGCACCACCCTGCCCGCCAGCCAGTCGGCATCGGGCCCCGCATCGACGCCCCCGCTCTTCCGGCAGGTGCAGGCGGCGAAGACGAACAACAGCGGGAACAGGCGCCTCACTTCGGTGCAGGCTCGCTCGGAGCGCCGTTCGCATCAACTTCGACGACGGGGATGTCGTCGGGAGGCTCGAAGTCGAAGAGCGTCATGTCGGGCGCCTCGTTGAGGGCCGCTTCCTTCCACACCAGTTCCACCTTCGTCTTGGCGGAGCGGGCATCGAGTGAAGCGTGCTTGGGCCAGGTCACGCCCTTGTCGTCGGTGGAGAGGTCCTCGAAGTCGAGCGCGTAGGCGTTGAGGTTCTCGGCGGTGCTCGACACCACCCGGTAGCTGGGCGGCTGCACGAACAGGGTTTGGCGCACTTTGCCTCGATTGATCACCAGCACCAGCTGCTGCTTCTTGTCGTCGAAGCGCATCTCGAGCGAATCGGCAGGGATGCGGGGGGCGCGGCCGAGCATCACCGCGGCCAGCTCCGCAGGCGGCATCACCAGGGGCAGGAACCGAGAGAGGTTCACCGGGGTCGCCGGGCCCCGGTAGTAGCGGCCCTCGGCGGCCATGTAGAGGCCGAAGCGCACGCCGTCGGTCACGAACATGCTCTGGGGGCGGTTGAAGAAGTCGAGCTGTTCGATGTGCACGTACGAGGGGTGAACGACGGCCGCGAAGAGCGCCACCGAGCCCTTCCCCTGCGGCGAATCGACGACCAGCCGGGCGTCACCCTTGATTGAGTAGATCTGGGACTCGGCCACGTTGATCCGCTGGAGCAATTCCTGCGCGGACCTCGGTTCTCCGTCCTTCCCGAAATCGGCGATGCGCTTCGGACATCCCGTCAGGATGAGCGCGACGGAAATCAGGAGAGGGCTGAAGCGTTGAGGCACCATGGCGGCTGGCATTCTTAACCGCTATGAGCAGGATTCCTTCATGAGCTTCGACGAGTTGCTCCACTACCTCCGCCTCGGTGGCTTCACCATCGTGGTCATTCTGCTGGCCTCCGTGCTGGCGATCGGGGTCGCGATCGAGCGGCTCGTCACCCTGTGGGGCGTCGGCGGCCGCGCACGAGAGCTGGGGCAGCTGATCGCCCGGCACCTGCTTCGCGGCGAGATCGTGGCGGCGAAATCGGCGGCTGATCGATCGACCGCCATGGCGGCAGACCTGTTCCGAGCGGGGTTCGAGCGGGCTACCAAGACGACCGGGCCGCCCCTCGACGCTGCCGTCGATCGCGAGCGGGTCACCCTGGCGCTGCGGATGCGGCGCGGGTTGTGGGTGCTGGGAACCATCGGGGCGGTCGCTCCCTTCGTGGGCCTGTTCGGCACGGTCTGGGGGATCATGCGGTCGTTCAAGGACCTCGGCCTCGACGTGGAAGCCGGCGGTGCGGGCGGTTCGGCGGCGGTGATGTCGGGTATCTCCGAAGCGCTGATCGCGACCGCGGTGGGCATCATCGTGGCCGTCGAAGCGGTGGTGCTCTTCAACATCTTCCAGGCCCGGCTCTCCCGGCTCAACCTCGAGTTCAGGCTGATCGCCGAAGAGTTCGTCGAGCTGCTGCGCGAGCAGGCCCCCACCGGCAAGCTGGTGGTGCAGACCGATTCGAATCCCCCCATCGTTCCTCCCACGGTGAGCTGAAGATGGCCATGGGCGGCCCCAGCGGGGGCGGCGGCAAAGACGACGATCTCGGGCTCGAGGAATCGGGCGGCTTCAACGACATCAACATCACCCCGCTCACCGACATCTTCCTCGTGCTGCTGATCATCTTCATGGTGACCAGCAGCGTGATCGTGAACTCGTCGAACGGCGCCAAGGCCGGGCTCAAGGTGAACCTGCCCCAGGGCGGCGCGGCTGACGTCGCGACCCAGGCGAGCGACCTGTCGATCGCGATTCTGGAAGACGGTCGCCTGGTGCTGGGCGGCGACGTGGTCACTGCCGACGAGCTCAAGAAGGCGCTGGCTGACGCGAAGACGAAGAACCCCGACACCATGGTGATCGTGCAGGCCGATCAGAGCGTGCCGCACGGCAAGGTGGTCGAGGTGATGGAGATGGCCAAGGGCGCAGGCCTGGGGCAGTTGGCCATCGGCGTGCGCGAAGGCGGCCCCAAGTAGTTTCAGCGCAGGGCCACGAAGTCGGCCATCACCTGCAGCGTCTGATCGCGATCGAACAGATCGTTGTGACCTGCGCCTTCGACGGCGACGAACTTCGCACCCGGGATGGCTCGCGACAGGGCCTCCCCCAGCTCGAACGGAACCACCGCGTCGATCGTGCCGTGAAGGATCAGCGTCGGCACCTTCAGCTCCGGCGCGCGTGACAACGAGTCAAAGCGATCGCGCATCAGCAACCCCACCGGCAGCCACGGGAACGCTTTGGCCCCCACCGCGGGCAGCGAGGTGTACGGCGAAATCAACAGCAGCCGGGTGCCCCAGCCGCGCGAAGCGAGCGTGACCGCCACTCCGGTGCCGACGCTCTGCCCCTCGAGCACGAGGCGAGACCGCTCGATCTTCAGCGCGCCGGTGAGGTGCTGCAAGGCGGCCTCGCTCGCCTGGAGCAGCGACTCTTCAGACGGCGTGCCGGCCGCGCCCGGGTAGCCCGGGTACTCCACCGCCACGAAGCTCACGCCCCGCTCGGCCCATTCCGCCGCCAGCCAGCCGAGGTTTCCGACCTGCTCGCCGTTGCCGTGAAAGTGCACCACCACCGCGCCTTCACCGGGAACCCGCGTCCAGAGCAGGAAGGTGCCGCCGGGAACCTCTTCGCGCTCCAGGCCGCCGTACGCCCGCGCCAACCCGGTCGGCGCCGGGAACAGCAGCTTTCGCTGGACGGCGAACATCAGTGCGCAGACAGCGAGGTAGCAGGCGGCCAGCGTGCCGAACCCGAAGAGCACGCGGCGCTTCACCACAGGAACGGGATCAGCGCGCGGCGCGACGCCGGGTAATCGGAAAATTTCTGAAGGTACCATCGGTGATTCGAGAGCGCCCGGGGCGCCAGGTTCGCCACCGTGAAGGCGACGAAGGCCCACCCCGCCAGCGTCTGCGCGGCGATCGCGAAGCCCACCCACTCGAGAATCTCACCGAAGTAGTTGGGCGCGCTCAGCCAGGTGAAGAACCCGCCTTTGGGAACGAGGTACCCCGTCTCGCCCGGCTTGCGCAGCGTGCGCAGCACGTGATCGGAGTGGACGTTCACGCCCATGCCGAACGCGAAGAGCGTGAGCCCCAACCCCAACTGCAGATCGATCGCGCGGTCGGTGAGCGCCATCGCGTTCCCCGCGGCGTTGAGCACGTTGAAGATGATCGCCATCACCACGGTGAGCAGCGGCTTTTGCCGATTCTCGTCTCGCATCAGCAGTGAGAACACGAAGCTGCGCTGCCCGTAGTGAATCAGCCACGCCACCCCGAGCAGCGTGACCACCGGCGTGCCGAACGCGGGGTTGAGCACCCAGAGCGCGGCGAAGACGAAGAACGAGACCGACTCCATCACCACCCACGCGGCCTTGGCGGGCATCGTAGGGCCCCAGCCCGGCCGCGCGTGGCGGCCGTAGGGCGCGGGAATGAAGAAGAGCACCGGGAAGACGAGCGCCGCGAACAGCAGGACGATCCAGGGCGCGGCGATGGCGAACTGCGACAACGTTTCTTCCCCTCTCCCCGACCCTCTCCCCCGCGGGAGAGGGGTATCAGGAGGCAGGAGCTGAAGCTTAGCTGTGGCCGTACGCTTCGTCGGAGATCTTCATCGGCGACTCGTCTTCGAGCAGCGCGACCTCGGCGTGGTGTTTGGCCTGCGGCAACACGTTGCGCGCGTACCAGAGCGCCGAGTAGCGCTTGCCCTCGTAGAACGAACGATCGGCGTGGCCTTCGGGCAACTTCGCGAGCGCGGCTTCCGCCTTCACGCCGGCGTCGAGCAGCAGGTAGCTGACGGCCAGCTGCGACATCATCAGCAGGAACCGGTTCGCGACCAGCGGTACCAGATCGATCTTCCCGGCCTGCGACCAGCCCATCATGTTCATCGCCACGCCCATGATCGCCTCGGAGGCCGCGGAGAGCGACTGCACTTCCTTGCCGAAGACCGGGTGATCCTTGTGGGCTTCCACGAAGTTCGACATGTCGGCGATGAAGGCCTGGAAGTTCGCGCCGCCGTTCTGGCCGAGCTTGCGGGCCACCAGGTCCATCGCCTGAATGTGGTTGGTGCCTTCGTAGATGCTGAAGATCTTCGCGTCGCGCGTGTACTGCTCGACGGGCCAGTCCTTGAGGAAGCCGGCGCCGCCGTAGACCTGCTGCGCCAGCGCGCACAGGCGGAAGGCTTCGTCGCTGCTGAAGGCCTTCACCAGCGGCGTGAGCAGCTCGACCTGGCCCATGTGGTACGCGGCCTTGTCGTCGTCCTTGCCGCCCAGCACGTGCCACTGATCGCGATGCGAGGCGAGCTTGACCACCAGCGAACGCAGACCTTCGGTGGTGGCCTTGAGCTCGAGCAACATGCGGCGCACGTCGGGGTGCTGCATGATCGACACGCGCGGCGCTTTGGGATCTTTCCACTGCGTGTAGTGCGAGCCCTGCTTGCGGTCCTTCGCGTACTCGAGCGCGTTCAGGTAGGCGCTGCCGGCGACAGCCACGCCCTGAATGCCCACCCCGATGCGCGCGGTGTTCATCATGCGGAACATCTGCGGCATGCCCTGGTTCTCGACCGTGCCGACGAGCTCGCCGATACAGCCGTCGTTCTCGCCGAAGTTGAGCGAACAGGTGGCCGAGCCGTTGATGCCCATCTTGTGCTCGATGCCGGCGACGGTGACGTCGTTGTCCTTGCCCAGCGAGCCGTCGGCGTTGACGCGCACGCGCGGAACGATGAACAGGCTCAGGCCCTTGGTGCCCTGCGGAGCGCCTTCGATGCGCGCGAGCAGCAGGTGAATGACGTTGTCGGCCAGATCGTGATCGCCGCCCGAGATGTAGATCTTGCTGCCGCTGATCTTGAAGGTGCCGTCGGGCAGCCGGACCGCCTTGGTGGCCGCGCTGCCCACGTCGGTGCCCGCGTGCGACTCGGTCAGGCACATGGTGCCGCCCCAGGTGCCGTTGAACATGCGCTCCGGGTAGAGCTTCTTCTGCGCTTCGGTGCCGAAGTGAGCGATCACCTCCGCCGCGCCGCCCGCAAGGCCGGGGTACATGCCGAACGCGGTGTTGGCTCCGCTGGTGATCTCCTCGACCACCGCGTGCAGTGCGTACGGCGCCGCCTGGCCGCCAAATTCCTTGGGCACGCCGACCTGCCTGATGCCGGCCTCGAACAGCTTCTTCCAGGCTTCTTTGAAGCCCGTGGGGGTCATCACCCGGCCGTCGACGACCTTGCAGCCTTCCTTGTCGCCCGAGGCGTTGAGCGGCCCCAGCACGTCGGTCGAGAAGCGGTAGGCCTCCTTGATCACCGCCTTGGCGGTGTCTTCGTCCCAGTCCGCGTACTCCCCTTTTCCGGCAAAGGAGTTGAAGTCGTACTGCTCGAACAGCACGAAAAACATCTCACGGAGGTCGGCTTTGTATCGGTTGATGCCTGCGGACATGAAACAGCTCCTTCGAAGGGACGAACGCTACGTAATGACGTAACGCGTCGCAGTCTCGACGAGCTTTGATTTCGAAGTCAACGACCGACGACGCAGTGCGTTGGACTTTCCTACTTCCGCTTGGCTTTCGCGGACTTGGCCTTGGGCGCGACCGCTTTGTGCGCCGGCTTTGCAGCCCGTTTGACCGGCCTGGCCCGGGTCGGCTTGGCGGCCTTTTTCGCTGCCTTTTCGGGCTTGGCCGACTTGGTGCCTGCCTTGTGGGCGGCGGCGGTGGGCGGAGGGGTCGGGTTGGCCCGAATCGACTCGCGCGGCACGTTGACGATCAGCGGGGGCTGACCGAGGCGGTACCGGTTTTCGTCTTCCACCGAATAGAAAACCTTCAAGGTGACGTTGCCGCGAATGACCAGGCCACCCGTCTGGTTCTCGGCCCACACGTCGAGCTCGAGGAAATACTTCCCGTCTTGCCCATGGCGGTCGGCGACGCGGCCTTTGCAGACCAGGGTGTCGCCCGGCCACACCATGCGGGAGAAGCGGCACGACAGCCGCTTCACGTGCGCGCCGCGGGCCCAGTCACCGACGAGCTGCCCGAGGAAGCCCATGCCGATGGTGTTGGGCGCGACCACAGACGGCATGCCCGCCGCGCGCGCCGCGACCTCGTCGACGTGCACTGCGTTGAAGTCACCGGTGGCGCCGGCGTAGCGGGCCAGCTGCACCCGATCGATGGGCGACTTCGCCATCGCCGGCAGCTCGTCACCGATGCGGATGTTCTCGAAATACAGTTTGCGGGGCGGCATCAGACCTCCCTCGTCGCGCGCACGACCCAGGTGCGGCGGACCTTCAAGACGAGATGGCCGCTCTCGTCACGGCCTTCGTCTTCGACCACCGCCACCTCGACCCGGCCGGCCGGGCTGGGGCGTTCGCCCACCTCGACGACCCGGCTGGTGAAGAGCAGGCGATCGCCGGCGACGATCGGGCGCTCGTAGTCGGCAGACCACTCGGCGAGCAGCAGGTGTTTTCCCGGCACGCCCAGCAGCTCGCGCAGGTCGACGCTCGCAGTGAACGCGAGCGGAAACGAAGGCGGCGCGACGATGCCGGGAAACCCCGAGGCGCGGGCGTACTCCGCGTCGAAGTAGCTCGGGTTGTAATCACCCAGGCTCTCCGCGAAGCGGCGAATGGCGCCCTTCTCGACTTCACACAACGTTGGCGGCGTCGTTCGTCCCACGGCGTTGCGGTCGAGCATCGGTTGGTACGCCTCTTTCTTCTGCGTGAAGAACTTTCAGCGGGCTGCGGGCAACTCCAGGACGGTGAGCAGGCCGGGCTGGGCGGCGGACACCCGCGGCGCGGCGTTGACGACGAGGTTGGCGGTGGCGCGATCGCCCGCGATCCCGCCGGGAATCAACATGCGCACGGGCGGGTCGGCGTCGAGCTCGATGGTGTCGCCCGGTTCATCGGCGCCGACGGCGATGGTGAGCTCGAGGCGCACGCGTTCCTGACCTTCGGAGAGGCCGACGGCGACCTGGTGAATGCCGGCCACCCGGCCCTTCTTCACCGGAAAGGCGCCGCCGGTGATGTCCTCTTCGGCGAAGACCGGGGTGAGCTCTTCTTCGTAGTCGTCGCAGTCCAGGCCCAGGCCCAGCGCACACAAAGCAGTCGACTCGACCAGGCCCACGTGACCCACGGCATCCTTGTCGACCAGGGCGAAGAACTCGTCTTCGGTGAGGCCGGCGCCGACTTTGCGCTGCAAGCCGGCGCGGCGGGTGCGGGCGTCGACCACGCGGGAGACCTTCGCGTGGCGCACGTTGCCGCAGATTTGCCCGAGGGTGGCGACCAGGCGATCCATCACGAAGCCGGGGTTGATGCCGGTGCCGATCACCGTGGTGCCGGCGCGCTGGGCGGCGGCGTCGATCTTCTCGGCGAGGGCGGCGTGATTGAACCAGGGGAAGGCGAGCTCTTCGCAGGTGCTCACCACGTGCATGCCGAAGGTGAGCGCCTCGAGCACCTGATCGGTGACCTGCGGCAGCTTCGAACCGGTCGCGTGCAGCAGCACCACGCCGCGGCGCCGGCCGACCGCCTGACCGATGGTCGCGCTGATCTTGAAAGTTCCGGCGGGCATGCCGAGCACGTCAGAGAGTTTTTTCCCTGCGAGCGAAGGCGACTTGTCGACGGCGCCGATGAGCTCGAGCTCTTCAGATTGCAGCGCGGCGCGGGCGATCTCCTGGCCGATGAAACCCAGGCCCATCACCACCACGGGCACCGGACCCTCGGCCGAGCCGCCCGGCTTCTTGCTCGCGACGTCTTCGCCTCGCGCCTTTTTCTCGATTCGTTCCCCAGCTGCGGGTCCACCTCTCGCCATAGATGTCGAGAATGGTACGCGAGCAGATCCTTCGGGCGAGAAGATTTCAGCCCCGCCCCCTCGGAAAACCCGTGTGTGCCTTCATCACACCCACCC
>JAYVNA010000796.1:0-9298 GCA_043758715.1 Archangium sp.
TCTTCTTCGGTCAGCACCGCTTCGCTCGAGGCGAGGGGCTGCAGCACGATGTCAGAGACGTTCAAGCCCGCGCGGTTGGCGCACTTGATGATGTTCTGCGCCGAGGCGACGGCGCCGGTGACGATGTGCACCTTGGCCTCGAGGCGGGCGCCGGTCATGCCGAGTGGCTCGCGAATGCCGCCCTGGTCATCGACGATGAACTCCTGGGGGAGCACGTGAATGACTTCGCGGTCGACGGGAATGTTGACCGTCTTGGCCTGCTCGATCACGCGCGCGATGTCGGCTTCACGGACCTCGCGATCCTTGAGCGCGACCACGCCGCGGCCACCGAAGCTCTTCACGTGGCCACCGGCGATGCCGGTGTAGACGTGCGTGATCTCGGTGCCGGCCATTGCCTCGGCCTCGTCGATGGCGCGCTGAATCGAGTTCACCGTCGTCTCGATGTTGACGACGACACCCTTGCGCAGACCCTTCGACGGGTGCGAGCCGATGCCGATGATGTCGATGCCGTCATCCGTCAGCTCCCCGACGATCGCGCAGATCTTCGTGGTGCCGATATCGAGCCCGACGATGATTTCCCCACCCTTCTTGCTAGCCATGTCTTGCCTTTCGCCCCGCTCTTTCGAGACGGGAAATGTTTCAAAACCGCTTGAAGACCCCTCTCAGGGTTTCCTCGCGGAGAGCTGCACAGCGATCCAGGAAGGGCGCGCGCGGTTGTCGAGTCGAATGACCTCGGCCACCATCGAGCGGGTGCGAAGTTCGTTCCGCACCCGAGCGAGCCTGCCGAGCTTCGGCAGCACGTCCCCTTCCCCAAATTCAATTTCCTGCCCTTCGGCCGTCACCGCGGTGAGGCCTTCGGGTCCCAGGTTCACTTCCGAGAGCCCCTGCCCCGCGACGCGGGGATCGGCGGCGTAGGCCTCGATCAACGTGAGCGCCTCGCGCAACGAAGCGACGGCCTGCTCGTCACCCGCGGCGAAGGCCTCGCGATCGAGGCCCGTGATGAGCGGGAGATCGACGGCGTCGCCCGGCTTGATGCGCTTGAAGGGGGCCGCGTCTTCATTGACCAGGTAGAGCTCGCCGAAGGACAACATCGCGATCGCGCGGTGCTCCACCACGTCGATGGTGAGACGTGACGGAAGATGACGGGTGACGCTGACCGACTTCACCCACGGGTGCGTGGCGATCGCGCGTTCCATGGCGCGCACGTCCATCGCGACGAGGTTCTGGCCGAACAGCACGCCGCCCAGCCGCACGAGCTCGACGTCGGTCGCTTCGGAGTGACCCGAGACCTTCACGTCGGCCAGCGCGAAGGTGCGCGAGGTGTTCGCCCACTTCCAACCTTCGTTCACGCCGAACGCGATCGCCACGAAGGCGACGACCAGACCGAGCAGCTTCAACGCCACCGGCGCGTGGTGCTTCGCCGCGGCAGTGAGCTCGCCGGTCTTCTTTGCCAGATCGACCCGGCGGCGGTTGCGTTTGGAACGGAACAAAGGTGGCCTCGTCACGGGGGAGTGCGTGACTGCTGCATCGTCAGTCGGGGTTGGGACTCCCGCAATTTTTTGGCCACAGAGACGTGGCTGTAGCGGCTGCTGGCTTTCATTCTTGAAACCTGCCGATGCGCTTCACCTCGGGTGTCAGGGTGACACCGGTCTCGGCCAGCACCCGGCGTTGGGCCTCGGCCATCAGCCCGGTGACGTCGGCGGCGGTCGCGCCGCCCAGGTTCACGATCCAGTTCGCGTGGAGCGTGGAGATCTGGGCGTTGCCGATGCGGTGCCCTTTGAGTCTGGTCTTTTCGATCAGTGAGCCCGCGAAGTGCCCGGAAGGATTGGTGAATACGCTGCCGAAGTTGGGCTGGGAGAGGGGCTGCGTGCGCTTGCGGTAGCCCAGATCGGCTTCCATTTTGGCGGCCGATTCGACGGGGTCTCCTGCTCGGAGCGAGAAGCGGATGCGGGTCACCACGGCGCCTTCGGGCAGATCGGTGTGGCGGTAGCGGTAGGTCAGGCCGGTGACCCAGCCGAGGCCGTCGGGGGTGGCGAGCTCGACCGCTTCGACCACCGACATGCACTCACCGTTCTTCGTGCCGGCGTTCATGGTGGTGGCGCCGCCGAGCGTTCCGGGGATTCCGGCCAGAAATTCGGCGCCCACGAGCTGCTGCTGCTTCATCAGAGTGACGATGCGGGCGATGGCGGAGCCCGCGTTCAGCGTGATGGTGGTGCCTTTGATTTCTTCGGGGAAGTAGTCGGTCGCGAGCTTGAGCGTGATCCCCGGCACGCCGAGATCGCCCACGAGCGTGTTCGCGCCGCCGCCGAGAATCGAGATGGCGATGCCTTCGTTCCGAGCGAACTGCAGCACTTTTTGAAGTGAGTCTGCGCTCGCGGGCTTCACCAGCATTTCCGCAGCACCGCCCACGCGCACGCTCGTCCACGGCGCGAGTGGCTCGTTGCGCTTGAGCTCTGCGGGCGTGAGGTGAGCGGGGAACGGCATTTTCGGTCAGCCCTCTCCCCGACCCTCTCCCCCTCGGGGAGAGGGAGACAGTTGCGCGAGGAGCTCAGGGCCGGCGTTGGTGATGTCGCCCGCACCGAGCGTCAGCACGATGTCGCCGGGCTGCAGCTTCGCTTCGATCGCTTTCACCAGGTCCGCGCGCTTGCCGATCCAGGTGACGTCGGGGTGGCCGTGTGCGCGCACCGCTTCAGCCAACTTTTCGCTCGTGATCCCCGGGATCGGCTCTTCACCCGCGCCGTAGATGTCGGTGAGAAAGAGAACGTCCGCGTCGTTGAACGCGCTGCAGAAATCGTCGAACAGGTCGTGCGTGCGGGTGTAGCGGTGCGGCTGGAACGCGACGATCACCCGACGTCCGAACGCCTTCCTGGCACCGGCGAGCGTCGCGCGCACTTCGGCCGGGTGATGACCGTAGTCATCGACCACGGTGATCCCCTTCGCTTCTCCCTTCACGGTGAAGCGACGCTGCACGCCGCCGAAATTCTCGAGCGCGGTGCGCACGGTATCGAGCGGAATGTCGAGTTCATCGGAAACCGCGATCACCGACAGCGCGTTCATCGCGTTGTGCGCACCGACCATCTGCACGGTGAACTCGCCCAGGTCGACGTCGCGGCGAAACGCGCGGAAGCGGGTCTTGAACCCATCGAGGGTGATGCCCTCGAGCCGGTAATCGGCCGCGTGCGAGCTGCCGTAGGTGACGTAACGCTTCTCGAGCAACGGCAAGAGCGCCTGCACGTTGGGGTGATCGAGGCAGAGCACGTTGAGCCCGTAGAAGGGCACCCGGTTGCAGAACTCGACGAACGCGTGCTTGAGCGCGTCGAGCGTCTTGTAGTGATCCATGTGCTCGGGGTCGATGTTGGTGACCACCGCGATCGAGGGATGCAGGTGCAGGAAGCTGCCGTCGCTCTCGTCGGCTTCCACCACCATCAGGTCGCTCTTGCCGAGCTTGGCGTTGCTGCCGAGCACGTTCACCTTGCCGCCGACCACCGCGGTGGGATCGAGGCCCGCCGCGTTGAGCACGGTGGCGATCATTGAGGTAGTGGTGGTCTTGCCGTGGGAGCCGGCGATCGCGACCGCGTACTTGAGCCGCATCAGCTCTGCGAGCATCTCTGCGCGGGGAATGACGGGAATCTTCCGGCGCTTCGCCGCCACCACTTCGGGGTTGTCCTTCTTCACCGCCGAGGAGATCACGACCACGTCGACTTCCGTGACGTTGTCTTCCTTGTGGCCGGTCTGGATCTTCGCGCCGAGCTGCACCAGGCGGCGGGTGACGTCGGATTCTTTGAGGTCGGAACCGCTGACGAGGTAGCCGAGGTTGAGAAGGACTTCGGCGATGCCCGACATGCCGATACCGCCGATGCCCACGAAGTGAACTCGCGCAGCGTGGCGCGACTTGAAACGGCTCAAGAGTGGCGAGGCGGTGATCATTGAACAGCCCTTTCCCCGACCCTCTCCCCCGCAGGGAGAGGGAGACAGTTGACGTTCGGGGTCATGGTGATTTCTCCGGAAGTTTCGGACGCAGCGGCTCGCCTGCACGCTTCTGACCCGTGAGCGCGCCCCACTTCACGGCGCAGAGCTGCTGCAAGACGTCGGCGATTTCCCGCGCCGCTTCGGGGCGGCCGAGATTTCCCGCGGCCTTTTCCATCTTCGCCAACCGCGCGGGGTCGGCCTTCAGCTCGCGAATGGTGCCGGCCAGCTTTTCGCCGGTCAGCTCACCCTCGCGGAACATCAACGCTGCGCCCGCATCGACGAGGGCTTTGGCGTTGACTGCCTGGTGATCGTCGGTCGCGTGAGGAAACGGCACCAGGATCGACGCCTTCTTGCAGACGGTGAGCTCAGCGACGGTGGTGGCGCCGGCGCGGCAGAGCACGAGATCCGCTCCGAGATACGCGCCTGCCATGTCGTCGATGAACTCGCGCACTTCCGCGGGAAAGTTCTGATCGGCGTAGCCCTTCTTCACCGATTCGAGATCGTTCTTGCCCGTCTGATGAATGATGTGGACCTTGTTCTTCAGGTCCTGGAGGTGCGGCAACGCTTCGATCACGCGGGTGTTGAGCCCGCGGGCACCCAGCGAGCCCCCGAAGATGAGCAAGGTGAAACGCTCGTGCGCGACCTTCGAGCGCAGAAAGTTTTCGAGCAGCCCGCGGCGAATGGGGTTTCCCAGCGCGTGCGCACGCTTGGCGGGGAAGAAACGAACCGCGGCGTCGAAGCTCACGAAGATCGCGTCGACGAACTTCGCCAGCACCTTGTTGGTGAGGCCCGGGAGCGCGTTCTGTTCCTGAATGGCGGTGGGAATTCGCAGCAGCCAGGCCATCAGCACCACCGGCCCCGAGGAATAGCCGCCGACACCGACCACCACGTCAGGCCGGTATTTCCGCAGCAGGCCGAGCGCCGAGATGAAGCTGACCGGCAACAAAATCAACCCGAGCGCGAGCTTGACCAGGCCCATGCCCTTGAGCCCGCGGCTCCTGATCGCCTCGAAGGTGAAGCCGTTCGCGGGGACCACACGCGCCTCGAGGCCCCGGTCGGTGCCGACGAAGACGACGTCGTTCTTCGGGTGGCGGGTGACGATCTCCTCCGCAAGCGCAATGCCCGGAAAGAGGTGTCCCCCTGTGCCACCGCCGGCGATCAACACTCTCACGCCGTCGCCTCCATGCCGGTCGAGACCGGAGCGGGCGATGACTTCACGATCTTGCCCTTGCGGCGCGCGCCCGTCTCAGCGGTGGCGCTGATCGACAACAACAGCCCCGCGGCGCCCATCAACATGATGAGCGAGCTGCCTCCGTAGGAGATGAAGGGCAGCGTGAGGCCCTTGGTCGGCACCGCGCCCATCGCGACGGCCATGTTGGTGACGGCCTGGAAGGCGATGAGCGAGACGACGCCGAGGCCGAGGTAGGTGCCGAACGCTTCTGACGCGTTGAGCGCTGCCCGCAGGCCGCGCCAGATCACGATGCCGTAGAGCGTGATGAGCAGCCCCACGCCGATGAGGCCGAGTTCTTCGCCGATGATCGCGAAGATGAAGTCGGTGTGCGCCTCAGGAAGGAAGAAGAGCTTCTGCCTTCCGTCGCCCAGCCCCAGGCCCGTGAGCCCGCCCGAGCCAATCGACATCAGCGATTCGGCGACCTGGTACCCCGAGCCCTGGCGGTTGGCCCACGGGTCGAGGAACGCGGTGATGCGCTTCATGCGGTACGGCGAAGAAGCGATGGCCACGTACGCGAAGGGGATCGCGGCGAGCACCATGCCAAGGATGTACGAGAGCTTTGCGCCGGCAGCGAAGAGCATCACGAACATCAGGAAGAGCAAGGCAACCGAGCTGCCGAAGTCGGGCTCGAGCATGCAGAGCACCACCAGCAGCGCCGCGAGCCCGAGGTGCGGCACGAAGCCGATCGAGAAGTGCTTCACCTTGTCGCGCTTCTTCGCCAGTGAGTACGCGAGGTAAATCACCCACGCGACCTTGGTGACTTCGGCGGGCTGCAGCGACACACCGGGCATGCGCAGCCAACGCTTGGCGCCGCCAACCGTGGTGCCGAGCCCTGGAATGAGCACAGCCACCAGCAAAATGATCGCGAGCACGAGCAACGGGTACGCGAGCCGCGCCATGCGGCGGTAGCCGAGCTTCATCGCCACGGCCATGCCGAACAGCCCGAGCCCTGCGGCGGCCGCCTGACGCTTCAAGAAGAAGAACGAGTCTCCCATCTTGTCCTGCGCGGTGATCGCGCTCGCGCTGTAGACCATCACCAGGCCAAAGCCGACGAGGGTGAGGACCGCCGCGAGCAGCAGGGGATCGTAAGAAGGACGGCGCTCAGTCATGAGGGGCAAGCCCCTTCACGAGTGATTTGAAGACATCGCCGCGGTGCTCGAAGTTGTTGAACTGGTCGTACGAAGCGCACGCCGGTGACAGCAACACGGTGTCGCCGCGCGTCGAGATTTCAGCCGCTTGGGCGACGGCCTTCTCGATCGTCCCGCAGTCATGAATTGGACAAACACCCGCGAAGGCGGCAGCGATCAACGGCGCGTCTTTGCCGATCGTGAGCACCGCTTTGAGCTTCCCGCGAGCCGCGTCGACGAGCGGCGCGTAAGGAGCGCCCTTCCCTTTTCCGCCTGCGATCAGCACCACGTTGCCGTCGAGCGCCTTCATCGCAACGATCGAGGAATCGACGTTGGTGGCCTTGGAGTCGTTGATCCACTCCGCCCCGCCGCGCTCGCGCACGAACTCGAGCCGGTGCGCGAGCCCCGGAAACGAATCGAGCCCGCGCTGAATGGCGTCGTCGGGGATGCCGGCGAGCCGCGCCATCATCGCCGCGGCCATCGCGTTCTGCAGGTTGTGAGCGCCCCGCAGCGCGCGGTTGGTCACCGTGAACATCGTGTGAGCGCCGAAATCGAATATGAACTTTTCGTTCGAGCCGACCACCGTCCCCGCGATACCCGGCGCCTCGCGCTTCGCATCGAGCGTGAACGCGTAGACCGGCACCTTCGCTCGCTTCGAGAGCATCACCACGTCAGGATCGTCGGCGTTGATCACTGCGAAGTCGCCGGGCTGCTGCCCCTCGAAGATGCGCGCCTTCGCCAGGCCGTACGCTTCCTGGTTCGGGTAGCGATCGATGTGATCGGCGGTGAGGTTCAAGATCGCCGCGACCTGAAAGCGCGCGTCCTTCACGCCCTCGAGCTGAAACGACGAGAGCTCGATCACGTGCTGCGCGTAGGGCAGCTCGGTGGGATCTTCGTAGGCGAGCGTGAACGCAGTGCCGAGGTTTCCGCCCACGAAGGTGCGCGGCTCGTGCTGCTTCACGATTTCACCCAGCAGCGCGGTGGTGGTGCTCTTGCCGTTGGTGCCGGTGATGCCGAGCAGCGGGCCCGCACCCTTCGGCATGGTGCGATACGCGAGCTCGATCTCGCCGTAGACGTCGGCGCCCGCGGCCTTCGCAGCGACGAGCTCGGGCTTGTTCAAGGGAACGCCGGGGCTGACGACCACCGCGGTGGCGCCCTTCCAGAACTCGGCAGGAAAAGGGCCGGCCTTCAATTCCACCCCGCTCAACCCGGGAGGAAGCGTGGCGTTGGGGTTCTCATCGAGCACCACCACTTCGGCCCCTCGGCGCGAGAGCAGCCTGGCGGCGCCGAGGCCGCTTTTTCCCAGCCCGATGACGATGAACAGCTGCCCCGGAGCCATGTCGTTACCTCAACTTGAGTGATGCGAGGGCGATGCCGCCCAGCAACACGGAGACGATCCAGAAGCGGATGACGATTTTCGTTTCGCCCATCCCCTCCTTCTCGAAGTGATGATGAAGCGGGGCCATCTTGAAGATGCGCTTGCCGGTCAGCTTGAAGCTCGCGACCTGCATCATCACCGAGAGGATCTCGGCGAGGAACACGCCGTGGATGATCGCGGAGAGCACCTCGTTCTTGCTCAGCATCGCCACCGTGCCGAGCGCGCCGCCGAGCGCGAGCGAGCCCACGTCGCCCATGAAGACGCTGGCCGGGTAGGCGTTGAACCAGAGGAAGCTAATGCCGGCGCCGATGATCGAGGCGCAGAAGACCGCGAGCTCGGTACCGCCCACGACCTGCGTGATGCCGAGGTACTCGTGGACGGGGACGCCGACGAGCGTGCGCACGCCGTTGACCACCTCCATGTCTGCCAGCGAGACCGAGGTGCCCGCGACGTAACAGAGCACCGTGAACACCAGCGACGAGATCATGGTGGGCGCGATGGCGAGCCCATCGAGACCGTCGGTCATGTTCACCGCGTTCGACGTGCCCACCACCACGAACCACGCGAAGAGCACGTAGAGCCAGCCGAGATCGGGGTTCGCGTAGCGGGTCGGCACGAACGGAATGGTCAGCGTGGTCTGAATGAGCAGCTTCGGGCCGTCGTGCCAGTCGGTCAGCAGCCCGAACACCGAGATCAGGAAGAACGCCGTCTGCAGGACGATCTTGTAGCGGCCCGCCAGGCCCTTCGAGTTCTTCTTGCTGAGCTTGAGCCAGTCGTCGAGGAAGCCGGTGAAGCCGTAGCCCGCGGTCATCAACAGGGCGACCCACACCACGCGCACTTTCAAGTCAGCGAAGAGCAGCGTGCCCATGAAGATGCACAGCAGAATCAGCGTGCCGCCGAGCGTGGGCGTGCCCTTCTTCTTCTGGTGCGATTCGGGCGTGTCCTCGCGCACGTTCGAGATGCCGTGCTGCTTGAGGCGCAGCCGCGCGATCAAGCCGGGGCCGGCGACCATTCCGATCAGCAGCGAAGAGACTGCCGCCGCCACGATGCGGAACGTCGGGTAGCGAAGGAAGTTGATGTACTTCCCCGCTTCACCGTCTTTGAGCCATTCGTAGAGAAGGTACAGCATGCGTCAGTGGCCTCCGCCCTGTGACTTGCCGGTGAGGGCTTCCACGACTCGTTCGAGCCGCATGCCGCGGCTGCCCTTCACCAGGACGAAGTCGTTGGGGCGCAGCTGCTGCGTGAGCCATGCCACCAGCGCGTCGACGTCTTCGAAGTGCTTCACGTTCGGGCCGAGGCGCTTCACCGCCTGCACGTACGCCTGCTTCATGCGGGGGCCGAAGAGCGCGAGCAGCGCCACGCTGTCTGAGGCGGTGATGCCCATCTGGGTGTGCTCGTGGGCTTCGACGCTGCCCAGCTCGAGCATGTCACCCAGCACCGCGACCGCGCGGCCTTCGGCCGCCGAGAGTTCCTGCACCGTGCGCAAGGCGGCCTGCATCGACGCGGGGTTGGCGTTGTAACAATCGTCGACCACGGTGACCCCATTCGGGGCGTCTACGATCTGCAGCCGCCGCGCGTGCGCCCGCGCCGCCT
>JAYVNA010000797.1:0-2982 GCA_043758715.1 Archangium sp.
CTGCTCACCAAGCTCGCCCACGAGACGAACCTCGCGCCCGAGGCCATCGCCGAGCGGCTCGATCGTCAGCCGGGGTTCGAGATCGTCAATGACCACCTCGTGCTCAAGCCCCCGAACCGCTGATTCAGTTGATGTCGGGTTTCACGCAGAGGTTGTTCACGCACACGGTGCCGGCGGCCACGTCGCAGCAATCGGCGTGCACGGTGCACCGCTCGAACTCCGCCGAGCACGAGCCGCCGCCGCTCGAGCCGCAGACCTTGGTGGCCTCGGTCCCTCCGCGGCAGAAGCCACCGCAGCACTGATCTCCAGAGCCGCAGCCCTCGTTGTCAGCCCGGCAGGGGTCGAGCGACCAGTAGCCCCGTGAGTTGCCTGCGAGGATCTCCTGGGCCGGAAGGTAGAACGCCGGGTGACTGGGATCGCTGCCCGGCGCCGCGTTGAGATCGATCGCCGCGACCCAGAGCTTCTTGGTGGTCGGGGACTGGGTGAGATCGTGAAAGCGCGGGTCGCTCCAGAACGGGTTCAGGGTGGCGACGTTTCCGTAGAGGCGGCGGCTGGTGAAGATCACCCACGCGTAGCCCCCCGAGGGAATCGGGCTCACCGTGGGCTCGTAGTTGAGCGTGGCGTCGGCGCCGTGCGCGTTCGGGCCGGTCGGCAGGCCGACGCCGTTGAGGTTGGTCAAGGCGTGCGCCTGCTTCGTCGCCACGTCGACCCACCACAGTTCACCGTGCGCGCCGACATCGCTGCAGGGCCCCGAGCCGTCGCAGGTCGAGCGGGTCTCGGCGAAGTTGCGGCCGCTGCTCTGGGTCTCGAGCTCGAACACCACGCCCGTGCCGGTGGGCAAGAAGCTCGGGTACACGTCGAACTGGCCCGCGGCCGGCGTGTGCAGGGTGGTGAAGTCGCTGAAGGTGCCGGGCGGGGTGAAGCGGTGGAACGCGAGCGAGCGGCCATCGGCCCCCGGCCCACCGAACCAGTTGAACGCGAGCGCCCGGCCGTCGGGTGAGAACACCGGCGTGCCCGCGCGCAGCCCGGTGGCAAGGCCGGTGGTGGCGATCGGTGTTCCACTGGGCACCTGGAACAACGCGCTGGGCGCGGTGCTCGAGCCCTGGAGCGGAGCTGAGTTCGAGAAGAGATACGTGCCGTCGGGCGACAACCCACCCCAGGCGTAGCGGCCGTCGCCGGGGCTCATCGGGGTCTCCGCGTTGCCCGCGCGCAGGGCGTATTTCGAGGTCTCGCTGTTGTTGTCGCCTTGTTGCGAGAGCAGCGTCGAACCATCGGCCGACACCACGTGACACACGCGGCAGTCATTGCTCGGCCCGGTCTTCCCCGCGACCAGCACCGGATCAGTCGAGCCACCACGAATCGCCAGCGTCGCGCCACCAAAGGCCTGCCCATTGGGGAGCGCGCCTGAATAGTTGAGCGCGAGGTGGGTGCCGTACGAGTTGTAATAGACGACGCCCTTCAGCGTTCCCGCGGCGATGCGCCAGGTCTGGGTGAGCGGGCCGTACGCGACGCCTCCGGAAGCGAGCACCACCTTCACCGTCACGGTCTTCCCCGCGCAGGTGTCGGTCATCTGCTGCCAGGCGACCTGCGGAATGGGATGGTGGATGAAGGGCGTCGCGGTCTTCGCGAACGCGCCATCCCACGTGAAGTTCGGGCACTCGAGGTGAATGCTGATGGCTTCCGCCGAATGCGAGCCGGGTTGCCATTGGATCAACGGCGCCAGGATGCCGCGAGGCCACACGGTCTGGTCGTAGGGATAGAGCCAGCTGAGGCCGGGCTCGGCAGTGGGGGTGGATTGCAGCACCGTGAGGATCTGCGGCGTGACCGGCCCACCGACGCCTTCGCCGCCCACGCCACCGATGCCGCCCGCGCCCGTACCTCCGTCGGTGCCGGTACCGCCGTCATTGCCGTTCTGAAACACGCTCAGGCGCACGGTGACGGTGGTGGTGTCCTGCGCGTTGCCCGCGGTGGCCGAGATGATCGCGACGCCGCCAGCGGAGCCCGTGGGCGTGAAGAGGCCGGTGGCGCTGACCGCGCCGAGCGCAGAGGCCGCCCAGAGGGGCGTCACGTTCGCTCCGGTCGCGGTGAATTGCACCGTCGGAAGCGGCTGCCCGGGCACCACGTCGATCACCGGATCGCGCGGGCTGATGGTGAGCGCACCGCCGGTGCTGCCGCCGCCCTGTCCCACGCTCCCGCCGCCGGTGCCGGTTCCTGCGCCGCTGCCGCCGCCGGTGCCTCCATCGCCGTTGCCGCTGATGCGGACGGTGTTCGGGCACTGGCAGCCCGCGCACGCGAGGGCGAGAACGAGCGACGCATTTCGAAGAGTGGAGCGCACGCGCGCGAGCCTACTCTTCAATGCGCGGCCAGCGCCCCTACGGCACGGTCCAGGTCAGACCCGTGTCCATCGCGGAACAGTTCTTCGCGCGCAGCTCGACCGCATAGCTGCCCGCCGGCAACACGGGCGCATCACCGAGGAAGGCGTCCCGGCCCGGGCTGTAGCTGCCGCGCGTCATCGGGATGCCGCCGATCAACACGTCAAGCGTGCCCGCCATGTTCTCTCCGGTCGCCACCACGGGATCGCCGGGGGAGGCCGGCAGCTGCAGCGCGGTGAGCTTCGGCGTCGGTGAGCCATCACAGATGAAGAACGGCAACACCTCGGCGTGTTGTCCGCCGCGACCGTCGCGCATCACCATCCAGATCGTTCCGGTGCGCTTCTCGGGCACGGGGTCGTCGGGCACTTCGCTCGAGCCCGGCACGATGAACTCGGTCGGCGCGCCCTTCGACACGTCGATGCGGGCTTGATCGAAGCGGCCGGAGGTCGAGTACCACGAGGCCACCAGCGTCTCTGATCGCTCGCTGGGGCCCGACGGCAGAATCACGCTGTAGCTCTCGCGCGAGTCGTCGGTGGCGCGCGGAACCAGGTTCACCTTCGCGCCTTCCCGCAGCTGCAGCTTCGCGCCCTTGGGCACGGGCACGCCGTCG
>JAYVNA010000798.1:0-2982 GCA_043758715.1 Archangium sp.
ACCGGCACCAGCCCCACCAGCGCGTAACCCACGGCGAGGCAGGCGAAGGCGAAGGTGAGCGAGACCCGAAAGCCGAGGCGATCGGCCAACGCGCCCGTCGCGAACGGCAGCAGGTACAGGCCCGACGAGAAGATGCCGCTGATCCACCCTTACTCGATGTCGGTGAACCCGACCACGTCGGTGAGGAAGAGCGCGAGGGCGATGAAGGTGCCGTAGTAGGCGGCGCGCTCGAACAGCTCGATCACGTTGGCGACCCAGA
Source organism: Archangium sp. (assembly GCA_043758715.1). Taxonomy (GTDB): domain Bacteria; phylum Myxococcota; class Myxococcia; order Myxococcales; family Myxococcaceae; genus Archangium_A. The sequence goes on from JAYVNA010000798.1 coordinate 260, forward strand.
AGGCCTTGGGAAAGGTCCAGGTCAGGGCGGGGCTGGCAGCTGCGGACATGAGGGGCTTCGTACCCCAGCGCCCCCTGCGGCGGGAGCACGGGGTTGAGCTGCGACGGCCCCTTCAGGCCGCGCTCAGCTCGCGACCCGCTGACCGACGCGCTGCTTCCGCGCCTTGTGAAGCACGTGCTTCAGGTACTTCCCGGTGAAGCTGCCCTTCACTTCAGACACCTCTTCCGGAGTACCGATGGCGAGAATTTCCCCGCCGCCGCTCCCGCCCTCGGGCCCGAGATCGATCACCCAGTCCGCCGACTTGATCACGTCGAGGTTGTGCTCGATCACCACCACCGTGTTCCCCGCCTCGACCAGCCGGTTGAGCACGATCAGCAGCTTGCGCATGTCTTCGAAGTGCAGACCGGTGGTCGGCTCGTCGAGGATGTAGAGCGTGCGCCCCGTCGACACCTTCGCCAGTTCGCGCGAGAGCTTGATGCGCTGCGCTTCACCGCCCGACAGCGTGGTCGAGGGCTGCCCGAGCTTGATGTAGCTGAGGCCCACGTCTTCCAGCGTCTTCAACACGCGGCTGATGTCGCGGTGCACCTCGAAGTGGGTCATCGCCTCGCGCACCGACATGTCGAGGATCTCCGCGACGTTCTTGCCCTTGTAGCGAACGCGCAAGGTCGCATCGTTGAAGCGTTTGCCCCCGCACACTTCACACGGCACGTAGACGTCAGCGAGAAAGTGCATCTCGACCTTCTTCACGCCATCGCCTTCGCACGACTCGCACCGCCCGCCCTTCACGTTGAAGCTGAAGCGGCCGGGCGTGTACCCGTAGACGCGCGCTTCCTGCGTCTGCGCGAGCACTTCCCGAATGGCGTCGAACACCTTGGTGTAGGTCGCCGGGTTGCTGCGCGGCGTGCGGCCGATGGGCCGCTGATCGATGTCGATCACCTTGTCGAGGTACTCGAGCCCGAGGATCGCCTGATGCTTCCCGGGAGTGTCGCGGGTCTCGTAGATGTGCCGCGCCAGCGCCGGGTAGAGGATCTCGTTGATCAGCGTCGACTTGCCCGCGCCCGAGACGCCCGTCACCGCGACGAACACGCCGAGCGGAATGTCGACGTCGACGTTCTTGAGGTTGTTTTCGTTCGCGCCCTTGATGGTGATGCGCTGCTTGCCGGGCTTGCGCCGCGTTTCGGGAACGGTGATCTCGAGCCGGCCTGACAGATAGCCGCCGGTGACGCTCTTCTCGTTCGCCATCACCTGCTTCGGAGTTCCCTCCGCGATCACCGCGCCCCCGAGTTCACCTGCGCCCGGGCCGAAGTCGACGATCCAGTCGGCCTCTTCCATCGTCTCTTCGTCGTGCTCGACCACCAGCACCGAGTTGCCCAGATCGCGCAGCTTCTTGAGGGTGGCGATCAGCCGTCCGTTGTCTCGCTGGTGCAGGCCGATCGACGGCTCGTCGAGAATGTAGATGACGCCCGTGAGCTCGCTGCCCATCTGCGAGGCGAGGCGAATGCGCTGGCTCTCACCACCCGACAACGTCGAGGCGGCGCGATCGAGCGACAGATACGTGAGCCCGACGTCTGCGAGGAACGAGAGGCGCGACCTGATTTCCTTGAGCAGCTCGGCCGCGATGGTCGCGTCGTTCTTGCTCAGCCCCAGCTCGGCCAGGAAATCGAGCGCCTGGCGAATGGTCATCTGCGAGAGGGCGACGATGCTGTTGCCGCCCACCTTGACCGCGCGCGATTCAGGTCGCAGGCGCTCGCCCTTGCAGGTGGGGCAGGGCTTATCGCTGAGGAACTTCATGTAGTACTGCTTCATCGACTCCGAGGTGGTCGAGTTGAAGCTGCGCCACAGCTTGTTGACGAGCCCTTCCCATTCCATCTTCCAGCGGGCGTCGCCCCACTTCATCGTGAGCTCTTTGCCGCTGCTTCCGTAGAGCACCACGTCGGTCTGCTTCTTGGGCAGCTTGTCCCACGGGGTCTCGAGATCGATCGCGAACGCCTTGGCCAGGGTGTCGACGAGATCAGCCGTCCACCCTTCGCCACGGGAGACGCCCGAAGCCCACACCTCGACCGCGCCGTCTTTGATCGAGCGCGTCTTGTCGGGGACGATCAGATCGGGGTCCATCTCGGCGCGGGTGCCCAGGCCGCTGCACTCGGTGCACATGCCCAGGGGGTTGTTGAACGAGAACGAGCTGGGCGCGAGCTCGGGAAACGAGAGGCCGCAGTGATGGCAGCTGTTGTGCTCGCTCATCGTGCGATCGGAGGCCCTGGTGCCGCTCTCGTCGGTGACGATCAGCACGCCCTTGCCTTCGCGAAGCGCCTGCTCCACCGAGTCGGTGAGCCGGGGGCGCAGGTCTGGTTTGAGCACCAGGCGATCGATGATCAGCTCGACGTCGTGCTTGCTCTTCTTGTCGAGCTCGAACTTTTCCTCGAGTGAGCGCACCTTGCCGTCGACGCGGGCGCGGCTGAAGCCCCGCTTCAACGCCTCGTTCATCAGGTCTTTGTGCTCGCCTTTTCGGTTCACCACGATCGGCGCGAGCAGCTGCAGCTTGGTGCCCGCGGGCGACTTGAGGATCTCCTCGACGATCTGCTGCGCGGTCTGCTTGCCGACCTTGCGCCCGCAGTTGTGACAGTGCTGCACCCCGATGTTCGCGTAGAGCACGCGCAGGTAGTCGTGCACCTCGGTGACGGTGCCGACGGTCGAGCGCGGGTTGTTCGAGGCCGCCTTCTGCT
>JAYVNA010000799.1:0-2981 GCA_043758715.1 Archangium sp.
GCGGTCAACCCGGTCAACCCGGCGGACGCCTATGACGCGGCCTCGCAGAGCTTCCTGCTGGGACGCTCGCTGTTCTCGAATGATCCGCAGAAGTACACGGCCCGTGGCGCCGAGCTGGGGGTCACCTGGAACGCGACGAAGGGGCTCGACCTTCGCGCGTCGGCCGCGCTGCAGTCGGTGGTCGCGAACCCGCAGGATGGAGTGCCCTCGCTGGCGGTGTGTGGCCCGTGCACGCAGGCGCCCGCGGCGAAGGTGAATGCGGGCTTCATCTACCGCACGCCCGTGAACGTCGATCTCTCGGCTGACTTCAGCTTCGTCAGCGCGACCACCTGGGTGGAGCGCGAGCCCTCACCGAGCGACCCGACGCAGATCGCGAACCTGCAGAACCCCCTGGCCGCCTACACGGTGATCAACGCCCGGGTGGCGTATCGACTGTTCAACGACAAGGTCACGGTCGCAGTGGTGGGTTCGCAGCTGGGCCCCAGTCACCAGGAACACCCCTTCGGCAACAGCGTCAATCGGCGCGTGTTCGCCCAGATCACGGTGCAGCCATGAAGAACGTGTTCCTCTCGTTGGCGGTGTTGCTGTGCGCCTGTGAAGCGCCCGCAGTTTTCCCCGGAGCAGACAAGAGGCAGAACACCCAGTCGGGCCGCATCGAAGGCCAGGTGATCGTCAACTCGAAGGCCCGGGGGCGCATCATCCTCTTTCTCTACGACGCGGCGCGCCCTCCCCCGCCAGTCGGCACCGGGCGGCCGATCACCTTCACCGTCGTCTCGCGGGAGTCGGTGTTCGGCGCGGCGCTCGACGGCGATGCGGGCCCGTTCACTGCGCCCTTCGCGTTCAGCCTGGTCGCGCCCAACCGCTATCTTATTCGCGGCTTCATCGACGCGAACGCCGACTTCATCCCCTGGTACGGCGTGACGGCCGACACCACCGAAGGCGACGTGGGCGGCGCTGCGATTGACCCCGTGACCCGCGCTCCGCGCATCGTCGAGGTCGGGGTCGACGAGGCCGGCAACCCGATTCCCGCGCTCGACGTGCCGGTGAGCTTTTCCGATACCGCGCGCATTCCGGTCGATCGACCCATCTTCTCGGTGGTGGGCGGCATGCCCTCGGTCACCCTCTCGGGCACTCCAAAGGTGATCGAGCTGCAGGCAACGCCGATCGATGAAGGCGTGATGATGCAGCCGACCCCGGCGTTCCTGGTGCGCTTCGTCGACGACAACGGCGACGGCATTCCCGATGACGCCAACGGCGACGGCATTCCCGAGGTGTGGCCGCGCGTGGTGGTGCGCAAGGTTCAGCAGGAAGGCAGCCCGCTGATCGACGAGAACGATCTCGACAAGAACGGCGTCGTCGATGCCGAGGGCGTGCACTACGAGCACGCGAACGGAATGCCGGGCGAACTTCCCGACGTGGTGGTGCTGGCGGCGGGCTTCGACGTGAGCGAGTACGCCGCGCTGCTGGTCGACGGCATGGGCGCCGCCAAACCCACCCCGACGCCCGTGCCGAAGCTCAAGCTGGTGCTGCAGCCGCGCGCGTTCGACGCGAGCAACCCCGCGGCGCCCAAGCTGCTCAAGTCGGTGCCCATCGGCCGCTACGCCATCACCGTCATTCAGCTGACCGGTCAGACGTGGAGAGTGCCCAACGAGCTGGGCTTCGGGGTGCAGGGGCTGCCCTTGGTGGCGACGCAGTCCTTCGTGGTGCAGGTGCAGTAATGACGGAGTGCCCCGCTCACCCCGGGGTCGAAGCGGTCGACACCTGCGCGCGCTGCGGCCGGTTCTACTGCGCGGCAGAGGAGGTCCAACTCGATCTCAGCTTCTATTGCGGAGACTGCGGAGTTCGCGAGGACGTCGACTGGCTCGGCCATCACTACCGCCGCCTCGAAGGGAAGCGATCCGGCTTCGCGTGGTTCATGTTGGCCCTGGGGCTCGTGCTGGTCGCAGGGGGGGTGCTGGTGCTGATCACCCCCGGGGCCCCCTGGACCGACGTGCTCATCGGTCTGGGGATGGTGATCTATGGAGCGGCAGCCGCCGCGTTCTTCAGCGGCCGTCCGCGGGCGCGGCCTGCACTGTTGATCGGAAATTTCGCCGCGGCCGCCGCCTTCATCATGGGCTGCACGGATTTCTGGGGCGTCATTCCCACGAGCGTGGTGTTCGGGCTCACCGGCGCCGCCTGGACCGATGTGCGCAGCAAGCTGTTCTACCGGCAGCCCGTGAGCCGCGGGAAGCTGTACGCGCACTTTGAGCGGGAAGGCAGCAACCCGCTGGCCGTTCTCGCTTCTCGACTCTCTTTGCTGGCGTTCTTCGTGCCCGGCATGTCGTTCGTGACGCTGGTGTTGGGCGCCATCGCGATCTCCCGCATCGACTCGAAGGCGAGACCGCCTGTCGGCAATCTCTCGGCGGCGTTGGCGGCCATCGTGGTGTCGGCGTTGATGTCGGTCGTCTGGGTCGTGGCGTTCTGGAGTTCCCTGGGCCCTTGACGCGGCAACCCGCACTAGAGTCATAATGACTCTATGGCCGACATTTTCGCCGACCCCGACCAGGAGCTCGACAGTCGCAACCCGCTGGTGGTGACGGTCGAGGGCGTGCTCTCAGCTCCTGAGTGCACGGCGCTGATCGCGCGCATCGAAGCGGCAGGCCCCACCGCGGCGCCCATCACCACCGCCGCGGGGTTCGTGCAGCGCCCCGACATTCGCAACAACACCCGGGCGATGTTCGACGACGTCGAGCTGTCAGCGCGCGTGTTTGAGCGGCTGCGCCCCTCCGTGCCGGCCCGGCTGGAGGGCGAATGGCACCTCTGCGGGGCCAATGAGCGGCTGCGCTGCTACCGCTACGAGCCCGGGCAGTACTTCGCGCCGCACTTCGACGGGGCGTTCACCCGCAGCCGCGACGAGCGCAGCCTGCTGACCGTGCTGGTGTACCTCAACGACTGCGAGGGGGGCGGCGCCACCAACCTGGTGGATCTCGAGGTGAGCGTGG
>JAYVNA010000800.1:0-9275 GCA_043758715.1 Archangium sp.
AGTCAATCGCAAGCGCGGTCGACCGGTCAGCTTCGATGATCTCCTTCGGTTCGATCTCGGTCTGGCCAGCCCCGCGGAAAAAGAAGTCATCAGGTTGCAGGCAGACGCAGATCCCGAATTGAAGCTGTCGTTGGCCGCGATGGAAGCCGCGGAGGCCGCGATCGCAGAAGAGACTGCAGGTGAAGGTGTCGTGTTGAAGGTCGCTCCCGTGCCCACCCCGGTCGAGCGCAGCAGTGCCCCCGAGATCATCGAAGAGCGCGCCGAGTTCAAGGTGCTGTTGTTTCGCTCGAAGAAGAACGTCCAGGTGGTGGTTCAACCCCACCGGGTGGACCGTCTCGCCACCGCCGCGGTCTATCGCAGCGACGAGCCCGATCGACCCTTTCCCTCGGCGCCCGGAGACATGGGGCTCCACTTCGACCTCGGTCCCCCGGAGCGGCTGGTGGGAGTGCTCGCTCGCGTCGTGGTGAAGCTGGTCGATGGCCAGACGCACGGCTTCGAGGTGAGGTTGTAAGAGTGCCCTGAGTCAAAAGACACCTGCAAGCCCAAGTGGGTCTTGAGCGCGTGAGGCTCGAAGTGTTCAAGTAGTCCCCATGCTGCCGGGTTCGGCGGCTGGTGGGGGGGCCACCAGCTACCTCAGAGACGTGTTGTCAGTGGACGCCGCTCGGCGTCGGCGCACCGCTTCGCTCATCGGCTACTTCCTGGGGCTCGCGGGCGTGCCCGTGTTGGTCGAGACGGTCCTCACGCTCGACGGGCCCATGCGGCTGGCGATCGCGGGGCTGGTGATCGCGCTGGCGTGCATGGGGCCCGCCGCGGCGTGGCTGGCGCGCTCGGGGGGGGGCACGGCCGCGGGGCTGTGGTTGACCGCGATCCCCACGGTCGGCGCGGTGATTTCGGTGGCGACGTCCCGCCAGTTCGGCTCAGCGCCCCTCTACTGCGGCGTGGGCGTGGTGATCGCGCTCGCCACCCTTCACGATCGTGCCCTGAGAGCGGCCCTCGCCGGGGTCCTGGTGTGCTCTTTCGTGTTGGTCGCGCTCGCCTCGCAGCTGGTGCTCATCGGGACGCCTGTCGCGAACATCGAGCTCAGCTCTGTGGTGGCGTTGGTGCTGATGGCCGCGGTCGCCGGGCTGCAGGGGCGCGCCAACCGCCGCACGCTCGAGGAAGTCGCGGCCTCTCAATCGCGCGCCGCCGATCTCGAGGCGCGGTATCGGCTGATCGCCGAGAACACGACCGATCTCCTCGCGCTGATCGATCCCTCCAACACGGTGATCTACGCCAGTCCCTCGTTCAACCGCGTGATCGGCACCGACCCGACCGGGACCAGGGTGACGCCGGCCCTCGCCGACGAGGGCGAAGGCAGCGCGCTCGAGATGGTGCTCTCGTTGGCGCGCGAAGGGCAGGTGGCCCGACGTGAGGTTCGAAAGAAGCGCGCCGACGGCACCGTGGGCCGGTTCGAGTGCGTGCTCTCCTCGGTCGCTGGTGCGGGCCTGGTGCTCTGCGTGGCGCGCGACGTCACCGCCGAGCGCAGCATGCTCTCGGAGCTCGAGCAGGCGCGGAAGATGGAAGCGCTCGGCCGGTTCGCCGGCAGCATCGCGCACGACTTCAACAACCTGCTGTCGGTGATGCGCACCTGCACCACCCTGGCCGCCCAGAACGTGCCGCGCGAGAACAGCGCGCACTCCGAGTTGAACGACGTGCAGGAAGCCATTTCCCGGGCGAGCGGGCTCACCTCGCAGCTGCTCGCCTTCAGCCGGCGCGACGTGGTGCTGCCCACCCGCGTCGAGGTGGGGCCGTTGCTCTTACGCGCTTCCGAGCTGGCGCGGCGGCTGGTGGGCGAGCGGGTGAAGGTCGAGCTCGACGTGCCGGCCGAAACCTGGACGTTGTGGACGGGGCCCTCGCAGCTCGAGCAGATCGTGATGAACCTGGCGGCCAACGCGCGCGACGCGATGCCGGAGGGCGGGTTGTTGCGGCTCTCGGCGCGCAACGCCCCGGGCTCCGTGGTGGGCGACGCGGTGTTGCTCTCGTTCGCGGACACCGGCACCGGCATGACCGCCGAGACGCGCTCACACCTCTTCGAGCCGTTCTTCACCACCAAGGCGCCCGGCATCGGCACGGGCCTGGGTCTGGCGACGGTCTTCGGGGTGGTCAAGGCGCTGGGCGGGGTGATCGAGGTGCACAGCGAGTTGGGCAAGGGCACCGACTTCCGCATCTGGCTGCCGCGCGCCCTCGATGGCGTTGACGCGGTGGCTCCGGCGCTCAGTCCTCCTCACCGGCAGATGCGGCCGAACGAGGCCACCGTGCTGGTGGTCGACGACGACGCCGACGTGCGCTCGTTGATGGTGCGGCTGATCGCCTCGGAAGGTTTTCAGGTGCTCCCCGCCGCCAACGCCGAGCAGGCGATGGCACTGTCGTTGAGCCTGTCGGAGCTGCCGGTGCTGGTGACCGACGTGCTGCTGCCCGGGCGTGATGGCCTGTGGCTCGCGCAGCAGCTGTTCGAACGGTTTCCCTCGATGCGGGTGGTGCTGGTCTCTGGCTTCGCACCTGATCCGCTCGCCGCGGCGCGGCTGGTGGCGAAGGGCGCGCGGTTCGTTCAGAAGCCGTTCCGCCCGGGCGCGTTGGTTCAGGCCGTGCGCGAGTGCCTGGGCCTGCCGCCACCAGCGGCTTCGGCCCCTTCAGCACGCCCGTCCGCCTGAGTCCGGGTCCCGCTGCGGTCAGGGCATTTCAGTCGACCGAGCGGATCCCTTTGCTACAACCCGGCCCTCAATGCCCGCGCTCCCGAGATGGATTCTGTGCGTCATGGTTTGTGGTGCAACTGCCTTCGCGCAGACGCCCAGACCGTCAGTCATGCCATTCCCGCTCGACTTCAAGCGGGCGCCCTCGGGCTTCTCGCAGGAAGATAAGGAAACGATGCAGCGCGAGTACACGCGACTCCTTCGGCTCGCTGGCGCGATGGTGCCGGACTTCGGCCGATACGATTTGGCTCTCAAAGAGCTCAAACGTACTGACTGCGAGCGTCAGGATGAGTGTCTTGTGCAACTCGCGCAGAAGGCGGAGGCGCTCTACGGCCTCTACGCGAGCGTCGATTACACGATCGAGGGAGCTGTGGTGGTGAGCGGCCGCGTGGTCCGCGAGGATGGCAAGGTCGCGAGCCCGAGCAATTCGGTGAAGCTGGCCAAAGGCCGCGATTCGTTCAAGGACATTGCGAAGAACGGGCTGGTGCAGCTCTTCTCACAGCTCAAGGTAGGTGATTTGCCCGCGACTCGTCAGGTCGAGCCTCTGAAGGAGCTTCCGCCCCCGCCTCCTCCCCTGGTGATCGAAGATCGAGGGGCTGGGCAGCGCTCAGCGGGAAAGGCGCTTCTCTTCACAGGCGTTGGTTTGGCCGCTGTGGGCGGCGCCATGGCTGCGATCGGGTGCGGTTTTGGATGCGGCGCGACGCCGACCTCGAGCGGAAGCCTTCCCCTGGCGCAACTCCGGGGGGTCCAAACGGGTCAGACCTTGACTGCAATTGGGTGGGCTGGCCTCGGTGCTGGTGCGGTCGCGGCCGCCGTCGGTGCGATTTTGTGGGGAACGGCTTTGCCCGCTCCCGTGGGACAGGTCACGGTGGTCCCGATGGCCGGTGGTGCGATGGTTCAGATTGGAGGCGCGTTTTGAAGCGAGTTCTAATGTTGGCGGTGTGTGGAATGTTTTTCGTCGGCTGCACGTTCGGCGTGCGGACGTGTGAGACGGCTGCCGAGTGTGAGTCAGGGGCCGTGTGCACTGAGCGCTTGTGCGTGATTCCAGATGACGGAGGAACCACCGCTGGCGGTGGCGGAGGTGCCACGGGTGGAGGCGCGGGCGGCGGTAGCAACGCCTGTACGCCTGATTGTTTGGCCTGGCAGAATTGCACGACAGGCGGCTGCGTCGATGCCGTGGTGAGTGCGGTGAGTCCGCCCGCAGGTGCGACGTTCAACGGTGGCGAGACGGTGCACTTCGTCTTCCGGGTGACGAACTCTGACGGCGGAGTCTGGCCCGCTGCGAGTGTCCCAGCGCAGACCAGCGGTGGTGCCACCGGGCCCTCAATGCTGATGAAAAACAACAACCTCTTCGAGGGTGACTTCGTGCTCGCTAACGCCACCGGCGTGCAAGCAGTACGCGCAGGTTGGGCGGCTGCAAACGCAACGATTTCCGTCTCGGCCCGTGTTTGCAGCGCGCGCTGTGAGCCGTGGCAGGGGTGCGTCGCTGATTTGGACGGTGGTCATTGCGACGACCTTGGTCTTTCGATCTCGTGGACGGATCCGACGGTGGGCCAACAGTTCGGGCCACGTTCCTTCGCCAGCGTGCCCCTGCGCCTGACTGCTACGAGAGGCGACGGTGGTGCCTTTGCCGCTGATGTTCCCTATTGGATTGATGGTGGGGCAACGGGCGTGCTGTCGAAGCAGGCTGCTGAATGGACTGGCAGCCTCGACGCAGGCGCTACATCGGGCAACCGGACTGTGACAGCCGGTTGGCCTGGGGGCCCAACCGCTGCACGAAGTTTCGAAGTGGTCCTGAGTGCTCCCGTCGTGACGCTGATTGTCGAACCGCCACCCAACCGCGCCGCGCAAGACCAGGATTCCGATGGTGTTCGGCGCTGGAAGAAGTCTGAGAGCGCGCTGCTTCGCTTGGAGTCAAACCGACCCTTGGTTCCCAGTTCAGTCGTCTTTTCTCAATCAGATGTGACGCGCGTCGGTGATGCGGCCTGTTCTGCTTGCGGAAACGTTGCGTGTCTTTGTTTTGCGATGGACCTGAGGACGCAGGCGCTGGGTAGCGGTGTGGGCCTCGTGGCTGCAAGCGTCGCGAGTGGTGAAGATACATTGGGAAACACTTTTGCGGTCGTGGGCCCTGTGAACGTTCCCGTCACTCGCCTGAAATGGGCGCGCGACATGGCACCCGCACTCTCGGTTTCTCCGCTGGCGGTTGCATTGAAGTCGAGCGGAGTGGTGGTGAGCGGCGCCAAGTTGGGCAATGGCTCCGCACTGTGGAACGTCACGCCAGACGGGGGCGCCACGAATGCATGGTCTTCCGTTTCCGATACGGTCACCGCAGGTCCTCTCGTAGGTGCGCAAGAAGACATCTACGTCGCGACTTCCTCCGGCGCGCAAGCTCTCTTGGTCAAGAACCCCGGCGCAAGTCAGGCCATCCGCTGCGGAGTAGTCTCATCGGCCACGTATGACGGCGACCTCGCGTTGCGTGCTCCTGGACCAACCGAAGTTGTGTACGCGGTCCGCAGTGACGGCGTCCTTGCCCCTGCGCAGGGATCGTGCGTTGCGTCGGTTATCGATGACGGCAACTCGGGTTCGCTCGCTGGTCGCCCAACCGTTGCCATTCAATCAGACGATGTATTCGTCGCGGGGGCGGGCAGCGCGCCGGTCTGGAAATTCCTCGCTACCGCAGCCAACCCGAGCCCCAGAGGTTGGGTGACCACCACGACCCTTTTCCCAGCCAATCTTTTCCTGATTGGCGCTGGCATTGCAGGAGGAGGAGGAGGGCCAACGGTGGGTGGAGTGTTTGGATTTGTGAACCCAGGCGGGTCTCTCGACGGGGGCATCACTGCCACCGCGACTCCGGGGACATCGCCCGGCGGTGCAGCCGTCGTCGGCGGCACGCCCGCAAATGCAGTCGTCTATTACGGTGACAATGGCGGACGGGTGAGGCGTGTCAACATTGCAGGCGGAGCGGCTGTCACCTTCGCTTCGCCTGCTTCGAGCGCCGCCATTCCGTCTGTGCGTTTCTCAGACCGTGCGCCGCTTCTGGGGGCGGGTGGCCACGTCTATGTCATCGGTTCAGACGGAGTGCTCAGAGTGTTGAACGCGACGACGCTAGTTGAAGAGTGGAATTGGTCAGGTCTCTTTCCGGCGAGTGCACCACCGAGCGCGATCTCACAGCTGAACCTGGACATCGATCGCAGCGTTCCCATTCCGTGCGGTCCTTCACAGCCGGGTGTCCTCTACGTCGCGTCAACCGCCGCCGGAGTGACCAAGCTCGTCGCCCTGCTCGTCGACTCTCCAGGGCTCGACCGGCAAGCCCCGTGGCCGAGGTACCAACACAACCCCGCAAACACGGGCAATTCAGCGACCGGACTCACGCTTTGGACGTGTCCGTAATGTTTTCATCGGGTGTCTTGTGAAGCCCCTGTGGGCTCTCGTCTTGTTGTGCGTCGGGTGCACGGAGCGCACGGGGCCCCCTCGCGCGTCGGTCACCCTCCCAAGGTCACGCATCGCGGTGAAGGTCGAGCAGGGCACCTTCGCCACCACACTCGACACCCGTCTCGAGGCGGAACTCATCGTTGCCCTTTCTCGTCAGCCTGACCTCGAGGTCGTCAGCGCTGGTGCGGCAGAGCGCGCCCTCGTCAGGCAACGCGTCTGCGATCCAGAGCACGACTTTGCCGCTTGCAGAGTGCGACAACTCGGCATCGCTGGTGACTTCCTAGTCGAGCTGAGCATCGGGACAGTTCCTGGCAGCTGGGTCCTCACGACGGCCTTCACGCCTGCCTCGGGCCAACTCATCTGGCTTCCGACGCTGCCTTTTACGCAACAGCGCGGCGAGCGCCTTGAAGACGCAGTAGCCCGGGTAGTGGGGTTGCTCGCGTCGAGCCTCGGCCCTTCCGGTCTCAGACCTTCTTCGCGCTTCGTCGCGGCGCACCCTGCCGCTGGAGCGTTCACCGAGATTGCCTCCCTCTGTCCGCAGTTCAACGACCCCGAGGCCCAACTCGGCGAACTGCTTTGGCAAACAAGAAGCGCTCTGCGCGCCCAGCTTCATCGGGTTGATCGCGAGATTGAGCTTGAGGCCGCGCTGGCCGACCTTGCTGCCGTTTCCAAGCAGACTTCAGTGCCGTGCGCGCAGCTTGATGCCATCGTTGGCTGGCAGCAGAGGGCGGTGGCGCAGGGGTGGCTTCCCGCAGAACTGGAGTCGATGACCTGGCGCGCCAACGTCGATATTCAGCTCCGAGGAGATCCTGAAGTCTCCACTGAGGTGAGCGAGGCAGTGGGCACTTCGTTCGCCGGCGCCTTGGCCATGCGAGGTCTCACGCTCCATTCCATCCACCCCGCGGCTGAGCCTTGTGCTGAAGGACCGGGCTGCGTGGAGGGCATAGACGCAACCGAGGTCCGCCCGCGCGTGTGGGTCTTGGTGGTGGACATCGTCCAGAGCCCTGACGCACTCGGGCTGAAGGCGCGTCTCCTGCTTCCTGAGGGGGAGAAGGTACGTGCGGTCGGTTTCCCGAAGCTCGACGTGGGGAAGGGGACGTTGCTCAAGCCCGCGATCGACTCCGCGGTCGCTCAGGCTCTCAAGTAGATGACAGCACTGCGCGCAGCACGTCGGGGCGATCGGTCATCACACCGCCCACGCCCGCCGTCACACAGCGGTGCATCTCGACCTCTTCATCCACCGTCCACACGTTGATCCACTTGTGGTGTTTTGCAGCCACCTCGGCGAGCGCGGCGTCAAACAACACCACGCCCTCGTAGCGGTAGGGCATGTCGAGCACCGTGTAGCGGGGGTCGTCATCGGGAGGCTCGCCCCCCTTGGTTGGCAGCACGAACGCCGCCAGCGCATCACGCGGGAAGAAATGACACGCCTCGGGCAGCCGCTTCGCCAGCTCGGCCGCGATGGCGTCGTGTTCGCTGCCGATGCAGATGCGCTGAAGACAGTCTTCCTTCTTCACCAGCGCCACGAAGGGGTCGATCGCGCCCTCGCTCTTGATCTCGATGTTCAGGCGAAGACTTCCACTGGCCGTCAGCACCTCGCGCAGGCTGGGCAAAGTGATGCCCTTGCCGCGGAGCGGGGTGCCCGACTCGCCGACCGGCGTGAAGTGAAACGCGGCGTCGAGGCGCGACAGTTCGCTGAAGGTCAGTGCGCTGAGCGGCCCCGCGCCATTGGTGCAGCGCTCGAGCGTGGCGTCGTGGGCCACCACGATCTCCCCGTCAGACGAGGCATGCACATCGAGCTCGAGCATGTCGGTGCGGTGGAGCTTCATCGCCCGCTCGAACGCGTAGAGGGTGTTCTCGGGGTAGAGCGCCGCGCCGCCGCGGTGCGAGATGTGTAGCGGCGCGACCAGGCCCTTGAAGAAGGCGTGTTTCATGGCGCCTCGAAGGTGGCCGCGATGCCCTGGCCCACCCCGATGCACATCGTCACCAGGCCCTTCTTCGCGCCGCGCGCCTTCATCGCGTGAGTCAACGTCGCCACCAGGCGGGCGCCGCTCATGCCCAGCGGGTGCCCCAGGGCGATCGCCCCGCCATTGACGTTCACCTTCGCTTCGTCGAGCCCCAGCTCGCGAATGCAACCCAGTGACTGCGCTGCGAAGGCTTCGTTAAGTTCGATCAGGTCGACCTCGCCGAGCTTCCACTTCGCGCGCTCGAGGGCCTGGCGGGTGGCGGGCACCGGACCCAGCCCCATCACCCGGGGATCGACCCCGGCGCTCCCGCTGCTGACGAAGCGCGCCAGGGGCGTCTTCCCCCAGGCTTCGAGGGCGCGTTCACTCATCAACACCACGGCGGCCGCGCCGTCGTTGAGCGTCGAGGAATTGCCCGCGGTCACGCTGCCGCCCTCCCGGAACGCCGGCTTCAAGGTCGAGAGCTTCTCGGAGGTGGAATCACCCCGGGGCTGCTCGTCCTGCGTCACCATCAGGGGTGGCCCTTTTTTCTGCTGCAGCTCCACCGCCACCAGCTCAGCGGCGAAGGCACCGGCCTGCTGTGCGCGCACGGCCTTCTGATGCGAGGCGAGGGCGAAGCGGTCCTGATCTTCACGGGAAATGTTCAGCCGCTCCGCCACGTTCTCGGCGGTCTCGCCCATGCCCTCGAGGGGGAACATCGCCGCCAGCTTCGGGTTCGGGTAGCGCCACCCCAGCGAGGTGTCCCACGACTCGAGCTTGCCGCCGGGGAAGGCCTCGTTCGGTTTGGGGGTGCTCCACGGCGCGCGCGTCATCGACTCGACGCCGCCGGCGATCACGATGTCGGCCTCGCCCAGGCGAATCTGCCGCGCGCCCTGAATGATCGCCTCGAGCCCGCTGCCGCAGAGGCGATTGACCGTCGCCGCGGGCACGGTGTTCGGCAGGCCCGCCAGCAGGGCCCCCATGCGCGCGACGTTGCGGTTGTCTTCACCGGCCTGGTTCGCGCAGCCGGCGTAGAGCTCGTCGACCTTCGCGCCCGCAATCCCGGTGCGCGCGAGCACCTGGGCGATCACCAGGGCGAGCAGATCGTCGGGGCGGGCGTCCTTCAGAGCACCGCGCAGTTTTCCGATGGGCGTTCGAACGGCGGCAGCAA
>JAYVNA010000801.1:0-2974 GCA_043758715.1 Archangium sp.
CGCCCCGGCAGCCGCGCGCTGGTGGGTCTGTTCTCGCGGGTGGCGCGCTTCGCGTTGATGGGCTTTGCGATCCTCGCGGGGCTCGCTGAGCTCGGCTACTCGGTCACCAGCGTGCTCGCGGGCCTGGGCATCGGCGGCATCGCGTTGGCGCTGGGCGCGCAGAAGACCCTGGAGAACGTGTTCGGGGCCTTCGCCCTCGCGATCGATCAACCCATTCGGGAAGGCGACTTCGTGCGCATCGATGACTTCGTGGGCACGGTAGAGACCATCGGCCTGCGCAGCACCCGCATTCGAACGCTCGATCGCACCCTGGTGAGCATTCCCAACGGCAAGCTCGCCGACATGCGCCTCGAGACCTTCGCCGCCCGCGATCGGGTGCGCCTCGAGACGAAGGTGGGCCTCGTGTACGGCACCACGGCCGAGCAGCTCAAGCAGGTGATGGAAGGTTTCCGCGAGGGGCTGCGGGCGCAGGCGCAGTTGTGGCCCGACAGCGTCTCGGTGCAGTTCGTGAAACTGGGCGAGTCGTCACTCGAGATCGAGGTCTCGGCGTGGTTCGTCACCACCGACTACGACGAGTTTCGGCGGGTGCGGGAAGACGTGCTCATCCGTTTCCTCGCGGCGGTCGACAAGGCCGGCACCCGCATCGCCTTCCCCACCCAGACGCTTCAGCTCACGCGCCCCGCACCTACGGAGGGGCCGCGGCCAGCTCGCGATACTTCTTGAACCAGTCGGGGGTCGCCAGGGTGACCAGGTTGTCGCCGATGAAGGCGCGCGCGAAGGGAAAGAGAATCGCCCCGTCGGGCACCGCGCACTCGGTCGCTTCGATGCCGGGCTCCTGCATGCACAAGGCGGAGCCCTTCACCGGCAGCTGGCCTGCGCTGGGTTCCGGGTTCTTCCACGCGAGGCGCAGGCGGCGCAGCCGGCAGGCGCTGGCATCGAGCGTGGTGCCCATCGAGGCGTAGCGCGCGGGCAGCTGGTCCTGCAGGTACCCCCGCAGGAAGAAGGCCAGGCCGAACCCTTCGCGCATGCCCGTGCACTCGCCTACCGCCACGCGCCGGCTGGAGAGTGCACCCGTCGCGAGCAGGGTGTACGGCGCCTGGGCGGCCCACAACAGCCGGGTCAGCGATTGCTGATCGGCCTCCGAGATGGGCGACCAGCCGGTGACGTCCTGCCCGCGCTCGACCGCCGCCTCGAAGGCATGGCGCTCGGTGGCGAGCAGCGCGGTGCCGACCATCTCGCCTATCAACGTCTCGCTGGTGAGGCACAGCCGCGCCAGCTCGCGCACGTCTTTGCCGGCCTGCAGCGCCGAGCCCGCCTTGAGCCCCGCGAGCAGGTGCACCTTCGCCTGCACCTGCAGATCGGTGAACTGGGGAATGGGCTCGCTGAGCAACGCGAAGGGCAGCTTCTCGACGCGGGACCCTTCGCCCTCGATGTCCCAGAAGCCGAAGGCGCCGAGCTGGGCCATCCACTTCGAGTCGATGGCGCTCACGTCGAGCTGGTCGGCCTTCTTCGCCCACTCCGAGCCCGCGGCCCGCAGGGCCTCGGTGAGGTCCTTCGGGAGCGGCGGCGGGGCGTTGTCCTTGTCCCAGCGCAGGTGGGCGAAGAGTACGGGCGCCGCGTCACCGCCTGGGTGCGGCGTCAGGAGCGCATCGTTCTTCCAGCGCGCCTCGTCGGCCACCACCTGGGGCTCGAAGTTTTTCCAGTCGGTCGCGAGACCCGCCTGCACCTGCTCCATCTTCTCGCGAGCGACCCCGGCGACCTGCCAGGTGCCCACCAGCGCGATGCCAAGGAACACCAGCACCAGACCCACTGCGATTCCCACCGCGATTTTCAGCAGCCGCGACATGGTGAGTGACCCCCATAAAAAAAGCCGCCGGAACTTTCGTCCCGACGGCTTTGAAAGAAACTGCGAGCAGCTCAGCTCAGGCGACTTTGGCCTTCATGCCTCCGCCTGCGCCCTCACGCTCGTGTTCACGCTCGTCGAGCCAGATGACCAGCGGGCTCGCGATGTACACGGACGAGTAGGTGCCGACGATGATGCCCAGCAGCATGGCCGCGGCGAAGTCGAAGATTTCGCCCACGCCGAAGACGAGCAGACCGATGAGCGAGAGCGCGGTGACGCCGGAGGTGAGAATGGTGCGCGCCAGGGTGTCGTTGACCGCGATGTTGATGATCTCAGGCAGCGGCTTGCCCTTGTACTTGACCATCTCCTCGCGAATGCGGTCGTAGATCACGATGGTGTCGTTGATCGAGTAACCGATGATCGTCAGCAGCACGGCGATCGAGGTGAGGTTGAACTCGCGGCGGGTCACCAGGAAGTAGCCGGCCACCATGATCACGTCGTGCAGCATCGCCAGCAAGGCGCCGGGGCCGAACTTCAGATCGAAGCGGAAGGCCACGTAGATGAGGATGAAGAGCATCGCCCAGATGAGGGCCATCAGGCCCTTGTTGCGCAGCTGCTTGCCGACCTGCGGGCCGACGTAGTCGGTGCGGCGCACCTCGAACTTCGAGTCGGGCATACCGGACTGGAGGGCCGCCGTGACCTTGGCGGCCATGCCCTTGGCCTGAACCTGGTAGTCGGCCTCGCCGAGCTTCGCGACCTTCTCGACCGCGGTGCCGGACGCCACCACGGCGTTCTTGATGACCTCCGGGTCGACGGGCGCCTTGAAGTGAACGTTGATGATGCCGGTGTCGAGGTTCTTGGTGAGCGAAATGACCTCGCCCAGGCCGCGCACGGCCGCCTCGGCCGCCTTCTCGCTCTCTTCGGTCAGCTGGGTGACGCCCCCCATGCGGAGGATGAAGTTGCTCTCGTCGGCGGCGCCGATGCCCTGCACCTGCGGTTCCTTCAGGCCGCCCTTCACGGCGCCCTCGCGAACCTGCTCGGCGGTGACGTTGGCCCCGGCGAACTTCACCTCGACCACGGTGCCGCCGGCGAAGTCGACGCCCAGGTTGAAGCCGAAGATCGCGATCCCCA
>JAYVNA010000802.1:0-2972 GCA_043758715.1 Archangium sp.
GCAACCAGCGCGCGGTGGCGCGTGCGATGGCGAGGCGCACCGTGATGAAGGAATCGGCGAAGTGGCGCTCAGGCCGTTCTTCGGAGCGGACCGTCTCGATGCGAATTCCGGAGCATGCCGATCACCGATTCCGACGCATGCCGATCACTGATTCCGATCCAAGCCGATCACCGATTCCGAGCATGCCGATCGCTGAACGGCTGAGCAGCGTTTCAGCCCTCGTGACCGCCTCAGGGCGTTGACGACGCTGGGTACATGACCGCCAGTTCACCCTCCCAACCAGGAGGGGAATTGACGACCGAGAGGGTACCCATGCGGACGCTGCGAGAAGTGATTCGGTTGAAGTTCGAGATGAAGCTGACGGGGCGGGCGATCGCCAAGGTCTGTCGACTGTCGCCAGCCACGGTGTCGGGC
This sequence comes from Archangium sp., assembly GCA_043758715.1. Classification (GTDB taxonomy): domain Bacteria; phylum Myxococcota; class Myxococcia; order Myxococcales; family Myxococcaceae; genus Archangium_A. The sequence continues at coordinate 415 of JAYVNA010000802.1, forward strand.
TACCTGGGGCGGATCGCGGTGGCGAAGTTGAGCTGGCCGCTGCCACCCGAGCTGGACGACGACGATGCGTTGACGCGACTGCTGTTCCGGCAGGAGGGGCAGGCCGTGAGCCGGCCGGATCCCGACTGGTGCGTGATTCACCAAGAGCTCAAGCGCAAGCACGTCACCAAGAGTCTGCTCTGGCAGGAGTACCGGGAGTCACACCCCGATGGTTACGAGTACAGCCGATTCTGCGAGCGGTACCAGCTGTGGGCCGGGCACCTCGGCGTCACGATGCGGCAAGAGCACGTCGCCGGCGAGAAGTGCTTCGTCGACTTCAGCGGCGACGGCATCGAGGTCATCGACCCGCTGACCGGCGAGGTGCGGGTGGCGAAGCTCTTCGTCGCGGTCCTCGGGGCGAGCAACCTCACCTACGTCGAGCCGGTCTTCACCGAGGAACTGCCGACGTGGATCTCGTGCCACGTCCACGCCTTCGAATTCTTTGGGGGCGTCAGCGAGCTGACGATCCCGGACAACTTGCGGAGCGCGGTGACGAAGGCGAGCAAGTACGAGCCGGATCTCAACCGGACGTACGCGGATCTCGCGCGTCACTACGGCACGGCGATCATCCCGGCACGGGCGTACAAGCCGCGCGACAAGGCAAAAGTTGAGCAGGGTGTGTTGCTGGCGTCGCGATGGATCTCGGCGGTGCTGCGGAACCACAAGTTCTTCTCGCTGAGCGAGCTACGCGACGCGGTGAAGGTGCTGGTGGCTCGGCTCAACGACCGACAGATGAAGAAGCTGAAGAAGTCGCGCCGGCAGCTCTTCGAGGAAGTCGAGAGGGCCGCGCTCAAGCCGCTGCCATCGGAACCGTACGAATTTTCCGACTGGGAGAAGCCGCGGGTGGGCCTCAACTACCACGTCGAGTTCGACGATCATCACTACAGCGTCCTCTACACGAGGTACGGCGAGCGGCTGGACCTGCGCGCGACGGCGACCACCATCGAGGTGTTCCGTGGCGGAAAACGTGAAGCGAGCCACGCGCGCAGTTACGTGAAGCACGGGTACACGACGCTGCGTGAACACATGCCCAAAGGGCATCAGGAGTTTGCCGAGTGGACCCCGGAGCGGATCATCGGCTGGGCGAAGACGATTGGGCCGATGACCTCGGCCGTGGTCGAGGAGATCATGCTCAGTCGGCCGCACCCTCAACAGGGCTTCAACGCCTGCTTGGGGATCATGCGGCTGCGCAGCGGCTACGAGCCCGAGCGAATTGAACGGGCCTGCGCTCGGGCGAAAGAGCGCCGCGCCTGCAGCTACAGGAGCGTGGCGAACATCCTGCGGCACAACCTCGACAAGGAAGAGCTGGCTCTCGAGCAGCCGCAAGGCAGCCTGCCCCTGCACGAGAACGTGCGGGGCGCTGGCTACTACGACTACCACCACTGACGAGATCGCGCCGACGGTCTCGCGGCGCAGGGGTGTTGCAGGCGCAAGAAAGCCGCGCCGGCACGCCCGACAACGAGACCATTCAACCAAGGGAGAAGTCGATGCTTGCTGCACAGACGATGGAGAAGTTGGTGGAGATGAGGCTGCACGGAATGGCCGCCGCGCTGCGCGACTGGCTGGAGAAACCGAAAGACAAGGAGCTGGCGCCCGCGGATCTGGTGGGGCTGCTGGCAGACGCGGAGTGGGTGCATCGCGAGAACGCGAAGCTGAAGGCTCGCTTGAAGAACGCGAAGCTCAAGCACCCAGCGTGCATCGAGGACATCGACTACGCACACCCTCGCGGGCTGACGAAGTCGGTGATGCTCGACCTCGCGATGTCGCGCTGGGTGGTCGGCAAGCAAAACGTAATTCTCACGGGGAAAACCGGCGTCGGGAAGAGCTACCTGGCGTGCGCGCTCGGCAACAAGGCCTGCCGCGACGGCTTCACGGTCGCGTACCGGCGGACGTCGCGTCTCTTCGATGAACTGGCCCAGGCGCGGGTCGACGGCACCTACTCGTTGCTCCTCAGACGGCTCGCGAAGACACAGGTCTTGGTTTTGGACGATTTCGGTCTCGAATTGCTTGGCGCCGCGCAACGAAAAGAGTTGCTCGAAGTGCTCGACGATCGGCACGGAACTTCATCGACGATCGTGACCAGCCAGCTTGATCCGAAGGAATGGCACGCGGTGATCGGCGACGAGACCATCGCCGACTCGATCTGCGATCGGCTCGTTCACAACGCCCACCGAATCAAACTCGTCGGCGAGTCGATCAGGAAGACGAAGGCGGGAAAATCATGAACACCAAAGGGGCCGCCTTCGCTGCGCTCAGGCGGGGTGAAACGACGACCTGAGCGAGTGGATCAAAGCGACGAAGAGAACTAAGTCAGGCGCAGACAAAATATCCCGGCGTCGTCACGCTCTGGGGTGATCGGCATGGTCGGAATCGGTGAACGGCATGCGTCGGAATCAGTGATCGGCATCGTCGGAATACGCACTCGACGAGTCCGTCTGGTCGTGAGGGGAAAAATGCGATGGCGTTCGGCCACCGCGAAGGCGTAGCAGCAGAGGACGACGGATATGTGGTGATGCCAT
>JAYVNA010000803.1:0-9246 GCA_043758715.1 Archangium sp.
CCCTCGATGTACGCGACGGTGAACGCGCCCGCCGCCCGGTTCAGCAGCATCGGCGCGCTGGGGCCGAACACCTGGGTCTGCGGTGAACGCACGCCCACCGGAGTCACGGCGCTCCAGCTGCCGTTGAAGTTCAGCGCGTAGTGTTTGTAGTCCTCGCCCTGGAAGACCGCCTGCGCCACCGGCCCACTGCCGATGGAAGGCCTTGCGAGGGTGGTAATTCCGGCTGCGACGTTGGAGAGCGCCGACCAACTGCCGTTGAAGACCGTGTACTTGATCAGGTTGTCGGTGCTGTTCCGCACCAGCCCGACCGCGGTGCCGTCATCGAGCATCGCCAGCCCAGTGCCGCTCTGGGTGATCCCGGTGAGCCGGGTGCTCACCCAGCTGCCCCCGGGCGCAAAACGAGCGGCCAGGTGATTCGCGGTCGGGCTCGTGGTGCCCGCGAGCACCAACACCTGCGGGCAATACGGCGAACACGTGCAGCTCACCGCGAGGTTCGTCACCGGACCGTTCGGCACGTTGCCGGTCGCGTTCGCCACGGTGCAGACCTGCGTGGGGTTGGTCGGCTGCGTCTTCACGCTCACCGAGTACGCAGAACCACTCGGCGCGCTGAAGGCGTACGAACTTCCGCTCACGGGCAGGTCGCCCGCGAGGTTGTTCTGCAGCACGAGCCCCGAGCCGACCAGGTTCGTCACGGTGCCCCCGATGTTGAAGGGCGTGCTCACGCAGTTGATCGTCGCGTTGGTGACGTTGACGTTGGTGACGGTACCGCTCGGGTTCGACACGGTGCACACCTGGGTCGGCGTGGTCGGCTGCGTCTTGACGCTGATGGAGTACGCCGTGCTGCTGGGCACGCTGAACGAGTAGCTCGTGGTGCCCGCGGTGATCGATTGATCCCCTCCGAGATTGTTCTGCAGCACCAGCCCACCGCCGGACAGCCCGGTGATCGCGCCGCCAGCCGTGAAGCTGGTGGTGGTGCAGTTGAGGTTCACGTTGGTGACGTTGGCGGTGGTCACCGTGCCCGAGGCATTCGAGACCATGCAGCTCTGGGTCGGGTTCGAGGGGTTGGTGAGCACCGAGATCGCGTACGGGCTTCCGCTCGCGACGGTGAAGCTGAAGGTGGTCGAGCCGGAGGGCAGGGTGGTGTTGTTGCCACCGTTGTTCTGCAGCACCAGGCCGCTCCCGGACAGTCCGGTGATGGTTCCTCCGACGGTGAACGAGGTGGTGACGCAGGTGACGTGCGCGTTGGTGACGTTGGCCGTCACGGTTCCGCTCGCGTTGAGCACCGTGCAGAGCTGCGTCGGCCCGACGGGCTGGCTCAACACGGTGATCGAATACCCGCCGCCGCTGGGCACGGTGAAGCTGTACTGCGTGCTGCCCGGGCTGCGGTTCAAGTTGCTGCCGAGGTTGTTCTGCAGCGTGAGCCCGTTGCCGAGCAGTCCGGTGATGGTGCCCCCCACCGTGAAGGTCGAGGTCGCGCAGGTGATCGCGACGTTGACGACGTTCGCCGTGGTGACGGTGCCCGTGGCGTTCGCCGCTGCGCAGAACTGGGTCGGGCCGGTGGGCTGCGTGAGCACGTTGATGGCGTAGGGGCTGCCGCTGCTGCTCTGGAACTGAAAGCTGGTGGCCCCGGCAGGCACGGTGAGATTGGCGCCTGCGTTGTTCTGCAGCACCAGGCCGCTGCCGGTCAGTCCCGTGATGGTGCCCCCCACGGTGAAGCTGTCGGTGACGCAGGTGACGTGCACGTTGGTGATCGCCGATGCGGCCACGGTACCGGTCGCGTTGACCAGCGAGCAGGTCTGGCTCGGGTTCGTCGGCTGCGTCTTCACCGTGAGCGCGTAGGCGCCGCCGCTCGGAAGGTTGAATTGATAGCTGGTGGCCCCTGCGACCACGGGCAAGTCGGTGCCGTTGTCGTTGTGCAGCACCAGGCCCGAGCCCGTGAGCCCCGTGACCGTGCCTCCCACCGGGAAGAGCGCCGTCACGCAGGTGAGATCGATGTTGGTCACATCGACGCTGGTGGTGGTGCCCCCGGCGTTCACCAGCGTGCAGAGCTGGTTGGGCGAGGTGGGCTGCGTTCTGACGCTGATCGTGTACGCCGCGTCACGAGGCACGATGAACGAGTAGCTGGTCGCGCCGGGTTGCAGCGTGAGATCACGGGTCCCATTGTTCTGCAGCACCAGCCCCGTGCCGGTCAGGCCCGTGATGCGCCCGCCGATCGTCACCGGGTTCGACATGCAGAAGACCTGCAGGTCAAGCACCTCTCCGTTGCCCATCACCCCAAAACCGCTCTGGATCACGCAGCTCTGCGTGGGCTGGGTGGGCTGGGTCGCGACCGAGACCGTGTACGTCGCCCCGCTGCGCACCGGACTTGCGAAGCGGAAGGGCCCATTGGCTGCGATGGAAAGATCGTCAGCGCCGTTGTTGCGGAGCACGAGCCCCGTGCCGGTCAGGCCGGTCACGGTGCCCCCGAGCGCGAAGGTCTGGGTGGCGCAGGCGATCTCGATGTCGATCACGTTCGCGCCGGAGACGGTGCCGCTGCCGTGCGTCACCTGGCAGAGCTGCGCCGGGCTGGTCGGGTGCGACTTGACCGTCACCACGTAGGGCTGGCCATCGGCGACCGGCGTGTCGAAGGTGAACTCGCCGGGGATGCGAACGGGGAGCAACTCGGTGCCGTTGAGCTCGAGACCGAGGCCTGCGCCTTCGAGACTCGTGACCTTCCCTCCGACGTGAAAGCGGGTGACCACCTGGGGACCGGGACACGCAGAGAGCACGGCCGGAATCAGCAGCAGGGAGAGGCGGCGGACCATGGCCGCACCCTATCGCCGCGAGGTCAGTGCCGCGAGCGCCGCCGGGGCACGAAGGCAGCGACTTGCGGTTCATCACCCGCCGCCCGCGCCGTCAGGCAGATCTGCGAAATCCTCGGGCCGAACCGTTCCCACCGCGACTCGCCGGTACCCTTTACCGCGAGAAACTCGTCCTTCGTGATCGGCAGCGCCGCGGCCAGCGCATACAGCGTGGCGTCGTTGAAGATGATGAACGGAGGCACTGCGAGGTCCTGCGACAGCTCTCGACGCCACCGCTTGAGCTCTTCTGCGGCGAGCGAAGAGAACTTCTCCGGCAGCACCCGGGTTCCCGGCGCGAGGGCCGCCGCCTTCGCCTTGGTCACCACGAGCTTCGTGCCCACGCACACGTCGCACGAGCCACAGGACTGCGCGAACGGCACCTCTTCACCGAAGTACCGCAGCACGAACGCCCGCCGGCAGCGTTTGGTGTACGCGTAATCGGTCATGCGCTTGAGCAGCAGCAGCGCATTGCGTTCCTGCTCGCGCAGCCGCCGCAGATCGAGATCGAGCTCACTCCAGGGGCCGTGCTTGAGAATGCTGATCGCGCGCCCGGAGAACGGCCGCTGCACCACCACCACCGACGTCCGCTCGAGCAGCGTGAGCGCGTGCCGCACCCGCTCTTCGTCGAGCCCGCACTTTCGCGAGAGCAGGTACAGCTCCATCGTCTGCTTCACCCCGGGAGGCGCACCCGCGTTGAGCGCGGTGAGCAGCGCCTTCGCTTCGGGGCTGCGAGGCTGGTGCATCATTCCCGAGGGCTGCACGGTGATGCCGTAGCGGCCTTCACCGCGGCCGGCGCGAGAGATCGCCCCTTGCCGCTCCATCACCTTGAGTGCCGCTGAGACCTCGAACTCCGAGGCGCCGACCTGGCCCGCGAGCAGGTGCACGCCGCGATCGAAGCTCTCCATCGGCCGCAGCACGTTCCACAGATCGACGAAGAGCGTCTCGGGCGGGTGATTGCCCTGAATGAGCCTCTCCTGCGTGAAGACGTCCGCGTGATTGAACAGCAGCACCGCGCGGCTCGGCTTCCCGTCGCGGCCGGCGCGGCCGATCTCCTGGTAGTACGCCTCGACCGCGCGGGGGATGCCCGCATGCGCCACGAAGCGAATGTCGGGCTTGTCGATGCCCATGCCGAACGCGTTGGTCGCCACCGCCACGCAGTCCGGAACCGACATGAAGGACTCCTGCGCCTTGCGCCGCGCCTCGTCCTCCATGCCCGCGTGGTAGAGCACCGTGGGCACTTCTTCCTTCATCAGGTGCTCGTGCAGCGTCTCGGCCTGCTTGCGGGTGTTGCAGTAGATGACGCCGCTGCCTTCACTGGCCAGGGACGCGCAGGCCGCCCGCTTGTCGGCGTCACCGGTGACCGTCGCCACCTCGAGAAACAGGTTCGGCCGATCGAACCCCGCGACCGAAACGCAGGGGTCCTTCATCAGCAGCACGCGCACGATGTCGTCGCGCACTTCCGGAGTCGCGGTCGCGGTCAGCGCCACGGTGCGCGGGGGCCGCAGCCGCTTTCGCACCTGTCCCAGCAGCGCGTAGTCGGGCCGGAAGTCGTGGCCCCACTGAGAGATGCAGTGCGCTTCGTCGATGGCGTACAGCGCCAGGCGGGCGTCGGTCAGCGCGTTGACGAAGGCCTCGCTGCGAAACCGTTCAGGCGCGACGTACACCAGCTTGTATTCGCCCTGCCGCATGCGCTGCTGGCGGTTCGCCCGCTCTGAATCGCTGAGCGTCGAGTTGATGAACGTCGCCGGAATGCCCTTGGCCTGCAGCGAGTCGACCTGGTCCTGCATCAGGGCGATCAGCGGCGAGACCACCACCGTGACGCCTTCGAGCAGCATCGCCGGCAGCTGGTAGCACAGCGACTTGCCGGCGCCGGTGGGCATCACCACCACCGCGTTGCGGCCCGCGATGACGTTCGAGATCACCTCGGCCTGGCCGGTGCGAAAGGCGTCGAGGCTGAAGTGCTTCTTGAGCCCCGCCTGCATCTCGTTGAAGTACGGCAGTGACTCAGACACCGCGCGCATATGGACTGTCCTTCCCTCGGAGGTCAACACTTCATGGCGACTGCAGCCGAGACGTGAACCCGCTGTCGTCGCCCTTGATGAGCCCGCGGGCCAGCATCGAGACGAAGCGCGTCTCGCCGATGACGATGTGATCGAGCAGCCGCAGGCACAGCAGCCGCGAGCCTTCTTTCAATTGCCGGGTCAGCGCCACGTCCTGCACCGATGGCTCCGGGTCACCTGACGGGTGGTTGTGCACCAGCACGATGCCCGTGGCCCGGCAGGCGATCGCTGGAGCCAGGGCCTCGCGCGGATCGACGTGGCACTGATCGACGCTGCCCTGCGCCACGCAGACGTGCCGCAGCAGCACGTTGCGGCTGTTGAGGCAGAGCACGTGAAATTCCTCGCGCCGGGTGCCCACCATCAGTTTGCGCGCCCACTCGAAGATCGCCTGCGGCGTCTGCAGCCGCGGCCGTTCTTCTTTCGCCGTGTGAAGGCGGCGCGCCAGCTCGCCTGCCGCCAGCACCCGGCCCACCTGCTCATCGGACAGCTGGCGATGTTCCACCAGCCCCTCCGGTGATTCGGCGAGCAGCGCCTTGATGCCTTCGTTCACCAGCGCCGTCGCGCGCGTCAGCTCGGTGTCTCCGAGCAGTACGCCGACCAGCTCGGCGTTGCTCAACGCCGCCGCGCCCAGCCGCATCAACCTTCGCCGCGCGTCGTCCACCTCTCTGACGACGACCCTCTCCGTATTGAGCCAGTCACCATCCATCGCCCACCTCCCTTGAAATCCCGAGGGGAGCAACGCTCATGCCGCAGCTGCCCCGAGGGGAGGGGTTCGGGACCGGGGCCATTGGGGTGGCCGGTGCAGAGATGCTCCGTCGAACTTCTCAGGTAGTGTGAGGGCGTGCACTCCGCCGCACGCATCCCTTCGGTCTGCGCGACCTGTCAGAAGACTCACTTCCTCGAGGTGGGTCAGGAGATCGCTGAAGGTCAGCTCAAGTGGTTCGAGCGCTTCTCCTGTACCTGCGGCCACGGCTTCCAGACGGGTGGGGCGGGGCTGCCAGGGGCCGGCATGCGCCGATCGATCATCGCGCAGTCAGGGCGCGCTGAAGTCTGGGTCGATGATCCGAAGAAATTGGCGCAGGTGCTGACACTGCTGGTGAAGGGGCTGGGCGTGCCCGAGGCCGAAGCGCGCGAGCGGTTGGCGAAGCTGCCGGCGGTCGCCTTCGAAGGCACGCAGGTGGAAGCGACGTTCATCTCACTTGCGCTCGAGCAAGGCGGGGTGGTGGGCCGAATCGTCAATCACCTGCCGAAGTGATCGGCGACCCCCCCCCCAGCCTCCGCCAGCCATTGTGCCGCCGGTGCACAGGAACGAGACTGAGTCTCTTGCGGTTGCTCGTGCTCACCTTGCTGGGAATGGCGACGGCCTCGGGGGCGCAGGTCGCTCTGCCCTCGGTGAGCGCAGCGGGGTTTGGGTTCGGCTCCGGCGCGCGACGCGTCGTGTCCGTCGGAGGGCGCACCACCGTGTTCTTCACCGACGGCACCTCCCTGTTGATGAGCGAGACCGTGGACGGCGTCTCGTTCAGCGGGCCGAGGCCGGTGCTGCCTGGCGCCGCTGCCTCCGAGGGGTTCGCAGTCGCGTCGTCGGGCGCGCTGGTCGGCGTGGCCTGGGGCGACCTGGACGCCGGCGTCTACACCCTGCGTTATGCCGAGACGGCCCTCTCCAATGGCGCGCTCTCGTTCGGGCCTGCCACCACCCTTTCGTCCTCGACTGATCTCCGCGGAGGCAGGCCTGCGCTCACCTTCACCGCCGCGGGCGCGCCAGCGCTCGTCACCGTGGACTTCAACCATGCCTACGCGGGATCTCTGAGTGGCTGTGGCCCGGCCAGGACCTACCGAGCTGCCCCCTACTATCGGCGCGGCGGTGCGTGGAATTTCGTCGGCTACTGCAATGACTTCAACGCGACCGTGCCGTCGAGCGCGTCCACCGCGATCGCCGCTTTTTCCGCCGACGGGGTGGTCTTCGCCGAGACGCACCCGGGAGGGACGAACCTCAACACCGGCATCCTCGACACCTCACTGGCCCCGACTGCCGCGGTGCTCGGCGAGCCCTGGCAGCTGCGCAGCGACCCCATGGTGACGACCGGCGACGCGCTCAGTTCGGCCCCCAGTCTCACCACGCCCACCGACGTTCATCACGTCTACGTCTCGGTTTCTGGCGCCGTGACCTACGCCCGGCAGGACTCGACGCTGAGCTCGAACACCGCGGCGGGGCTCGACGTGACCACGATCTCCGCGGCCGGAACGTCGCCGAGCCTCTTCGTGCCCGCGTCTTCAACGGGCTGCTACGTGATCACCTGGCTCGAGGGTCCGCTGCTGCGCGCGCGCACTTTCCAGGGGTCGATCGGTACACTCTCCCCGGCGCGGACGCTCTACACCCGCACGGGCTCACCGCGTTCTCTCTCGCTGCTGCAGCGGGGGCTGACGCCGCTGTTGACCTGGCAGGAGGGTCCGACCCTGTACTTCGCGGGGATGGGAGACCCGCTCATTGCGATGGTGGCCATTCCGGCGACCGCGCTGGCTGATGGCGTGGCCATGGTGTCGGTGACCGCGGGGCCGATGCACGACAGTTGCGGCGCGACGGTGGGCGCGGGGACTTCGTTCACCGTCTCGACCACGGCGGGGCTGGTGATGGCCGCAGACGCTGATCTCGTGACGCCGGGGATCCAGGTGGTCACCGATGCAGCAGGGAAGGTGACGTTTCAACTTCAGGCGCCGGCGAATGCGGTGACGGCGACGGCGGTTGCTGCGCCAACCGCCGGAGGCGAGCCTGTCAGCCTCGCCATTCCCTTCACGGCTGTCGCTGATGCGGGAGCGGCCTCTGACGCCGGCGGCGGGTTGGACGCAGGTGCCGACGACGCGGGTATTTCGGACGCGGGAGCGGCCGTTGACGCCGGCGGTGGGGTGGACGCAGGTGCCGACGACGCGGGTATTCCGGACGCGGGAGAGGCCGTCGATGCGGGCCCTGACGCCGACGGCGGCGCTCCCCCCCACCGAACCCTCTCGGTGGGCTGCAGTTGCGCGACCTCAGGCGACGCAGGCGCACTCGGTCTGGTGGTCTGGGCCTGGCTGGCCCGCGCTGCACTTCTGCGCCGAACCCCGTTCAAACGTCCGCGCCACCAAGCGCTTGGGCAGCGTCGGCCCATTGGAGTTCGCTGAACACCTTCACCCCGTTCGCCCGCAGCAGACGCGTGGTCTCTCCGACTTCGCCGGGCAGTCGTCGTTTGCTGAACGAGCCGTCGTAGATGAAGCCGCTGCCGCACGAAGGACTGCCTTCCTTGAGCACCGCGATCGTCAGGCCGTGTTCCTTCACCAGGCGCAACGCTTCGGCCGCCCCGCGGGTGAACGCTTCAGTCACGTCGACACCGGCGTTCGTGAGCACGCGCCCATCGGGCTGCTGCTCGGCCGGAGGTCGCGGTACCGCCAGTCCGCCAGCGACTTCAGGGCACACCTTCACCACCCGGCCTTCCGAGAGCCAGCGCTGAAGCACCGGGTGCTGCGAGCCCTTGTCCTTGCCGTCATAACGAACGCGCTCGCCCACCAGGCACGCGCTGACGAGCACGCGTTTCATTTCGGCACCAGGTCCCACAACGGCGCGCCCTCGAGCGCGGTACCCAGCGGACCGCGATCAGTCGCGGCTTTCAAAATCGCACCGGCGAGCTGCTGCAGTTTGATGGGCTGATACTTCTTGAGGCCCAGCACGCGGGTGATCGCGCCGAAGCCGAAGGTGTGCATGCCTTCGCGATCTTCGAACGCCGACGGGCGGAAGATCGTGAACGGAAGCCCGCTCTCCTTCACCAGGCGCTCAGCTTCGGCCTTGGCTTTGAGGTACGCACCGGTCGGGCTGCCTGCGCCCACGCTCGAGAGCAAGACCAGGTGATCGACCGTGCCGCAGGCCTTCGCCGCTTCCACCAGTGACCGGGTGGTGCCGATGTCACTGGTCTCGTAGGTGTCGCCCTTCTCGAAGCGCTTTCGCATGGTGCCGATCAACTGGACCACCGTGGTGCAGCCCTTGATCGTCTCGCTCAGCTTGGAGTCCGTCAGTTCGATCGCCGCGACCGGCCGGGCCCCCAACTTCGAGGCGCTCGCGGGCCGCACGTGGGCGAGCACGTCGACCTTCTGGGCATCGGCAAGCTGCAGCAGCACCTGGCCCACGGCTCCGGTGGCTCCAGCGACAAAGAGGCGGCGTGGCGACATTTTTTTTAAGCTCCGGTGGATCGTGTTCCGTATTGTGCCATCGCATCTTTCCAAAGGAGCTGCCGTGCGAAGAACTCTGAAGATGGTGTTGCTGACGACCACCTTGATGGCCCTGCCGGTGATCGCTGACGACGCGCCCTCGAAGGGCAGTG
>JAYVNA010000804.1:0-9235 GCA_043758715.1 Archangium sp.
CCGCCGGAGACGCCGAGATCGACCAGGTACTTGCGCACCGAGGCGGCGCGCTTCTGCGAGAGCACCATGTTGAACTCGTCGGTGCCGCGCTCGTCGGCGTGACCTTCGAGGGTGAAGCGCAGGCTGCCCTTCTTGATGCAGTCCGCGTACTGGCCGAGGGTCGACTGCACCGAGCTCGAGAGGTTGTACTCGTTGAACTCGAAACGAACCGGCTCGAACGTGCACGCGTTCGACGAGGTGTTGGTCGAGGTGGTGCACTTGCCCTTGGCGCAGCCCTGGCCTGAGGGGCAGTCATCGTCGGCGCTGCATTCCGGCTTCGACTCGGCGACCGCGCACTTGCCCTGCTTGCACTTCTTGCCTTCGCCGCAGCCCGTGTCGCCCGTGCACTCCGGCTTGGGCACGCACTTGTTGGCGTCGCACACGAAGCCTTCTTTGCAGTTCGCGTTGGTCGCGCACTCCTGGCACTGGCCCTGAACGCAGACCTCACCCTTGTCCTTGCAGTGATCGTCGCTCTCGCACTTCGGGTACGTAGGCGGACAGCCCGAGAGAACCAGCATCGCGGCTGACAGCCCGAGGAAGAGGGGAAATTGGGTATTACGCATGGGATCCGGCCTCCTTGGCGGTGTGCGTCAACCCGCCCCCTCTACCTGCCATTGCCCGGTGCCTCAAGGCGAAAGCCTTGATCCCCAAGCAGAAAAGCGAACCGCGGGCGGTGGCACACGTCTTCCAATGCAGGCTCCCACCCGCGGCGAAGCGCGGCAGAATGGCCACACCCCACCCAGGAGCCCGCAATGCCGGCCACAGTCCTCGTCGTCGATGATGAACGGAACATTCTGCTGACGCTGAGCCAGGCACTGCAGCTCGAGGGGTACCAGGTCGAGCTCGCTTCCGACGCCAAGGTGGCGCTCGATGTGCTCGCGGCGCGCCCCGTCGACGCGGTCTTGATGGACGTGAAGATGCCCGACATGGATGGGCTGACGGCGCTGGGCAAGATGCGCGCGCTCAAGAAGGAGCTGCCGGTGATCATGATGTCCGGTCACGGCACCATCGAGACCGCGGTCAAGGCGACCCAGCTGGGCGCGCGCGACTTCCTGGAAAAGCCCATCTCGCGCGATCGCATGTTGCTCGCGCTCAAGAACGCGCTGGAGCACCAGAAGGTGGTGGAAGAGCTCCAGACGCTGCGCGCCGAGGTGGGCCGCTTCGACATGGTGGGCCAGGGCGCGGCGATGCAGCGCATCTACGCCCTCATTCAGCGGGCGGCGCCCTCGGAAGGCCGGGTGCTGATCACCGGCGAGAACGGCAGCGGCAAGGAACTGATCGCCCGGGCGATTCACCAGCACAGCAAGCGCAAGGCGGGGCCGTTCGTGAAGCTCAACTGCGCCGCAGTGCCGCACGAGCTGATCGAGTCGGAGCTCTTTGGTCACGAGAAGGGCTCGTTCACCGGGGCGGTCGCGGCGCGGCGGGGCAAGTTCGAGCTGGCCGATGGAGGCACGCTCTTCCTCGACGAGGTGGGCGACATGCCGGCGCAGATGCAGGCGAAGCTGCTTCGGGTTCTGCAGGAAGGTGAGCTCGAGCGGGTGGGCGGCACCGAGACCATCAAGGTCGACGTTCGGGTGATCGCCGCCACCAACAAGGATCTCGAGGCCGAAACCGAAGCGGGCCGCTTCCGCGAAGATCTCTACTTTCGCCTGAACGTCGTCCAGCTGCACTCGCCGCCGCTGCGCGAGCGCCGGGAAGATCTGCCCGCCCTCATCGACGCCTTCCTCGAGGAATCGTGCCGCAAGAACGGGCGCAAGACGCTGCGGCTGCTGCCCGAGGCGATGGCCCGCATGACCACGTACGACTACCCGGGCAACGTGCGTGAGCTGAGGAACCTGGTCGAGCGCCTCGCGATTCTGTGTGAGGGGCCGCTGGTCACGGGGGCTGAAGCCGATGCGTTGCTGCCGCGAAGGCGCCAGGTGCCTGGTGGGACGGCAGCGGCTCCGGTCGAGACCAGCCCCACCCCGGTTCCGCAGCTGGCGCCCCCCGCCCTCCCCGCGCCGCGGTACCGCGCCGACAAGACGTTCCGCGATCAGGTCGAAGAAGCCGAGCGGGAGATCATCCTGGGCGCGCTCTCGTTCAGCCGTGACAACGCGACCGAGGCGGCCCGGTTGCTCGATCTCGAGCGGGGGCACTTCTACAAGAAGATGAAGTCGCTGGGGCTCAAGCGCGCGGGCGGCGAGACGCAGATGGGCGCCGACCCGACCTGAACCTCAGGTTCCCACCGGAAGACGGACCGTGAAGGTCGAGCCCTTCGCGACTTCGCTCTCGACCGAGATCGACCCGCCGTGCTCGGTGACGATCTGCCGCGCGCCCGCGAGCCCGATGCCAGCGCCATGAATGGTCTGGTGCAGCGCGTGGCCGCCGCGGGTGTACCAATCGAAGATCTTCGACAGATCGGCCGCCGGGATGCCCACCCCGGCATCCTTCACCCGGAGGACGGCGCCTTCTGAAACCCGTTCCAACTCCACCCGAACCACCCCGCCACCCGGGCTGTACTTGATGGCGTTGGACAAGAGGTTGTTGACCACGCGCTCGAGACGCTTCGGGTCCCAGGAGCCGACGACCGGCTGCGCCCCGACGTTCACTTCAAAGTGGTGATCCGGGGAGATCTGCTCGTGCTCCTCGACCCTGTTTCGAACGAGCACGGCCAGATCGAGCTGCTGAGGGTTGAGGTCTAACGCCCGGCCTGCGTGCAGCCGCGCCACGTCGATCAACTCGTCGAGCAAGCGGTCCATTCGGCGGGCCTGACGCCAGAGCCGCTGAAGCGTGGTGACGATCTTTTCCCGCGGAGGCGGCTGCCCCTCGCCTCCGATCTGGCGCCGCAAGAAGTCGACGCCGATCGACATCGCCCCGAGCGGGTTCTTTAGATCGTGCGAGACCAACGCGACGAGCTGATCGCGGGCGCGCACGGCTTGTTTCGCGCGCTCGAGGGCCTCGTGCGCTTCGGTTTCCGCCTGCCGTTGCGCAGTGATGTCACGCACCGTTCCGAGCAGACGGGTGGCCTTCCCTCCCTCGAAGACGGCGCTGCCCTCGCCCTTGACCCAGCGCACTGAACCGTCTTCGCCGAGCACCCGGAACACGCTGCTGTAGTCGCCGCTCTCGAGCCCACGCTTCACGTCCACGGTCGCCTGGGCGCGATCGTCGGGGTGCACCGCGTTGAGCCAGGTCTCGTAGGTGATCGCCGCCTCGGCGCGCCGCCGACCAAACAGCCGCCAAGCCTCTTCGGTCCAGAACGTATCGTTGCTGACCACGTTCCAGTCCCAGGTGCCCACCTGTGCGGCGCGCTGGGCGCGGGCGAGTCGTTCCTCGCTGAAGCGCAGCGCTTCGGTGGCGAGGTGGCGAGGCGGCGGGCGGTGATGTCGGTGATGGTGCCCACCAGGCGCGGCCCGGAGCCGGCCTTCTCGAGCCGGCCCACGTTCTCGACCCAGCCGACCGAACCATCGGGGCGCATCACGCGAAACTCGCACTGGAAGAGCGCTCCGTCGGCCATCGCGGCGCGCACCGCCACCTCGACCCGGCCGCGATCGTCGGGGTGCACCGTTCGAAGAAAGTGCGCACCGGTGCCATCGAACTCGCTGGGCGCGAGCCCGTGAATCTTGAAGCACTCCGCCGACCAGTCCACCTGATCGGTCGCGGGGTTCCAGTTCCAGATCCCCGTGCTCACGATGAGCACTCGAATGATTGGTTTCATGAGACCCCGCCCTGGCTGATATCGCTGGGCCCCTCGGCTCCGGAACCCATGAATGGGGTCCCAGGTCCCGATTCATGGGGTTGACCGGGTGAATGCCACTGGTCGAACAGCGTATGGAGGCGCGGTGAGATCGCTGATGCCGTACGGAGCGTTGGTGCTGCTGGGGTGCGCCGGCGTGCAGCGCGTGCCTTTGAAGAATGAAGCGGTGGGCCTGCCCGATGGGCGGTTCATCGGCCCCCTCGAGATCCCGGTGCCGCGCCGGGCCGATCACCAGGGGCACGACTTCGAAATTCGCGTCACCCTGCGGGCGCACTGCGCGCCGAAGCTGGTGCTCGCCTTCCCTGACGGTGAGACCGAGCCGCTGGGAGAAGACGATCAAGGCTGGCAAGAGCTGCTCGCGCTGCGGGCGCGTGGGGAACAGGTCAACGGGGCGCAGGGTCCCTCGACGCCTCCCCCCGTGAACGCGCCACCGCCGATGCCCGCGAGCGAGACCCCGTACGTCCCGAGTGGAGCCGGGGGCTCGGTCGCGGTCGATGCGGAAATGGTCATTCCCCTGGCGCCTCGCCCCTCGGGCCACTGGGAAAACATCAGCACCGAGAGCTGGCCCGGCCAATTCGCGTTCGAGCGCGCGCGCGCCGAGCGATGTGCCCAGGACCGCGAATACCGGGCGACGTACCTCAACGCCTACGACGAGACCGGAATGCTCACGCTCTGGGCCGAGGTGCCGCAGGAGCTCCGCGACGCTTCGTTCAGCTACGAAATCGTCGAGCTCGTTCCGCCGCAGGTCGACGCGCCCGCGCCGGTCGCCGAGCATCGCGCCGTGGTGGTCGAGAGCGCACCGACTCCGAAGCCGCGCCCGCCGCCGCCCGCGCCGAAGCGTGAAACTCCGCCAGCACCTGGCGACGCCCGCGCGACGTGGAGCCCCGGCCAGTGGTCGTGGGACGGTGAAGGCGAGTGGGTCTGGCACGAGGGCTCGTGGCGCGCGCCCACCGCGCCTGCGCTCCAGGTCGAGGTGCCTGGCGCGCTGCCGAACGCAGGCTGCACCTGGGCGTCTGGGTACTGGACCTGGGAATCGCGGGGCGGCCGCTGGAACTGGCAACCCGGGCATTGGAACGCCCCGCCGCCGATCGATGAGCCCCGGCTCGATCCACCCGATCCCGCCGCGCCCTGGATCTCTGGCGAGTGGCGCTGGGGCCGGGTGAACTTCGGGTGGACGCCCGGCCACTGGGGCAAGCCGCCGGTGCGCGCCGAGACGCGCGGCAGTCCGCCGTTCTCCGGAGCGCAGTGGGTTCGCGGCGATTGGATTCTCGTCAACGGGCGCTGGATCTGGTCGCCGGGTTTCTATGAGGGCGCACAGCGGCCGCCGCCTCTGCGCGCAGAAAATCCCGGCGTCGCTCCCGGGCCTGGAGCGGTGTGGCTGCAGGGCTACTGGCGCTGGGAGCTCGCGCGCACCGAGTTCGTGTGGGTCGATGGCCACTGGGAATTGCCGCCGGGCGAAGGCTACGTGTGGATTCCCGAGCCGCAGGGCGCCGGTCAGCTCATCATTCGCGGCCATTGGGTATTGAGGGTGAGGCCGTGAGGCGCGCGCTGATCGCCGTGCTCGCGCTCACCGCGTCGTCGTGCGGGCTCCTGATCGACGGCGCGTACCTGCTGTCGGGGAACAAATCGTTCAAGGACGTCGAGCAGCGCCGCCCCACGGGCCAGGAGCAGACCGCGCCCGAACATCGCCTGGGCTTCGAAGGGCCGCGCGTGCGGGTGGTCTGCGAAGACGTCACCCGCGGCGTCGATCGGGTGTGGAGCGTTCACAAGACCTACGAGGCCCAGGGCGGCTGGTACCAGGCGCATTGGCTGCCGATCATTCTCGAAGGGGCGATCGGCGGAGGGCTCGCGATCGGCTTCGGGGTGAAGTGTGGCCAGGGCGAGCTCAGCTGCGACCTGATGTACGCGACGATTCCGTTCGCCGTCGACGTCGCGTACTCGATCGTTCGGCTGCTGATGATTCGCCCGCCGAAGCTGGTCGACAAACAGCTGACCGAGCCGCGCACCGACGCGCACCCCACCCCGAGCACGAGCCGCACCCGCGCCTGCGAGCCCGACGCGGAGATCATCGCCAACGCCTCGGTCTCAGGGGGGCCACTTCGCCTTCCGGTCGACCCGAGCGGGTGGATCTCCGAGGCCGATCAGGAGCGGCTGGTGGCCTTTCTCCTCGGGTACCGCGACGCGCAGGTGATGGTGTTCGCGAGCGGCCGCCAGCTCGTTCCGGATCTCGGCCGCTGCAGTTTCTTCAAAGAGCTCGGCGCAGCTGATCCCCGGCATCCACCGGTGCCGGCTGACTGCCAACCGCATTGAGCTCGAAGTAGGCCGCCAACCCTTCCGTGGTTCTCCGGAAGATGCGGGCGAAGAACGGCCGCACGATGGGCACCAGCTTGCGAAACGCGGGCACGGCATCGAACCAGATCTTCCACGCGAACTCGGTGCCGCCCCCCGGCGCCGGCTCGAAGTACGCCTCGAACATCATCCGTTCGCACAGCGGCAGGCTCCAGGCATCGACCACGCCGCGCAGCAGCTTGCCGGGCTCGTACTTTTCGTAGCGGGACCGCACCGTCATGTAGTGGAAGTTCACGTCGACGATCTCGCCCACGCCGTCCAGCCGGCCGCTGGGCAGGCCCACGCTGTGGAGATCGGCCATCCACTTCGTCGCGTCGAGATCGTGAGCGAAGACCTCGAAGGCCCGCTCGGGCGTGGTGTTGAGGTGAGCCCGATTCTCGAAGCGGTGCGCGGCGTGCTGCGCGAAGTCTGCCGGCACCGGAAGCAGCCTGAACACCAGAGGCAGGCGGGCCGTGCCCCGGGGCTCGCGGGTGAAACTCTCGACCCGCGCGGGCGCATGAGAGAGCCCAAGGTGCGCGCGCCAATAATCCGTGAGGAAGACGCCCGCGGGATCGCATTCGGCGCGCAGGCTCAGGAAGTCGGCAAACCGGGGCAAGGTGCGGGTTACCGCCGCGGTCTGCGCCGGGTCGGCGAACAAATGTTTGCCCCAGTGCAGCCGCACCTCGAGGCCTTCGAGCGCGGTGAGAATGCCGTCGAAGAAGCGGCGCTCGTCAGCAGGCGCGGTGGGCTGCAGGCTGAAGACGTTGATGCGCAGCTTCGGGGTGGTGCCGTGGCCGGGGCTGAGCCAGGCCTCCGAGGCCGCACCGGGGTAGAGCTCGATCACGAAGTTGCCGCTGGCCGCGTAGCCACCTTCGGCCACGTGAGCGCGCAGCCGGCGCATGGCTTCTCCGGCTGATGACAGGGGCAGCCAGGCCTCGAGAAAGCTCACCTTCATGAACCGCTCTTCCATCGAGTCGTCCATCGGCAGGCCCTGCCACCAGCTGTCGTGGAAGTGCTGCCGGCCGCCGGCATCGACGGGCACGAAGCCGCGATAGACCGGGGCGAGTGCCGCCTCGGTGAACTTGCGCAGAAGGGCGCCCACCGGGCCGCCCAGCCCGGCCACCTGGGCCGGACGGTTGCCGATGGCGCGCAACGCGAGGCCCGCTGAAGCCTGCATCGGCAGGGTCGAGCCCATGACCTCGGGGAACGGGAGGTATGGCAGCCGGCGCAACGCCTGGGGTGGGCCGGTGACGCCGTCGTACTCCGAGGGCTGCATTCTCCGGGCTTTCCACACCACCAGGCGATCGACGCCCGGCTGTGGCCACCACAACAGCCGCAGGTACTCACTGCGCTCAAAGAGCGCACAGAGCCCATCGTCGCCATCGGAGAAGAGATCGACCTCGGCGTCGGTGAGGCTGCTCACTGCCTCATCACCGATGAGATCCCAGTTCGGCTCGCACTGCAGGGTGACTTCGCTCACCACACCCAGCAGTCCCAACGAGACCAGCGCGCCCGCGAGATCGCCGCCGGAAGAAGAGAATTTTTGAGGCTGCAACCAGCGGCGGCCAGTCGGCGCGTGAGGCACGTGCCGGCGAAAGGTGCGCACTGCGCCCGTGCCATCGACGATGCGCATCGCCACCACCGCGTCGGTGAAGGCGTGATGCACGCTTCCACCCGCCGAGCCGGTGGCCAGAAAACCCGCCAACGTCTGATGGGAAATGCCGCCCAGGTCCGGGAGTGCCCAGCCCCGCGCCGCCAGCGCCGGACACAGCGCGTCGTCGAGTGAAGAGCGCCCGGTGGGATCGCGGGGGTCGACTCCGAGGTGCACGCCCGCCTGCGCGGTCACCTGGCGAAGCGCGTCGTCGAAACGCAGCGCGCAATAGCGATCGAGCATCAGCTCGAGCACCTCGGCGCTGGGCTCGGCCTGCGCGAAGATCGCCGCGTGAACGGAATGCGCCGCCCCGCGCACCCGCACCCGGCGTCCGGTCGCAGCGGCGTGACGCACCAGGGCCTGCAGCTCGCTCTCGCTGGCGGGGTGGAAGTAGCCGTCGGCTGCGGGCGTCATGGGGCCTCAGCGAAAAAGCTGGAGGAGGTGATCGCGGGAGAAAACGCCCGCAGGTGCGTGAGGTGTGGGGGCTGCGGCACGAAGCGCTCCGCCCCCCCGCCCTGACGCATGCCTCGCCGGCCGCCGAGGCGCTGGCGGATGAGCCGCGCGGGATCGAACACGTCAGGGGCCGGGCCCCCCTCGCGGGCCTCGTCTTCACCCAGGCGCAGTGCGAGCGCGCGAAAGTGCGTTTGATAGGCCGCCAGCGACCAGGGCCCGTAATAGGTGGCTGACCCTTCGTAGGCCTGCGTCATGTATTCCTCATACGTGCACAGGTAGCCCGCGTAGGCGTTGGCGTAGCCATTGATCACGATGGCCTGCGGGCCGCGAACTTTGAGCGCGGCGGCGAGCGTCTGGCGCAAGCGCCTGGCCGCGTTGACGGTCGGCTCCGAAGGAACTCCGGCGATCACCAGCCCCCCCAGGGCCACCACCTGCAGCGGCAACACGTCTGGCACCCAGCCTTCGGCGCTCAATTCCCCCGCCTGAAAAGCGGCCTCGAGAAAGGCGATCATCGGCGCGAAACGCGCCACCACCGGCATCGCCCAGCGGGTGGGCAGCGCGCCCAGGTGACCGCCGGTGCCCCGCCCTACGTCGAGCGACGACGCGCGCGGGTCGGCGTCCTTCTCCATCCCCCGCCGCAGCCGTGCGTACCCTCGCAGCCAGGGCTCGAGCGCGAGCAAGGGCCCTGGGCCTTCGTGGCTGCCGGTGGCGTGCCCCAGCCCGATGTGCGCGGTCTGGGTGACGCAAGCGCGGCGCCCCGCGAGATCGGCGTCGACCGCGGTGGCCCCGAGATCGGCGCGAATCGAACGGGCCTGAATTTCAGGCACCAACGGCGGGGCGTGCAGCGCCGCCTCGAAGCCC
The DNA here is from genome assembly GCA_043758715.1 of Archangium sp. Classification (GTDB taxonomy): domain Bacteria; phylum Myxococcota; class Myxococcia; order Myxococcales; family Myxococcaceae; genus Archangium_A. Next base: position 9,066 of record JAYVNA010000804.1, read on the forward strand.
TGGCGCGCGTAGCGAAATTGAATGTCGGCGTTCAGCGCGGCGCTGTGAGCGTCGTCGTGCCCTCCGCCCACCAGCAACCGGCGGCGCGCGTCGAAGCGGAAGTTGGGCTGCACGTCGCCCGCGGCGGCCTGCGCGAAGATCGCCACGAAGCCTTCCCGGAAGCCGGAACG
>JAYVNA010000805.1:0-9231 GCA_043758715.1 Archangium sp.
CGGGTCAGCTGGAGGATGACGTACGTCTGTGATTGACGCAGGCGTCAGGCAGTGAGGAGCTTTATCCTCTCCCCGACCCTCTCCCCCTTCGGGAGGGAGGAGGTCAGCGCAGTCCAGATCGCTGCTTGATGATGTCGAGCTCCCGCCGCGCTTCATCGCGCTGGTCGAGCAGCACCAACATTTCCTTGTGCAGTTGCTCGTACTGACGGTCAGTGTGCCGCCACTCGTTGGTCGCCGTCTCGAGCTGAGAGACGAGCTCGGTGACGCGCACGGTGAGCTGAGCGGTCGCGTCTTCCTGCGCCACCCTCGCAGCCCCGCTGCCTCGACTGGGCGCTCCAGATGCCGCCAGCGCTGAGGTGGCGATGACGCCGACCGCGGCGCATACTTGCGCCATGATGGATGTTCGGACGTGGGTCGAGAGGCAACGCGCTTCTCACGCTCGTGAAGACGAGAAGGAAGCCCAGCGTCTGGCGGCGCTCTCGCCGGAAGAGCGGGCAGCGTTGCTGGCCTCTTTGTGCGCGAGCGGCTTTCGCGTGCTCGACGCGCTGCCTCCCGACGAGCGGCGCAAGGCGTTGAGCTGGCGCGACCCTCTGCCAGCTGACTCGGTGGCCGCATTGTCACGGCTCCGGCAGGCGTACCGGGGGCGCGGCGGTGGACGCTGACATCGCAGCGGCTGCCAGTCGCGTGGGCCAGGCGCTCGAGCGCGCCGGCGTCGACTACGCCATCGGTGGGGCCCTCGCGCTCGGAATCCACGGAGCGCTTCGCGCCACCCGCGACGTCGACGTCAACGTGTTCTGTGAGCCTGAACAGCTGGGGAAAATGTTCGCCGCGCTGGCCGACGCGGGCGTGCAGGTGAACGACGCGGCCGCTCGTCAGGAAGCATCGACAGAGGGGTGGTTCACCGGTTGGCTGGGGGCCGTTCGTATCGACGTCTTCGTGCCGAGCATCGAGTTCAGTTGGGAAGCCGGGCGCAGGCGGGTGCAAAGACCCTTCGGCGGTTCCCTGTTGTGGTTCCTCTCGGTGGAATCCCTGTGCATCTTCAAGCTGCTCTTTTTCCGTACGAAGGACCTCGCTGACCTCGAGCAACTCGTGCGCACGGCGGAGCTTGATCGCGTCTGGGTCAAGGAGACGATCTCGTCAATGATGGGCGCTGACGATCCCCGGGTCAGTGCGTGGGACCGCATCACTTCCTGAGCCACGGCTCGAGCTTCGGCACTCTTTGCGTCAACCCTGCTGACGAAGTCCAAACCGCTGCTTGATGATGTCGAGCTCTCGCCGCGCTTCATCGCGCTGGTCGAGCAGCACCAACATTTCCTTGTGCAGCTGCTCGTACTGACGATCGGTGTGCCGCCACTCGTTGGTCGCGGTCTCGAGCCGGGAGACGAGCTCGGCGACGCGCACCGTGAGCTGCGCGGTCGCTTCTTCCTGCGCCGCCTTCGCAGCCTGCACCGCGGCGGCGTGCTCGGCGGTCAGCTGCTCGAGGCGGGTGGCGAGCTCGGCCGCGTGCGCCTCGCTGGCGTGCCACTTCTCGTCGAGGTCCTTCCCCTTGCCGCGCGCCTCCAACAGCTTCTGCGCGGTGATCTGATGCTTCTCTTTTTCCTTCGAGAGCTGCTGCTCGAGCTCCGAGCGCTTGAGCCGTTCGGTCTCGGCCGCCGCGGCGTGTTCGGCCGCCAGCTGCTCGCGCACCTTCTCGGTCGCCGTCTCGAGCTCTGCCGCCCGGGCGCGGGCCGCGTTGCGTTCGTTCTCGACCTTGCCGATCTCGACGTTCAACTCGTCGCGCCGGCCGCGCAGCCCCGCGGCCTCGACCTCCAGCTGCGCCACCCGTGAGGTCGCCTCGAACAGCCGCTTCTGCTCGTCGCTCGAGCCCTGCTCCAGGTTCCTGAGCTGCTCTTCGAGCGCCTGGGTGCGGGCGCGCTCGGTGGTGAGCTCGGTCTCGACCTGGCTCAGCTGCCCCGCCATCGCCTCGACCTGCGCGTGCTCTTCGTCACCCGCTGTCCTGGTGCTCGCCAGCGAGTGCTCGAGTTCCTGGCTTCGCTGCTCCCAGGCCTGCAGCCGGGTGAGCAGGTCTGCGCCGCGCGCCTGCTCGACGATCAGCTGTTGGCGGGTGTTCGACAGCTCGTGCTCCATCTCGCCCTGCTTGCGCGTCAGTTCGGGGTTCGGGGAAGCGAGCTCGGCCTCGAGCGTCTTGACCCGTTCCTTCAGCTGCCGGCGCTCGGCGTCGAGCTGCTTGATTTCGTCCTGCAGCCCCTCCAGCCGGCCCCCGAGCAGATCGACGTCGTCACGGCCAATGCTGGTCTTCTCGTCGCGCGGCCGCACGGAATCGCTGCCCTCGGCCGGCGAACGAACGATGGGCACGGTCTTCGAGGTGAGCTCGAGCGCCCGCATCGAGTTCGGAGGCAAGGTGGTGTTGCCGATGTCCCGCAGCTCCTCGGCCAGCTGCTTGCGCTGGTACCGCTCCTCGGTGAGCGCGGTGTCTGAGGCATTGAGCCTCTCTTGCAGGCCTTTCACCTCGGCCTGAGACGCTTTGAGCTCGTCGGCTGCGCGTTGCAGCAACTCGAGCAGGTGCTTCGCGTCGGGGAGCGGCGCCATCGGGAGGGCGAGACTTACACCGCTCGATGGAGGGTGCTACCTGTCCCTTCCGTGAAGCGAGGGTTGTTGCTGATGTTGTTGATCGCCGGGCCTGCCCTGGGGCAGGCAGATCTCCCCGATGCGGGGCTCCCGGACGCGTCGGTCGGCGGCAGCGCGCCGGATCAAAAGACCGAAGAGCAAGACAGCACCATCTCAGACCCGTGCCTCACCGACCACGACTGTGATCGCGGGTTCAGCTGCGTCAACAGCCGCTGCACCTACCGCCGCTTTCGCGAGGCGAGCTATGACGGCTGCGGGGCGAACGCCATCGACGGCCTCTGGGTGCTCGGAGCGGCGCTCCTGTTCTTGCGCCGCCGCTCGGGCACTACTTCTTCGCGAAGTTGACGAAGTAGTTCTTCGCCGCGGCATCCAGCAGCTCGGGCGTGAGCGCCGGCGAGTCGCCCCGGTAGTGCGCGATGTCGATCACCTGCCCGAGCAAGTCGCGCGGCTGACAGGCCGCGAACGGACGCTTGGTGGGCCGGTAGTGGGTGTCGACCAGCCACTCGATCGCGTCGCCGTCGTAGGCCACCCGCATCTTGTTGCAGACGGTCGCCCAGATGTCGTGGAACTGCTGCTCGTCGGGCGGCTGCACCGCGAGCTTGTAACGAACGCGTCGCAGGAAAGCGTCGTCGACCAGGTCTGCCGGATCGAGGTTGGTGGAGAAGGCCACGAACACGTCGAACGGAATCTGCAGCTTCTTGCCGGTGTGCAGGGTGAGAAAGTCGATCTCGCTCTCGAGCGGAACGATCCACCTGTTGAGCAGATCCTTGGGGCTGACGCGCTGGCGGCCGAAGTCGTCGATCAGCAGCATGCCGTTGGTGGCCTTGAGCTGAAACGGCGCCTCGTAGAACTTCACGTCGGGCGAGTAGATGAGGTCGAGCGTCTGCAGCGTCAGCTCACCACCGACCACCACCAGCGGGCGGCGGCAACGCACCCAGCGTTGATCGTTCGCGGGCGCGTTCTGATCTTCAGGCAGCGGAATGTGAAGGTTCGCGTCGTAGACCCGAATGATGAAGTCATCGACCAGCAGCGCGTGCGGCACCCAGATGTCGCCCTCGTAACAACTGACGAGCGCCTGGCAGAGCGCGGTCTTGCCGTTGCCCGGAGGGCCGTAGAAGAAGATCGCCTTGCCCGAGTTCATCGCGGGCCCCAGGCCGTCGAACACGCTGTCCTTGATCACCAGCTGGTTGCCGAACTTCTCTTTCATCCGGTCCTTGGTGATGCGCATGCCGCGAACGGTCTGCGCGGCCACCGCTTCGAACCAGTCTTCCAGCCGCACCGGCGCGGGGCCGTTGTAGCGGTTGCGATCGAGGATCTGCCGCAGCACGTCGGTGGCGAACGTGGTCAGCGTGTAGATCATCGACGACTTGCCGACGCCCAGGCCGGCGCCGCCCTTCAGGTCGACGAACTTCTGCTTGCGCAGGCCTTCGATGATCTCGTCGACGATCAGCTGCGGCAGCTTGATGCGGTTGCAGATGTCGGCGCCGCGGAGCTCACCTGCGAAGAAGAGGGCCTTGAGCACCAGCTCCTCGCCCATGGTCTGCGAGATGCCGGCTTCCTGAAGTGAACGCGGCTGCGGGGGAAAGAAGCGGCCCGCGGGGGCGCGAGGCCCACCGGGGGGCTGCGGCGGCCGGGCCGGTTGCGAAGTCGGCCGGGAACCCGCGGGGGGCAACGCGCGGCCTGAAGCGACCGAACCCGACCCCGAGGCCGGCCGGCCCGGAGGACCACCGAAACCCGACGAGACCTGGCCCGTGCCGCGGCGCTGGGGAATACCCGTGGTCACGGGCATCGAGGGCCGGGGACCCGCGGGGCGAAGCTCTTCGTCCTCGTCCGGGGGCGAGCCGACGTGCGTGTTTTCCTTCACCATGGCGCGGGAGCGTAGCCGCTTTGCCGAGGAGGGGGTGCGTTCAGCTTCGGGGCCGCTCCTGCCTCTGTGGGGTGGCATGATTGCCGCCGTGCTCACTCTGGTGCTGATCACCGCGCTCGCGCAGCCGCAAGGCCCTCTGCCCTCGGCGCTGTACCGCTCGACCATCGATGCGACCGCGCTGGTCGAGCTCGAGCTGCCGTTGATCACCACCGACAGTCCCGAGGCCCGGTGGAAACGCGCGCTGGCGCAACCCGCGAAGGTGAAGGGGCTGCTCGCCTCGCGGGTGCCGATGAAGGTGCCCGAGACGATCGAGCTCAAGCCCTTCAACGTGCTGCGCAGTTGTCTGCACCGCACCGATCACCACCTCACGGTGAAGCTGCTGGTCTTCCTCGCGGGCGAGCCGCCGCAGGTGAAGCTGGTTCCGCTGACCACCATGGGCCTGGGGCTCGAGACCACGCCCCACTCCGAGCAGCTCAGGTCGGCGTTGATCGAGGTGTTCGATTGGCGCGAAGAGCGAATGCGCGCCGTGGGCGCTGAGCAGCTGTGGGCGCCCCAGAAGAAGGCGCTCGCTTCAGACAACCGGTACCTGCGGCACCTCGCCGCCGAGTTTCTCGCGCAGCACGAAGCGGCCGAAGTGGTCGATGCCGCGTGGGGCGCGCCGGGCAGTGACGAGCGGAAGAAGAATGAAGCGCTGGCCGAAGTGCTTCCAGATTGCCGAGGTTGAGCGTGGTCCATCGAACTAGAAATATGAGCGCGCTTCTCGCGGCCCTCCTGCTCCTCTCGGCCTGCGGCCCGCTCACGCCCCCGAAGACCGATGGCGGCACGGGTGGCGGAACATCGAGCGGTGGTGGAGGCGGAGGCGGAGGCGCAGCCACCGGCGGAGGAACGGGCGGCGGAAGCGCGACGGGTGGCGGGACGGCGACCGGCGGCGGCAGCAACACCGGTGGTGGAGCGGCGACGGGCGGCGGTGGTGGCTCGAGCGATCCGCTCCCCAACTACGGCTCCGCAGCAGGCCTCGCGGGCGCGTGGACGTTGACTGACCAGGTCCCCGCGGGTCAGCGCCCCTACTATTACAACGCCGTCCGCGGCCTCGACGCGGCGCACCTCTGGCTCACCGGGCCCTTCGGCGACGTCTGGTTCTTCGACGGCAACGCCACCTGGACGCTGGTCTACGACGACACGCTCGACTCGAGCCTGGTGTTCGAAGATCTCGCCGTGACCTCTTCGGGAATGGTGGCCGTCGCGGGCCCGGAGCGACTGCTCACCTGCTCGGCGAACTGCAACGTCGCCAACGCCTTCGATGGCCCGGTGCGCACCGGAAAACGAATGAAGGGCCTGTGCACCCGCGGCACGCAGCTCTTCGCAGTGGGCACCGACACCGCCGCGAACCACGGCGTGTTGTTCGAATACGCCAACAACGCGTGGACTGAACTGCCGCTCACGCCCGCCCCGGTTTCCCTCGAGTCGTGCCACGTGCTCGCCGACGGGACGGTGCTGCTGGGCGGGCCCTCGTTGTGGCGGCGAAGCGCCGCGGGCGCCCTCACGCAGGAAGCCGTTTCCCAGCCTGCGTTCACCCTGGCGCCGCTGGTGTGGACACGCTTCGTCGAGAGCCAGGGCCGGGTGTTCGCGATGGGCACCTACGCCCGCATCGCGCAGCGCCGTCCGGACAACTCGTGGAAGGCGATCTACGAGCCGACCAACGGCGGCAGCGGCCTCTTCGACGCCTGGCCCTTCCCGAACGGCGACGTGCTCTTCGTGGGCGGCCCGCCGAACACCCGGCTGTTGCTCTCGGGCACCACATTCACGCGACTGCCAGACCCCATCGACTTCACCGCGAACGGCGTGTGGGCGCTCGACGAGAACACCCACTGGCTCGCGGGAATGCGGCAGGTCAGCACCAGCGGCTTCTCCGCGTTCATGATCAAGGCGACGCGGTAGTCCTCAGCGCGGAGGCGCTCGACGATGGCCAGCAACTCCGGAGGCAACCCCGGTTGGCGTTCAGCGAGTGCTGGCGGAGGGCCTCGCCGGACGGCCTCCAACACCGCCAGCGGCGTGGCCCCGGGTCAGCTCGAGCCGGAGGACTTGCGCGCCTTCTCGTGCGCGTGCACCCAGCCATCGTAGTGCCGCACCGCGGACTCTCCGACCTGCTGAATGTGCTGATTGTTGAGGTACGCCGAGATCGGCGCCGCCACCAACGGCATCGCGCGCGACAAGGTCTTGAGCCCACCTCGGGCGAGTAGCAACGCAGCCACGCTGCCCACCACCTTGGGGCCCGAGCGCTGCAGCGGCCCGATGCCGTTCGAGTAGCCGAGCAGATCGATCAGTTCCTGCCGCTCGCGCTCACTCTTGAGCGAGAGCTTGAAGACCGTCGCCACCTCGGTGAGCAAGGAGAGCTGCAGGTACACCATGCCCACGAGATCGACGGGCACCGTCACCGCGCCGAAGATTCCGGTGATGCCGCCCACCATCGAGGCCACGTTCTTCTTCGAGTCGATCAACCGCTGGCTCAGCTCGCGCGGGCCGGCGGTCGGGTAGCGCTTCTGCAGCTCATCGACGGTGGCGCGCGCGCGCACCGCTTCCTTCTCGATCAAGTCAGAGAGCTGCGTGTTGCCCAGTTGCTTCAGCTTCGAAGGCGTGAACTGCCTGACCACCTTCACCTGCTCGAGCAGCGGATCGAAGAAGCCCATGCAGATCAGTATGTCGCGAGGAGCGCCCAAAGTTCCATCGCACCCGCCCCCCCGTCCATCTGGGTGAGGTCAGTACCCGTGTTCAGCGATGTAGAGGTCGACCAGCGCGCCCTCTTCGAACCAGAACTGCGTCTGCTCGTGGCTGAACCACTTGGACTCGGGGCGCGTCTGGCGCACCTCGATGAGAATGCGATCGGTGGCGGTATCGACGACCGCCGCGCGCGCCTGACAGGCCGAGGTGGGCGAATCACCGAAGCCCCCCTCGAGGCACACTTCGTCGCCGCTGGAGAGCCTTCGCACGTAGACCTCGCCCAGGTACTTCGCCTCGGCACACTGCGTGGCCGGCGCCCCGCCCGGCTTGAACTTGGCGCAGCGCTGCACTTCGGGAGCCTTGTACGTGGCCGCCCGGGAAGACCAATCGGCCGCGCCGCGATCGCGCGTGGCGATGCAGCCTGAAAACACCACCAACGACAGCACGCCCACCCTCATGTGCCCTCCACGGCTTCTCTGGCGAAGATCTCGATCAACGTGGCGTCCCCGGGCGAGATGTCGAGGAACCGAATGCCCATGCCGTAGCCCCGCTTGTCCGGCACGTTCACCACTTCACCATCACACCGAATGGCCTTGGTCTCGCCGGGCAGCGTGAAGGCGAGCTGCACGCGCGCACCCACCGAGTGAGGAATGGCGCGATCGAAGTAGACGCCGCCACTCGAGATGTCGCGGGTCGAGTGCAGCGAAAAGCCGCGCGCATCACGCACCTCGACGGCGATGACGACATTGGCGCGGAGAGCCTGGCGACGTTCAAAAGACATGGGCGCTCGGACAGTACCCGATGACTCACTTGTTCATGAGGGCGTTTGCCTTCCGCCCTCACTTCACCAGCTTGTGAATGCGCCGCACGGCCTCGAGGTCGGGCTTCAAGAACTTCATGCGCACGCCCCCTTCTTTGCCCAGCGGTCCCAAAACCTCGGCTTCGAGCTCGAGCGGGGTGGTGGGCTCATCGGGCAAAAACAGCTTCAAGGTGAGCCGGGTGCCCTTCTTCGGGGTGGGCCCACCGCTGATGGAAAGGCCGAAGGTCGACAGATCGTTGGTGACCAGCCGCATGGTCTCTTCGCCGCGGCCGGCGCCCGCTTCCAACGCCAGGCCGACGTTCACGCGCGGGGTGGCGCGGCGATCGCGAAAGTTTCGCCGCTCGCTCTCGCCCTGCTTGATGCGATCGAACAGCTTGACCATCGCCTCACCGCTGTTGGTGCGGCGATCCATCGTCTGCGGGAGCTTCGGCGTCAGCAGCGGCAGCAGCGCATCGGGTTCAGACTTGGTGCGGGGGCGCTTCGCGGAAGACATCGTGCGGAAAGCTTAGACCCTCACTCCACCCGAACCAACCGAACGCTGGCAATGCCCCGGGGTCGGTTCACTTCGACCTCCTCGCCCTCCCTTTGTTCCAGGAGGGTGCGAGCCAGCGGCGACTCCACGCTGATGTTCTGCCCGCCCGCTTCGTCCGCGCCCACGAGCCGCACCACCTGGCGGCGGCCGTCGTCCCACTCGAGGTGAACCGTGCTGCCGAAGCGCACCGTACCGTCCTTCGGAGGAGGCTCGACCACCCGCACACTCTCGAGGGTCGCGGTCACCACCGCCAGCTTGTGCTTTTCCTCGTCGGTGCGGCCGCGGAGCAGGCGTTCGCGCTCGGCCACCAGCGCCTTGTAGCCCTCCGGGGTCATCGGGCGCTCCTGCCCCCGGGCGGCGCGCTGCACGGGGCGGCCGAGCACCGGTTCGTCAGGCGTCTCTTCACTGGTGAAGGCCTTGGACACGCGCCTTAGTGTACGCCCATGAAGCTCTCGACCGCGCTCGTGCTGACAGTCCTGTTGGGCGGCTGCGTGAAGAACGTCCCCGGAGGAAAACCGATGGAAGACAACCCGATCGTCCAGACCGGAGCCCCCGTGCTCAGGTCGCCCGCGCAAGACGTGCCCCCCGAACGCATCGCCACGCCGGAATTCCAGGCGCTGCTGCAGAAGATGATCGCCACCATGCGCGACGCCCCCGGAGTGGGTC
>JAYVNA010000806.1:0-2963 GCA_043758715.1 Archangium sp.
ATCTTCAAAGAGCAGATCGCGATGGGGGGACCGGTGACGGTGACCGACCCCGAGATGCGCCGGTACTTCATGACCATTCCCGAGGCGAGCCAGCTGGTGCTGCAGGCCGCGACCTTCGGGCGCGGCGGCGAGATCTTCGTGCTCGACATGGGCGAGCCAGTGAAGATCGTCGATCTCGCGCGCGACCTGATCACGCTGTCGGGTCTGGTGCCGGACAAGGACATCGAGATTCGCTTCACCGGCCTTCGACCTGGCGAGAAGTTGTTCGAAGAGCTCTCGACGGTCGAGGAGAAGGCCGAGAAGACCCGTCACCCAAAGATCTTCATCGGCAAACTGCCTTCACGTGCATGGGACGAAGTGTCGCGCGAAGTGAACGCGGTGCTCGATGGGACCAACGACATGAGCGCGGACGACGCCGTGCGGCGGATCAGGTCGGTGGTGCCGGAGCTGCAGCGGGAAGTGCGGCCTGAAGCTCAGGTGATCGCGATTCGCCAGCGGGCTTGAGGACGTTCGCCGCACGTCTGAGCGCTTCCTTTTCGAACCGCAACACCATCAGCAGGATGAAGAAGAAAGGCATCATGGGGGCCCGGTAGCGCGAGAGCGTGCCCATGTTCGTGCTGGCGAGGCCCGTGCCCAATGCGAGCGCGAGGGTAAAAACAGCACAGAAGAGCATGGTGGGTGAGGCGCGGATCGCCCGAAACAGACCGCCAAGTCCACGCTCGCGCAGGATCTGAAGGAAGAGCACGAGCAGCACCGTGGCCTCAATCGCGTTCGCGAGCTGAACTGCATTTCGCGCCTCGAAGATCATCGGTCGAAACAGCGCAGTGAAGAGTGCGAACGGGGCCAGGAGAAGCTCCCCTGCGATCCCTCGATCTGCGACCACTTCGCCTTCTGTGGCGGGGCCTTCGATCGAAAAGTTCGATCCACCTTCGATTCCGACACCGCTCTGCCGCTGCTTTGCGAACGAGGCCGTCGCGCTCTCATTGTCGGCCTTCACGAAGAATCGGTTACCCAGGACGAAGCCGCCTGTCCCCAGGGCCACCGCAGTGATGAGCGCGAACGGTTTGAGCGCGGCTGAGTCGTTGGAGAAAAGCCGAGACCAGAAATAGAAGAGCGACGCGGCGATGCTCAGTGCCATCAGGACGTAGGGCTTGATGACCGAGATGATGACAGCTGAGATGACGACCATCGCGACTGCGGCTCCTCGCCGGTGTCCTCGGGCGAACCACCTCAGGCCGAGTACTGCCGGGCCGATCATGCTCATCACCACGGGTTCTTTGAGCAGTCCGCACGACCAGAAGGCGGCCGTTGGCAACAACGTGGCGCCGATCAGCACGTAACGCTGAAGGGCCTGCGGGAAGTCCGCTGCGACGGCGCGATAGAGCAGGACCTTGGACAGATAGGAACTCACCGACAAGGCCAGCACCGCAGCGTAAAGACTGTTGCCCACCAAGAAGAGGAGAATGATGGCGATCGCTGACATCGACTGTGTCGAGCCACCGCCGGGCATGAACTCGATGGGAGCCCCCAAGTCTTCTGCCCGGAAGAAGCCCTGGAGCACCGCTGGGAAGATGGTCCCGAAGTCGGAGCGCATGGCGTCTGCCATGGGTACGCCCGTCTCGAAGTAGCCCATCATGTCGCCGCCGCCGAAGTAGTACTTCACCAGCAGCACCTGGCCGATGCCCGAGGCCAGGTGGAGCGCGAACGCCGCGTTGAGGACCTTGCCCTCTGTTGGCGAGTGGCGTCGAAGAACGGCGACATGAACGCCGAGGCCGACCATGAGCACGATGGGTGCGAAGATGAAGTCTTCCATGGTCTTCCGCGTTGAGTCTCCCGACAGGGCACCCCTATTCGAAGTGCTGGCGTCACTGCCAGCCCGGCGGGACCAGCTTCGGCAAAGACTGCCTACTCTGAACGCCACGGCGTTGGTCGAGGATGCCGCCCGCCACGGCCTCTCGGCGATGGTAGCTGACGCGTTGGCGGCCGAGGGTGCCGAAGCGACGCTGTCCCCTGCCGCATGGGCGAGGTTGAGCGCAGACGCGCGGACTCAGATCGCATTCGGGCTCAAGCACAAGCGGCTCACGCTGGCGGTGCTTGACGCCCTCGCGAGGGAGGGAGTGAGGCCGGCGCTCCTCAAAGGGTATGGGCTCGCGCTCCGGCTCTATCCGGAACAACCGCTCGCCCGCCCTTCGAGCGATGTCGACGTGATGGTGGCGCCTGCTGAGCTCGAGCGCGCCCGAGAAGCCATGACGCATTTAAAGTTGACCGAGCAGAAGGATCACTCGCTCGAAGACGTCTTCGAGGAGCACCATCATGTGTCATTCGCTCGTCCCGGAGCCCTGGTCGAAGTTCACTTCCGCCTTTTTTCGGGTTTCGGCGGGAACGTCTTCGATGACGCCGCGCTCCGGGGTCGATTTCGTACAGCCGAGTGCGAGGGGCGGCCCGTCTTGCAACTCGCACCAGAGGACGAGTTTCTCTATCTCGCCACCCACGCCGCGAATCACTCGTTCCTCCGCATTTCCTGGCTCGTCGATCTCCAGCGCTACCTGAAGCGCGAACCACACCTGGACTGGGCCCGGATGGGACACGACGCGAAAACGGCGGGCTTCTCGTCGGCGGTCGCGGCCTCGTTGTGGTTGCTCGAATCCGCGATGGGGGTGGAGCTGCCAGCTCCGGCCTCCGAAGCGTTTGAGCTCCGTCGTTGGCGCAGGTTGGGGCACTCTCGGCTCTTCTCGCCAGCAAGGGTGGAGGCGGCTGCCTGGTCGTCTCACCGGCTTTGGGGGTTCGCGTTGCGGCTGTGGCTCGTCGATTCGCCTCGTGCTGGAGTCCGACACGCAATTGACGGAGCGCTTCGCTTCGCCAGGAAGCTCCGCGCCCATCCCTGAAATGGCGAACTCCGACGTCAGCCGATGGTGGATCGCCTCAGAGGGGTTCCTCGCACTCTCGTTGGTGGCGCTGCCCTT
>JAYVNA010000807.1:0-2961 GCA_043758715.1 Archangium sp.
CTGGCCGTAATCGATGGTGAAGAACGCGAGCTCGAGCGCATTCTCGGGCATGGCCACCACGTACCCGGCTTGAGCCAACGTGATCGCCTGCCACGCGTAGCGCTCGGTGCCGACGAAGCCGCCCTGAATGAACACCACGCCCGGCAGCGGCCCGGGTCGCGGCACACCGCTCGGGTCGGCGGGGAAATAGACCTTGATGCGCACCAGGTCGGTGCCGTTGGCACGGCGCTCGAACGAGGCGCGGGCGACTCCGGGGGCAACGGCTTCACCCGTGGAGGGCGAGGCGAGGCCACAGCCGCACAGAGACACCACCAGCACCGGGAGCAGAAGCCTCACGGACCCCATCTAATGAGCGGCTCATCCCTCCGCACTCGTTCATGGACTCGCGATGACGCCCGGCACATGGTGCGGCCTCAATAGTTTCTGGAGGCCAACATGTACGCTGTCGCAGGAGTTTCAGGTCGAGCGGGCGCAGCCACTGCGAACGCTTTGCTCAAGTCGGGTCAAAAAGTACGGGTGTTGGTGCGCAACGAAGCGCAGGCCGAACCCTGGACGCACAGACACTGCGAGATCGCGATCGTCGATCTCACCGACGTCGAGGGGCTGGCGAAGGCGCTCAAGGGCACCAACGGCGCGTTTCTGCTGCTGCCGCCCAACCCCACCGCCACCGACTACCTCGCCGATCGCGCCGCCTTCCTCGAGAAGATGATCGCCGGCGTGAAGAAGTCGGGCATCAAGAACATCCTCTTCCTCTCGTCCATCGGCGCTCAGCACCCCGCGGGCACGGGGCCGGTGGTCGCGTTGCACCGCGCTGAGAAGGCGCTGACGGGCCTGCTCCCGTCGGTCACCTTCCTGCGGCCCGGCTACTTCCTCGAGAACTGGGCCAACTCGCTGATGCCCGCGCTCGAGACCAGCCAGCTGACGTTCTTCGGCAGCGTGCACGTGAAGTTCCCGCAGGTGGGCATGCACGACATCGGCTTCGCCGCCGCCAACGCGCTGGTGGAAAAGTTCCCCGGCACCCGTCACCTGGAGCTCGGTGGCAAGGAGAACTGGTCGGTCGAAGACGTGGCCGAGGTGCTCACCTCGCTGCTCAGCCAGCCCATCAAAGCCGTGTCGCTGCCCGTCGAAGCGGCGCGCGAGGGGCTCGAGAAGATGGGCATGAACCCGGGCATGGCCGCGCTCTACGCCGAGATGTACCAGGGCCTCGCGCGCGGGCTGCTTTCGTTCGCGCACCCGCACGGGTTCCTGCGCGGGACGACGCCGCTGTTCGAATCGCTCAAGCCGTTGGTGTGACGGTCGAGCCGATCCTCTCCCCCGCGACGGGGAGAGGACCTGGGCTCCCTTCAGAAGATCAGAACTGGTTCCACAGGTACTGGTTGGTGACCTCGTGGTGGAACTGGATCTCAGGGACCTTGATCAACGTCCCGAGCGCCTTGCTGCAGCGATCAGCCTGCTGCTGCTTCACCTCGGCGTACTTGCCGGCGACGGTCTCGCCCAGCATGTCCGCCATCCACTTGCTGCCCTTGAAGAGGCGAATGCCGTCGTAGATGTTGTCCGGCAGGAAGCGGGTGCGGCTGCGCTTGGCCTCATCACCGGCGGTGTCGCTGGCAGGCCCCTCGAGGGCGGTGCGCATCACCGAGTAGAAGACGAGGTACGGGTTGGTGTCGGGCGCCACGCTGCGCACCTCGAGGCGGGATGACTTCTCGTTGCCCGTGGGGATGCGCACCATCGCGCCGCGGTTGTTGGCGGACGCCTTGATCTGGTTGGGCGCTTCGAAGTGCGGGTCGAGCCGGCGGTAGGCGTTGACCGAGGGGTTGAGCACGAGGCAGAGATCGTCGGCGTTGTTCAAGATGCGATCGATCGCGTCCCAGCCCGCCTTGGAGAAGTTCTCCGGGCCCTTGGCGTCCCAGAAGAGGTTCTTCCCGCCCTTGTTGAAGGACATGTTCGTGTGCATGCCGTTGCCGTTCACGCCGGTGACCGGCTTGGGCAGGAACGAGGCGGTGCAGTCGAGGTTCGCCGCGACCTGGCGGCACAGCAGCTTGTAGAGCTGCACCTGATCAGCGGTGATGAGCGCGTCGGCGTAGCTGAAGTTCATCTCGAACTGGCTGGGCGCCACTTCGGGGTGATCCTTCTCGTTCTGGAAACCCATCGCGCGCTGCACTTCGGCGGCGCCGTCGATGAACGCGCGCAGCTTGTCGCCGGGCAGCGAGTGGTAATACCCGCCGATGGAGACGTATTCGAACTTGCCCGTCTCGTTGTAGTGGCGCTCGGCGTCGCGGCCCTTGAACAGGAAGCCTTCGATCTCCGGGGCGACGTGACAGACCATCTGCTCCTTCTCGAAGAGCTGCTGGCTGTAGCGCTTGAGCATGCTGCGCAGATCTGACGGGTAGGGCTGGCCATCGCGGCCGAGCACCTCGCAGAACACCAACACCTTGCCGGGGCCGAAGACGTCTGCTGGCAGCCAGTAGAACGCGCTCCAGTCGATGCCGAGGCGGAGGTCAGATTCCTGCTGCGCCGAGAACCCGCGCACCGAGCTGCCGTCGAACGTGAGGTTGTCCTGGCTCTTGAGCAGGTACTTCTTGTCGTAATCGAGCATGTGCAACCGGCCTTCGAGGTCGGTGAAGCACACGGTCACGGCCTTGATCCGCTTCTCGTCCTGCAGGTACTTCATCCGCGCTTCGCGAAGCTTGTCGGGGTTCTCGCGGTTGACGCGGGCCTGCTTGACCTCGAGGTTCATCTCCTCGAGTTTTTCGTAAGGGATTTCCAGGAAGTCACGGAGTGGGGTGCTGGTCATGACGGCTCCTCGTTGCGTGGGACTGCGGGTTTGAGACCCATCTGGCACAGACCGAAGCCTTGGTCGAGCCTGACGAACCCTAAGTTTGGGTAGATTTAGCAAAAATGGTGCGCTGGCCAGAAGGTCAGAAGCGCCAGGCCAACGAGGCCATGGCTCGGCCCCGGGGC
>JAYVNA010000808.1:0-2957 GCA_043758715.1 Archangium sp.
AGGTCGCGCCGGAAACCAGCTTCACTGGCTTGGTCGCGAGCGCGCCACAGTTGGGGCACACCACCTTCGCGGTGTAGTCGCCCGGCAAGAGCGGCTCGAGCTCGAAGCACCCATCAGGCGCGAGGGGCGCGTGCTCGCTGCCGAGCGTCGCAGATGTGAGCAAGATGCTCGCTCCGACGACCGAGCTCGACCTGCACCGCGTCGACGACGATCACCTTCACGTCACTCGTGGCGCCCGCCTGCACTTTCAGGTCGACCGGGCGAGAGACCCGTTCTGGGTTTCGCCGGAGCGTCACGAACGCGGGCCCCGGCGGTACGTCCTCGAAGCTGAAGCGGCCGGCGCCGTCAGCCAGGGCCTGTCGTTCGGGAAACGCATTTTGCAGCGACCGGAGGAGCACGCGCAGGCTCATCGGCGTGCCACTCGAAGACTCCAGCGTGCCGGTCACGCGGCCGAGGCGGCCCAACACGAGCTCTACGCGAACCGTCGCGCCATCCGTGACGAAGAAACCGGTCTCGGCCGTGCGCATGAGCCCCGGCGCTTCGGCTTCGACGTCATAGGTTCCTCGCGGAATTCCACCCAACCTCCAGCCGCCGTCCGCGTCGGTGATGGCGGGCCCACTCTGACCGTCGTCATTGTGCAGGCTCATGAAGACGCGGGCGCCAGCGACCGGAACTCCGTCATCCCGCTTCACGCTGCCCACGAGCTCCCCTCCGCTTCCTGAGACCGTGATGCGCGTCGAGGTCGTCGCTCCGGCGCGTACGAGGGCGACCTGCTCCGCAGCGCCGACGAGGCCTCCAGAGGTGGCAGAGAGTCGATACGAGCCGGGCATGCGCTCGATTGAGAAGGTCCCGGTGGCGCCGGCCAGCAGCGACTCGGTGCCCTCGCCGCTTCCCACGACCAGGACGGCCTGCGGCGCAACGCCACCGTCAGCCCGCACCACCACACCCTCCAGAAAGCCCGACCGCCGGAATCGCAGCTTCATCACCTCGAGCGTAGGGACGTTGATCAGCAGCGGATCAGCGTGGCCCGCTCCTTCGGCATCACCCTCGAGGCGCCACCAGCCGGCGGCCAGACCCGAGAAACGAAACGTTCCGCGCGCATCGACCATCGTCTCGACCACACCCAGCGGCGCGCCACGTCGGCGCGTGGAACGATCGCCCAGCGGCATCGCTCGAATGAGGGCGGGCGCGATGGCGACGTCCTTCGAGTCGATCGCGAGCCCTTCGAGGTCAGTGCCCCGCTCGAGGCTCACCCGCACTGTCGTCACCTTCTCGCCGCCCGCCTTTACCACGTCGAGAATGGAGGTCGCGAAGCCGTCCTTCGATGCGCCAAGAATCCAGTTGCCGTTGCTCGCGGGGAACTCCACCCGGCCGCGGCCGTCGGTGCGCTTCTCCATCGACGGTTCCCACGTTGGCCTCCAGGCCAGGGAGGTCGGGCTCTGCCGCGCCAGGGCAACACGCGCCTCAAGCACGGGCACGCCTTCGGCGGTGACGAAGACCTCGAAGCTCTCCTCGCTCGGCGCGGACGCCTCTGCATCGGGTAGCCCGGACACGACCGGGGCGCTCGCCTGCGTGATGGCGACTGCATCACTCCGAGGC
Organism: Archangium sp.; assembly: GCA_043758715.1. Lineage (GTDB taxonomy): Bacteria > Myxococcota > Myxococcia > Myxococcales > Myxococcaceae > Archangium_A. The sequence continues at coordinate 1,600 of JAYVNA010000808.1, forward strand.
GCGGCGGAAGGTGCGGTGGGCTGACCGCCGGGCAAAGGCCTCTGCCACATCAACCCGAGGCCAGCCGCAATCAGGAGCACCGCCACCCACCAACCCCGAAACCTTCGCATGGGCTGTATGTAATTGATCGCGGGCTCTCGATCATTGACCGACGTGCCAGTCCTTCGCACGCTCGCGCCCGTCGTGTTCACCACTTACGCGCGCTGCCTCGTCCCCGCGCTCGCTGCGAGCCGGCCCTCGGCCTCGGGCGACAACGCGAGGGGCCGCGCGTCCTGCTCGTTGAACTTCCGTTCAGCCATGCGTGCTTGACCTCCTGAACCACGGAGGCTGGGCGAACGGCTGGCGACGATCATCCCGGTGTCGCTAATGGCTCACGCTGTTCCAGTGAGGTTTACGGTTCGCTGAAAACGGCCCTGGGTGCGCAGGGGGTTTTGGGTGACGCACGCATTGCTCGACTTGAGCTGGCCTCTGGGCGCGTGGCTCGCGTGACTCACTTCACTCAGCTTCGTGGTGGTGGCGTCCGGCGCACCGCGCACGAGCACTATGCGTGAATGTCACCCAAACCGACGTCGTGTGACATTTACGCAAGAAGCGCGGTCGCGAGTTGATCCAAATGGGTGCGTTTTGCTCGAATCCGCAGAGAAAACCGCGCGGAAATTTCAGCGTCACGGTTCAAAACAGGCCCGTGTGACATTTACGCATAGCGCTGTTCACCATCACGAAGCCGAGTGAAGTGAGTGACGCGAGCCACGCGCCAAGAGGCCTGCTCGACTCAGGCAACGGCGTGCGTACCCACAACTGCTCAGCTCTTCACGAGCCCCAGTTCACGAAGCCGCCTCCAGGCTGACGCTGGCGCAGCGCGGTCGATCGGACCCTGCCCCTGAATTGGAGCGCTACACTCGGAGAATGCGCGCTCTGGCTCTGGCGGTGGCTCTCCTCGCAGCGACCCCAGCCTCGGCGTGGGACTGGGACTTCGGTCATCACTCGTCGAGCTCAGGCTCGCCGTGCGACGTCGGCTGCGGCGTTTTCTTCGGGCTGACCTTCGGCCTCGATCTCGCGATCGACATCGTCGACGTGGTGGTGCTCGCCAATCACGGCTTCATCTCTCCAGGCTGGAGCGTGGTGCAGGCCCTCTGGGGAATCGCGCACCTCGCGTTCGGCACGGTGGCCAGCGCCGCCGGAGGGCTCGGCCTCGCGCTGCAGGTGAAGGACGCGGGCACCGTGTTCGGGCTGGGCCTGGTCACGCTCGGAGAAGGAATTCTGCTGGTGGTGGTGGCGATCGTGAGCACGGTGCGCTTCTTTCAACACCGCCGCGAACAACGCCTTCACCCCGCAGTACCGGTGGTCTCGTTGTCGCT
>JAYVNA010000809.1:0-2955 GCA_043758715.1 Archangium sp.
ATGGCGCTGGTGCGCGAGATCGACATTCCGATCTCCGGCGAGGGCCGCATCAACGTCTACCCGCTCGAGAACGCGAACGCCGAAGACGTCGCCAGCACCCTGCAGACGCTCGCCCAGGGCACCGCCAATCGCGCGAAGACTGGCGCCCCGCCTCCGCCCGGGGGCGCGGCCAAGTCGGGAGCGGCCGAGCTGTTCGCAGGTGAAGTGAAGATTAGCGCCGACAAGGCCACCAACTCGCTGGTGATCATCGCCAGCCAGAACGACTTCCGCAGCCTGGTGCGCGTGGTGGAGAAGCTCGACATTCGCCGCCGCCAGGTCTTCGTCGAGGCGGTGATCATGGAAGTGAACCTCGATCGCAACTCCGACCTGGGCATCAACCTGCACGCCGGGCTGCCGTTGCCTGACGGCCAGGGCGGCACCATGCCGGTGTTCTTCGGCACCAAGTACAGCAGCGGCGCGGGCCTGCCCCCGTCGTTGTCGATCGCGAACCTGGTGAACCTGGGTGGCTTCCTCGCCGGCCTTCAGGGCCCGGTGGTGCCTGGCCTCACCATCGGCGGCGTGCAGATTCCCGCGTTCGGCATCGTGATCAACGCGATGCAGAAGTCCTCTGACGTCAACGTGCTCTCGACGCCGCACATCTTGACCACGGATAATGAGGAAGCCGAGATCACCGTGGGCCAGAACGTGCCCTTCCAGTCAGGGTTCTCCACCGGTGGCGGCCTCGGCGGCCTCAGCGGCCTCGCGGGGCTGGCCGGCCAGTCGGGCCTGGGTTCGCAGCTCGGTGGCCTGGGCGGACTGAGCGGCCTGGGGGGTGGCTCGCCGATCGGTTCGATTCAGCGTCAGAACGTCGACCTCAAGCTCACCGTGAAGCCGCAGATCAACGACAGCGACTACGTGCGCCTGGTCATTCACGAGCAGATTGAAGAGATCGCCTCGCAAGACGCGGTGCTCGGCCCCACGACCAGCAAGCGCAGCGCCAAGACCACGGTGATCGCCAAGGACCAGGAGACCGTGGTCATCGGCGGCATCATGCAGGACCGCATCGTTGAGTCGGTCTCTAAGACCCCGATCCTCGGTGACATTCCGCTGCTCGGGAACCTCTTCCGCCAGCAGTCGCGCCGCAAGGTGAAGACCAACCTGCTGCTCTTCCTCACCCCGTACATCATCCGGGAGTCGAGCGACTTCCGCCGGATCTTCGAGCGGAAGATGCGGGAGCGCCAGGAGTTCGTGGAGCAGTTCTATGGCGCCTCGACCACCTATGACGTCGCGATCGACTTCCAGCGCAAGTCAGGCCCGCTCGCGCGCATGGCGCAGATCATCAACAAGGAAATGAATCGCCTCGAGAACGGCGGGCCCGGCGCGCCCGGTGAGAAGTTGATCACCCCCGCCGCCCCTCTGACGCCCGCACCGGCGACGGCCCCCACCGATGGGCAGACCGCGCCGCCCGTGCCCGTGCAGGAACCCAACCCTGAGACGCTGAAAGTGCAGCCGCCGGAGATCAACTGATGGACAGCAGCGCCCCCGACCTTCGAGAGAGCACGCGAACCGAGCGCACGCATGTCGTGACGCACGGGCCCGCGTACCTCTTTGGGCGCCCCCTGGGAGAGATCCTGGTGGAGTCTTTCGGTCTGCCGCGCGAGAAGCTCGAGGAGGCGCTCACCGCGCAGCTCGAAAAGGGCGGCCGCCTGGGCGAGGTGCTGATCGGCCTCAAGTCGGTGACCGAAGAGCAGGTGACGCGCGCGCTCGCAGCCCAGCTCGACCTCGAATACGTCGACATCATCGGCATCGACGACGTCGATCCCGAACTGGTGAAGAAGGTGCCGATCAACTTCGCCAAGCAGGCGAAGTTCATTCCGCTCAAGCGCGAGGGTGACTTCATCGCCATCGCGGTGGCAGACCCCCTCGACACCGCGGTGGTCGACCACGCCCGCACCATGCTCGAGGGCGAGGTGCTGGCGAAGGTCGCCCGGGGCAGCAGCATCATCGACGCCATCAACTCGGTGTACGACCGCTCGCTCAACGAAGCAGAGCAGGTCGTCGGCGAGATGGAGGCGGACAACCTCGACGCCGCCGAGCAGGTGCTGGAGTCGGAGCAGGACCTCCTCGACACCGGCGACGAAGCCCCGATCATCCGCCTGGTGAACTCGCTGCTGTTCCGCGCGGCCAAAGAGCGGGCCTCCGACATTCACATCGAGCCGATGGAGCGCGAGCTGGCCGTGCGCTTCCGCATCGACGGCGTGCTGCAGAACATCATCAAGCCGCCCAAGCGCTACCAGAACTCGATTCTGAGCCGCGTGAAGATCATGGCGCAGCTGAACATCGCCGAGAAGCGCCTGCCGCAGGACGGCCGCATCAAGATCAAGCTCGCCGGCCGCGACATCGACATTCGCGTCTCGACCATTCCCACGGTGCACGGCGAGAGCATCGTCATGCGTCTGCTCGACAAGAGCGCCACCCTGCTCGACCTCGCCGAGATCGGAATGAACTCGACGATTCTGGCCGAGCTCGACGAGCTCATTCGGCGCTCGCACGGCATCGTGCTGGTCACCGGCCCCACGGGTTCCGGCAAGACCACCACCCTCTACGGCGCGCTCACCCGCATCAACACGCCGGAAGTGAAGATCCTCACCGTCGAAGACCCGGTCGAGTACCAGTTGAAGGGCATCAACCAGATGCCGCTCAACCCGAAGATCGGCCTGACCTTCGCGAGCGGCCTGCGCGCCTTCCTCCGGCAGGACCCCGACATCATCATGGTCGGTGAAATTCGCGACAAGGAGACCGCACAGATCGCGATCGAAGCGTCGCTCACGGGTCACCTGGTGTTCTCCACCGTGCACACCAACGACTCCGCCGGCGCCGTCACCCGACTGGTCGAGATGGGCGTGGAGCCCTTCCTCGTTTCCAGCTCGCTGATGGCCGTGATGGCCCAGCGCCTGGTGCGCCGCGTCTGCAAGG
>JAYVNA010000810.1:0-25688 GCA_043758715.1 Archangium sp.
CTCCTCGAAAAGGACTCCCAAGGCGATTAGCCAAAAAAGCCCACGCAGTCATGCGCGGGCTTCGTTCCCCCGGCCAGCCTCCCCGTTCACCCCGTTCATGCGCTCCGCTGCAAGCCCCACTACGCCTGACGGCTACGGGGCCGCTTCGCTGGTCGCGGCGTCAGGGCTTCTTGATGAAGTTCAGCGCCGGCTGGATGTTCTTGCCCTTGCCCGCAGGGTTGATCCCGGTCAGGGCGAGCGCGGTGGCGAAGACATGCCCCGCGTCAGGCACCACCGAGTTGGCGGCCTTGGTGCCCGTGAGCACGCCCGTGGTGGGGTTGTAGGCGGGGTCGAGGGTGCCGTCGGGCATCAGGGGAATGCCCTCGAGCGAGCTGGTGCCCACCCGGCCCCACTGGCGATCACCCTGCACGGTGCCGCCCAGGAACGCCACGGAGTTCACCTTCCAGTGCTGGCAGCAGTCCTGGTCCATGATCTTCGTGTACTTGGTCGGGTCCGGGTCGGTGGACGAGAGAATCGCCGCCACGTCGCCCTGAATGGTGCGCCCCATTTCCGAGGCGAGCACGATGGTCGTCAGGTCCCAATACGACTTGCCGGTGGTGCCGAACTGGGTGGTCTTGAGCTTGTTGACGAAGACCTTGAGCGGGTTCCACAAGTCGCGGCGCAGATCCGACAGCTGATCGGTCTGGCCCTTGTTGTTCATGATCCCCGAGCGATCCTGGTGGGTGTCGAAGCCGCGAATCTGGCGATTCTCGATCCAGAAGCCGAGCGAGAGGCCCTTGGTCATCAGCTCGTAGGCCATCAGCGCCTGCACGTTGGTCATCGGGCTGTCTTTCGACCGCGCGGGGTTGCCGTTGACCGAGGTGCTGTTGGTCGCCTCGTCAGCCGCGGTGACGCCGAACTCCGCCCGCAACGCGGGGTCGGTGAAGAGCGTGCCGGGGTTGACGATCACGCCGGTGCCCGAGGTGAGCTGCTTGTAGATGTCGACCGCCGAGCTGAAGGCGGCCACCGACTCGCCGTTGTGCTCGGCGATGAAGTTCCGGTGGAGATCGTCGACGAACGAACGAATGCGGGCGGTGCGCGCGCCCGCGGTGACGTTGCCCAGCTGCGAGAGCCGGTTTCGCATCTCGGCCGGCGTGCGGCCGTAGACCGTGTGCGCGTAGGCGGGGCCCAGCTTCTCGTAGAAGCCCGTGCCTTCCGGGTAGTTCGCCTCTTCGAGTTCACCGTCTGACAACCAGCGGTGCCAGCTCACGTTGGCCATCGGGTAGTTCGCGCCATACACCTCGGCGAACGCCTGCATCACCGATCGTTCGGTGGGTCCCCGGGTCGCGGTGAGCGCCGCGTACGAGGGGTACTTGCCGTAGTGGTAGTCCCACCGGCCGCCGGAATGGAAGGCGTTGCCCTGGTGCGAAGAGACCACCGCCATGTCGGAGAACAACGGCAACCCGTCTGCCGCGAGGTAGCCGTAGTTGATGTTGCCCTGGGTCTTGGGCGCGAAATGGGTGGCGTCGAGCCCGTAATTTTTCGGGCGGTAGAACTGGCTCGACCACGCCGGGTTCGGGTTCAACGTGCCCGCGGGAACGGTCATCGCCGCGTGGTTGGGCGTGTCGATGGGCCCGAGCATCGAATAGCTGTCCCAACCGCCTTCCTGGAACCACATCACCAGGAACTTCGGTTCCATCGTCTGCGCCACCGCCCGCGCGATGCCCAGCGACTTCGCGGTGCCCGGCACGCCGAAGCTGCGAAAGAAGCCCAGCCAATCGAGCACGCCGATCGCGCCGCCCGCCGCCGCTCCCTGCAGAAAAGAACGCCGCTTCATGGAGCCCCCTGGAAATTCTGAGACGCGGCCATCGCCTTGAGCACGGTGCGCATGTCGCCCCCGTTCGCGAAGGTGGTGTCCCACAGCTGTTTGTAGAGCACGCGCTCGTCGGTCTGGGCGCGCAGCTCGCGGCCGATGAGCAGCTTCACCTGGGTGTTGATCATGCGCCGCACGAAGGGCTCTTTCTTCACGGCCTTGGTGGTGAACGCCTCCAGGCCGACGCCCTTGTACGGGTAGGTGGCGACCAGCCCCCGATCGCTGTCGTCGATGGTGGGGTCGGTCTTGAAGGTGCCGTCGTCATTCCACTTGAGCCGCTGATGCGCGAGCGGCGTCAGCAGCTGGTGGCAGCTGAAGCAGATGCTCTGCGGGTCGACGGTCGAGGTCGCGGTGGCGGTGCCGCGTTGGTCGAAGACCTCGGGCGGCACCTCGAAGACGTAGCCCATGAAGCCCGAGAGCACGCGCGCCGGGTAGTTGTAGTGAGGCAGGCCCGGCTTGTTGTTGAGGTAGCCCTTCACGGTGATCACGCCGGTCTTGCCGTGTTCGGCGGGCCGGCTCTTGAGCGCGAACTGCTCGTCGACGCTGTAATCGGCGGTGAGCACCTCTTCGAAGTTGCGGCCGTTCAAGGTCACGTACGTCCACAGGCGCGCGGCCTCGTCAGACTCCGGCGTGCCCTGGCTCTCGATGCGCAGCTGAATGCGGTTGAAGTAGTAGGTGCGGAAGTCGGGGCTCGCGAACACCGCGTCGATCATCGCGGGCATGCCGTCGGTGGTGAGCCGGGTCAGCTCGGCCGCGGTCGGGGGCCGGCCCAGCACGCGTTGGGTCAGCGCCACCAGGCGGAGCGGATCTTTCTGCGCCGGCGTCGTCACCTTCTCGACCGTGGGCGGCATGGTGAAGAGGAAGTCGGGGTGGCGAACGAGCGCTTCACAGATTCCGCTCCAGGCGCTCCCCTGGCTGCCGAGCGCGCTCAGATCGACCAGCAGACCGTACGCCGAGGTCTGCTCCGCGGCGCTCGCGGGGCGGTAGAGCATCTTCGAGTAGAGCGTCGAGATCTTCTGCTTGGCGGCGTCGGCCCGGGTGGTGCCCGTGCCCGTACCGAGCGGCCCGACGATGGTGACCTGGTCGAGGTAGATGTTGCGATCGCCGCCAGCGACCACCGCGTCGTTGAAGAAGTCGATCGAGACCGAGCTCAGGCCGGTGTCGGGCACGACGATGTCGACGCTCTTGTCTTCGTAGGCCGCGGCATTGCTGTACAGCAGCGTGGTGGCGCCGGCGGCGGTGCCGATCTGAATACGCAGCTCGGGGCCAGCGCCGTTGCCGTCGAGCGTGGGCTTGCCGCGCACGGTGACCCGATAGGTGCCCGGCGCCGGGAGGTTGTACGGGGTCGCGAAGGTGCAGTTCGTGTAGCAGAAGAAGCCGGCCGGGTTGGTCGAGGCGTTCCCCGCGCCCGTCGCAGGCGTCGGCGTGAGGCTCTCGATCTGCACCACCGTGGTGGTCTGAGCGGGCGTGTCGATCACGGGGCTGGTGAGCGTGAGGCCGGTGAACGGGCCCGTGCCGGCAGCCGCCGCGGCGCCGCAGACGTCAGGCGCCAGCGAGTCGAGGGCGAGCAGAAAGTCGGGCGTGGCGACGCGCGCTTCCACGAAGTGGGTGGTGAAGTTCACGCCGCCGAACAGGCCGATGTTGCGCTCGAACTGATCGACGCCGGTGCGCACCCAGGTGTCGTTGAAGACGGCCTTCACCTTGTTCTTGAGCTGTACGAAGTTGATGAACGGGTTGTCGTACGAGCTGATCGGCGCGCCGCTGTACGGGAGCAGCAGCTCCGGCGGGAACTGCTCGTCGGCCGCAGTGCCTCCGTTGGCTTCGAACGCTTTGATCATGCAGGCCACCCGCGCGACGGTTTGCACGGTGGCGTCAGGCCAGGCCGGCGCGCCTTGCGGCATGCGGGTTCGCGCGTCGGGATTCGTCAGCCGCGCCAGCAACGAGCCCGAGGCGTCAGCGAAGAAACCCGCGCCGCGGGCCTGGTAGAACGTCTCGGTCGCACTCGCGGTCACCGCGAAGCGCCGGCCAGACGCTGGCGTATGGCAGGACACGCACTGCCCCTGGCCCGCAGCCATCGCCGGATAAACGTCACTGGCAAAAAGGCCAGCTGCCTCTTCGATCCGGACGTTCGCGAACTGCGCGATATCGCAGCTCACATCGGGCTGAAAATAGACGGTGTCGCCGCCGCCCCCTCCCTCCCCCCCCAAAGGACCGATCAGGCCCTCACAGCTGAGGGTCAGCACGGCTACCGGCCACAGCCACGTGCGTGTGCGCATGGGTGGAGTGTCGGGGGCCCATTAAGGCAGGTCAACGGTAAGCCTTCAGGCGCAAAGGTACGACACGACCCTCCAACGTCGCCCGAGTCATGAAGGCCAGCGAATCGAGGCGTCGGGTCGCCCGGCCGCGGCCGACCGGGAGCGAGGCCCCGAAGGATTCCGCCAGACTCTCCACGCTTCCGGGGGCACCGTCGACGAGCCGGGCCAGCACGCTGCGCAGATTGAGAAACGCTTCGGGCGGCGCGCCTTCTCGTGCGAGCAGATCTCGGCAGTACGAGCCCCAGCCCAGCTGCAGATCGCCGGGCTTGATGAACGCTTTCCACGCGGCGATCACCGTCGCCGGCTCGTCAGCGCGGGAAATTTCTTCTGCGCTCAAATCGAGGTGGAGCGGGACGCGAGGGCCCAGCGGCCGCACCGGGCGCAGCAGCCGCTCGAAGCGCTCGCCGGTGGAAATGCGCTCGGCCACCAGTTGCACCAATTCTGGATCGTCCGGTTGCGGCCTGAGCGGATCGCACAAGGGCCAGGCGTTCGCTTCCCCGAACACCACCACCAGCTCACGCCCCCGCAACGGCTCGGTGGGGTCGACCCGCACGGTGTTGCGCTGCTTGCGATTCTTATGGCGTGTCGAGGTGGGATTCTCGCGGATGTAGTCCAACTGCTTTTCCACCATCGCATCGAAGGCGGTGAGGATCGGCTTGAAGCGCGCGGGCGACTTCTCCAGCCGGCCCAGCACGAAGGCGGTGGCTTCGATGGTCGCAAGGCAGTGCGCCTCGGGCTCTTTGCGAATGCGGTAATTGCCAGGTTGATCGGGGAAAAACTTGAGGCGCGGCAGCTTCGAGAGCAGCGGGCACTTCTCGACCACCTTCTTCGCGTTCGACCACGTGCCGTCGACGACCACCAGCGTCTGCGGCGCCACGGTGAGCGCATCGACGTCGGTAGCCGACTCGCTGGGAAAAAGCACCGCCACCCCGGGCCTGGCGCACAGCGCCTCGAGCGCGGGGTTACCGACCGCGCTCAGGCCGACGTGCAGCTCGGAATTGGGCAACGAGAGGTGCGCCATGCGGCAGGTGCTGATGGGCACCTTCGCTTCGCGCGGGTGCTGAATGAATACCACCCGCGTCTGGCTCGGCACCTGGGTGATCGCGCCGCACCAGCACACCGACCGGGGCCGGCGGCAGCGCAGACAGATCTCCCGGTACTCGACGGCGGCCGCTTCCATGCGTGGCCCTGTGCCCGGTCCGCGAGAGGACCGCAAGCGCGCGGCGTGGTTCTTGAAGCCTCTTCGTTGGAGGAGGTGCGCGATGGTCTGGGCTCAAACCCTGCTCAGCGTCCTGGCGGTGGGCCTCACATCGCTGGTCGGGGTGTTCGGCTTGTCGCTCGACGAGGCCCGGCTTCGGCGGCTCTCGACCACGCTGATCGGCTTCGCGGTCGGTGCGCTGCTGGGCGACGCGTTCCTGCACCTGATGCCGCAGGCCTTCGAGTCCGCCGGCAAGCTGTCCACCTCGGCCTCGATGCTGGGCGGCGTGCTGCTGTTCTTTCTGGCGGAGAAGCTGCTGCGCCACGAGCACGGCCCGCTGTATCAGCGCGCGCACCCCAACGGCGTCGGGAAGCCGGAGTTGGCCGTGATCAACCTCGTCGGCGATGGCGTGCACAACTTCATCGATGGCGCACTGATCGCCGCGAGCTGGCAGGACAGCGCCGGGCTGGGCCTGAGCACCACGGTCGCGGTGCTGCTCCACGAGCTCCCGCAGGAGCTGGGCGACTTCGGGGTGCTGATCCGCTCCGGGCTGAGCGTGAAGCGGGCGCTGGTGCTCAACCTCGCCTCGGGCGGCCTGGCGGTGGTGGGCGCGGTGCTCACGCTGGTGTGGGGCGCGGCCGTCGGGCGGCACCTCACCCAGGTGCTGGTGCCCTTCACCGCGGGTGGCTTTCTCTACATCGCGATGGCGAGCCTCATCCCCGAGCTGCAGCACGATCGCACCATGAAGGGCTTCTTCACCCAGTTCGCGATGATCGGCCTGGGTCTCGCGGTGATGGGCGCGCTGCTGATCGCTGAGTAGGGTCGGCGCGGTGAACCTGCTCCTGCTTCACCCGCACGAAGTCGACGCCGCCGGGGTCGCGCGGCTCACCGGACGCCGCCTCGAACACGCACGCGAAGTCCTGCGCGTGCAGGCGGGCCAGAGTCTCAAGGTCGGCGTGCTCGGCGGGCTGATGGGCTCGGCTGAAGTGATCTCGCAGAGCCCCGAGGCGCTGGTGCTGCAGGTGAACGTGACGCAGCCGCCCCCGCCCCGCGCCGGCGTTTCGCTGGTGCTCGCGGTGCCCCGGCCCAAGGCGCTCAAGCGCGTGATCCCCGCGGTGGCCTCGCTGGGCGTCGATCGCGTGGTGCTGGTGAACGCGGCGCGGGTCGAGAAGAGCTACTTCGACTCGAAGGTGCTCGCGCAGGACTTCCTCGATGGACTGGTGGAACTCGGCCTCGAGCAGGCCTGCGACACCCTTCGCCCCACCCTGGAGATCCGGGAGCGGCTCAAGCCCTTCGTGGAAGACGAGCTGGCGACCTGGGCCCCGCCGGGCTCGGTGCGCCTCATCCCCCACCCGCATGCGGCGAACCCGCTGCGGCCCGTGCCCGCCTCGACCCACGTGGTGTTGGCGATCGGGCCCGACGGCGGCTGGGTGCCGTTCGAGATCGAACTCTTCTCGAAGAACGGCTTTACGCCGGTCTCTCTCGGACCGCGGGTTCTGCGGGGAGAAGTCGCTGTTCCGGCAGTGCTCGGAGCCGTGCGCGCCGGCAGCTGAAGGAGTAAATGGCGGGCATGACTTTCGACGCCAAGCCCCCGAGCCGGAAGCAGGACACGGAGCCGAGCCGCCAGCAGCCGCAGGCTGCGCGTGACGACGCGGAGCGCAGCGGAAGCGTCGGCCGAGGCGAGGCGACCCGGGAAACCGTGAACCCGCCGGCGTTGCTCGAGTTCATGATGAAGGACTGGAAGCCCCAGTCCGACGCGCTGCCGAAGGCTCACCGCTACGCGAAATCCTTCCGCGCGCGGCGCGAGGCCCTCTCGAAGCGTTTCCCCGGTGACGTGCTCATCATTCCCACCGGTCACGAGCGGGTGCGTGCCAACGACACGCACTTCCGTTTTCGCGCGGGCAGCGACTTCTTCTGGCTGACCGGCAACCTGGAGCCTGACTGCGTGCTGGTGATGGTGCCCGGCAAGAATGGCCACGACGCGCATCTCTTCGTCGAGCCGAACCCCGGCCGCAGCAGCGACACCTTCTACACCGACCGGAACAAGGGCGAGCTCTGGGTCGGGCCCCGCTTTGGCGTCACCCAGAGCTGCGCGCACTTCGAGGTCGAGTTCGCTCACGGGCTGCCCGAGCTGCCGAGGTTCCTCGAGAAGTACCCGCTCTCGCGCACCTTGCGCGGACTCTCGCCTTCGGTCGACGCGCTGCGCAGCCCCAACCACGAGCGGCCCGGCGACAAGGAACTGGCCACCGTGCTCAGTGAGCTGCGCCTGTGCAAGGACCCCGCAGAGATCGCCGAGCTCAAGAAGGTGATCGCGTCGACCAGGCGCGGCTTCGAAGACGTCATCCGCTCCCTGGGAAAGGCGAAGAGCGAGCGCGAGGTCGAGGGGCACTTCGGCATGCGCGCGCGCCTCGAGGGGAATGACGTCGGCTACGGCACCATCGCCGCGTCCGGTGCCCACGCGTGCATCCTCCATTGGACGAACAACGACGGAGCGCTGCGCAAACAAGACCTGCTGCTGCTCGATGCGGGCGTGGAAGGGCTTCAGCTCTACACGGCCGACATCACGCGCACGCTGCCCATCAGCGGCAAGTTCTCGAAGGAACAGCGCGAGATTTACGAGCTGGTGTGGACCGCGCAGCAGGCGGCCTTCGAAGCGGTCAAGCCCGGCAACGACTTCATGGAACCCAACCGCCGCGCCATGCGCGTGCTCGCCGAGGGGCTGGTGAAGCTCGGCATTTTGAAGGTCAGCGCCGACGAAGCGCTCAAGGACGAGAAGCAGTTCTACAAGCGCTACTCGCTCCACAACGTGAGCCACATGCTGGGCCTCGACGTGCACGACTGCGCGAAGGCCCGACAGGAGGTCTACCGCTACGGCCCACTGCAGCCGGGCATGGTGCTCACGGTCGAGCCGGGCCTGTACTTCCAGCAAGACGATCTCACCGTGCCCAGGAAGTACCGCGGCATCGGCGTGCGCATCGAAGACGACCTGCTGGTCACCGCGAAGGGCTTCCAGAACCTCTCGAAGGACATTCCTTCCGAGGCGAGCGCCGTCGAGAAGTGGATGAAGTCACTTCGCCGCTGAGAGGTCCGGCATCAGTCAGTCCGTCTCGGCTTCGCTGGTGGGCGGCTCACCTTCCTCGAAAGTGAAGGTCTCGCGACCGATCTCGCGATCGTCCATCGTGAGCACGCGCACCCGGTACTTGCCGGGCTTCTGCATGGTGGAGAACGCGAAGGTCCGAAACCCTTCTTCGCCGCCGCCAGAGAGCCCGGTGGCGTAAGGGCTGCCTCGCGCCGTCCAGCCCTTCGAAGGGTCGTCGTAGTCCCACGCGAAGCGCACCTGATCGTGGAACTTGGTCGGCGCAAAAATGCGCACGAACGCGTACGCCTTCGACCCCGCCGCGCCCACGTAGGTGTCGTGCTGCTTCATCCAGAACTGCCACCCGGGGGCCGGCTGGTAGGTGAGCTCGTAGTGACGGTGCCCCTCGGCGTCTTTGACGGGGTTGACCGCGGTGTAGATGCCGATGTGCTTGAGCGAGAGCGGCACCGGGGGAATCGCGCCCACCAGGTAGAGCAAGAGCAACACCGCCTGCATCACCAGCCCAGGCACCACCGCCCGCTTGAGCGTCCAGTTCGGATCGTGGGTGAAGCGCACGAAGAGCTTCCACAAGCCATAGGTGCCCGCGCTGCCCAGCACCACCGAGAGCACGTACTGCCAGCTGAGCAGCTGCCCCCAGAGCACGGGGAGCAGGTACGCGAGGTAGCTGGTCATCGAGAACGACAGCAACATCACCCGCACGATCGGGCCCTGGGCGCGGAACCGCGGCAGCTCGTTGGCGACGATGATCACCGAGAGGCCGACCAGGAAGAGGAAGGCGAGCACGCCCGACGACGCGCGGAAATAGAACACCATGAAGGCGTTCAAGAGCGTGCCGAGGAAGAAGTGCATCACCCAGAGCCGATAGCTCGCGAGCTTGCCCACGAAGCCCTCGGGCTCCTTGCCGGCGACCGAGAGCCGGTGATCCCAGAAGATCAGCGCTGAGCTGAGCACCAGGTACAGGCCCTGGTGAATGAGCAGCGGCGTGCTGTCGATGCGATGCAGCAGCACCACGTCGAAGAGGAAGCCCGCAAAGAAGAAGCTCACCTCGAAGGCGATGTGGTGCCGCTCTTTGAAGGCCTTGAACTTGCCCGTGATCCCCGCGGGCGGTTCGGTCGGAGCCGGAGTGATCGCTGCGTCAGCGCTCATGCCCCGCCTCTTACTTCAGGTCGCCCGGCTCAGGCGCCTTTGACGAGCGCGGCCAATTCACCGCGCTGCGCCAGCTCGTTGAGGATGTCGCTGCCACCGACGAACTGCCCGCGAATGTAGATCTGCGGAATCGTCGGCCAGTTCGAGTACGCCTTGATGCCTTCGCGCACGTCGTTGTCGGCCAGCACGTCGACGGTGTGCACCGGGCCCAGGGGCTTGAGCAGCTCCAACGCGCGCGCGGAGAAACCGCAGCGGGGGAAAAGCGGGTTGCCCTTCATGTAGAGCACCACCGGGTGGGCCTTGATCTCGTCGTCGAACCGCGCCTTCAGCGTGTCACTGATCGTCATGGCTTCACCTTCGCCCATTGCTCGGGCGTGTACGTTTTGAGTGCGAGGGCGTGCAGCTCACCGGTCGCCAGCACATCCTTGAGGGGCGCGTACACCAACTGGTGCGCCCGCACCATCGGAAGGCCTGCGAACTGCGCGCTCACCACTCTCGCTTCGAAATGATCGTTCGTGCCCGTGGTGTCGATCACCTCGACCTGCGCCCCGGGCAGCGCGGTCAACACCTTCTCTTTGATCCAGTCCGTCGTCAGCATGGCTCTCTCAGTTCATTCCCCCCGAGGGCACCAGCCACCCGGGGTCGATGCCCATGCTCTTAATCGTGTGTTCCCAGATCTGCCCGGGATCATCTCGCAAGACCACTTTGGGGTTGGCTTCGGTGAACAGCCAGCTGCCCTGCTGGAGCTCGAGCTCGAGCTGCCCCGGCCCCCACCCCGCGTAGCCCAGGCAGAAACGAACGTTGGCCGACTCGTCGAGCAGCAAGGGCGAGAGCGCGTCGCTGGTGACCGAAAGAAAGACCCCGGGGAAGACCTCGTTGCGCTCTTCGATACGCAGCGAGTCGTGCAGCACGAACCCTCGATAGGGCTCGACCGGGCCCCCGTGAAAGAGGGTCGCGTCGCGGCGCGAGGTGGCGACCGTGATTTCCTGGCTGCGCGCCAGATCGCGGAATGTGAGCGGCGCCGTGCGGTTGATCACCAGCCCCATCGAACCTTGTTCGGTGTGCTCGAGCATGAGCACGACCGCCCTCTCGAAGTTCGAGTCGAGCAGACGTGGTGTGGCGATCAGGAACCCGGGCGCGAGCGACTTCATCCGCGCGCGAGCATAAACGAGCAACGCCGGGTATGGAGCCGCGATGCGTGCACTCGTGAACATCAAGGCAGGTGGGATTGACGTCCTCCAGGTGGAGCAACGGCCCGACCCGATGCCTCAGCCCGGACAGGTGCTGGTTCGCGTCAAACGGGCAGGCCTCAACTTTGCCGACATCTCCGCACGCGTCGGCTTGTATCCCGACGCGCCGAAGTTCCCGATGGTGATGGGCTACGAGGTCAGCGGCGTGATCGAAGCGCTCGGCTCGGGCGTGACCGGGTTTTCCAGGGGCGATCGCGTGGTCTCGATGTGCCGCTTCGGAGGCCAGGCCGAGCTGGTCGCCATTCCCTCGACGCAGGTGAGGAAGATTCGCGACGAGCTGAGCTTCGATGAAGCGGCCGCCCTGCCCGTCAACGCGCTCACCGCCTACCACATGCTCTTCTGGGTAGCGCCGCTGCAGCCGGGCATGACCGTGCTCCTCCACATGGCAGCGGGCGGCGTGGGGCTGCTCGCCATTCAGCTCTTCAAGACCATTCCCAACATCACCGTCATCGGCACTTCGTCGGCGGCGAAGCACGAGTTCCTCAAAGCCCAGGGCGTGCATCACTGCATCGACTACCGCTCGAAGGACTACGCGAAAGAGGTGATGGAGATCACGAAGGGCCGCGGCGTCGATCGCGTGTACGACGCGTTGGGCGGGCCTGATTGGGAGAAGGGCTTCAACCTGCTCAAGCCCGGCGGCCATCTGCACTGCTTCGGCTGGGCGAACATGGTCGATGGCCAGAAGCGCAATCTGTTCACGGTGGTAGGCCAGTTCCTCAAGCTCAAGAAGTTCAGCCCGATGGAGCTGATGGACAAGAACCGCGGGGTCTCAGGCACCAACATGGGCCACCTGTGGGGCGAGACCGAGCTGATGGCGCATCACCTCGACAAGGTGCTCGAGCTCAACGCCGCGGGGAAGCTGACCGCGCACGTCGACAAGGTGTTCCCGCTCGACCAGGCCGGTGAGGCGCACGCGCATGTGCAGGCGCGCAAGAACATCGGCAAGGTGCTGCTGGCCTGCGACTGAAGACTCAGTCTGCGCCGAGGCGCGCGAGCTCGGCGTCGATCACCTTGCGAAACGCCTCTTCAGGCTGAGCGCCCGACAACATCAACCCGTTGATGAAGAACGCCGGAGTGCCGGTCACGCCCGCCTGCTGACCGGCCGCCATGTCCTTTTGCACCAGCCCCGCGGTGCGCCCCGAATCAAGACAGCTGGCGAACTTCACCTCGTCGACCCCCGCGCGCTTCGCCTGCATTTTGAGCGAATCGACATCGAGTTCCTGCGAGTCGAAGAGCGCGTCGTGCAGCTCCCAGAACTTGCCCTGCTCGGCGGCGCAGGCAGTGGCCTCGGCGGCCTTGGGCGCCTTGGGGTGGAACGACAGCGGGTAGTGCCTGAACACCAGGCGCACCTTGTCTCCGTACTCCTTGAGCACCGCCTGCACCGTCTCGTGCGCCTTCGCGCAGAAGTGGCATTCGAAGTCGGCGAACTCGACGATCACCACCCTGGCCTTCGCGTTGCCCAGGCTGGGGCCGGCGGCTTCGACCGTCTTGCGCTGCTTGGCGGGGCCCTCGAGCATCAATTCAAAGCCCGCTTCCTTCTTCAACTTCGCAAACACCTCGCGCGCCTTCTTGCCCCGCGCCTCACGCTGGACCGCCTTGCGAATCTCAGGCTTCACGTCTTCGTAGGTGACCTCGGGCGGCAGCCGGCCTTTGGCCTTTTCGAAGAGGGCGCGCATCTCAGCCTCGTCAGGCTCGGTGAGCCCGATCTCCACGTTGTGGGCGAGCCACTCTTCTTCGCTCTGCCCGGCGGCCTTCGCCTTTTGCTGCACCAACGCCTCGATGGCGATGCGCTCGGCAGCCTCGGAGCGGAGCTCGAACTCCTGCTCCTGCAGCTTGGAGAGTTCATCGGCCACCTTGGCGTCGACCTCCGCCAGACGAATGACACGGTTGCCGTACTTCGCCACCACGGGCGAGGGCCCGTCGTCCTTCTGCGAGGCCTGCACGGTGGCGCAACCCGAAACGATCAGCCCGGCGATCAGCGCATAGCGCATGGAGCTCACTCTTTTCTTTCCAGCACCGCGTGGTGCGCACAAGCCTTCACCCGGGGAAGCTCGGCCACCTGGCCGCGCTCGGGCGAAAGGATTCCCTTCTCGTCGACCCAACTGAAGCACCGCCACCCGTTGAGGCATGCGGTGTCATCACTGCAAGCCTCGCCGCATTGTCCGAAGGTGGCGAAGCCATCACCGCGGGGCACCACCACGCACCGCTCGGTGGGGCGGCAGTCGCGATGGCCCAGGCACTGCGAACCCCCGGCAGGCCCCAGCTCTCCTCGCCCGGTCATGAACCAGGACAGAAAAATCGAGATCCCGACGAGGGCGAAGATGATCGTGCTGTTGCGATTCACATCGCAGCCGGAGCGGCGCCACCCTCGGTCGGCAGCCGGGCGAACTCAGCCGGCTTCTCCAGCACCAGCGCCTCGCGCAACACCTCGTCGACGTAGTCGACCAGCACGATGGTCATCGCCTTGCGAACCTTCTGCGGCACCTCGCGCAGGTCCTTCCGGTTCTCACGCGGCACGATGATGGTCCTGATCCCCAGGCGGTGCGCCGCCAGGCACTTCTCCTTGAGGCCACCGATGGGGGTCACCCGCCCACGCAGCGTGATCTCGCCCGTCATGGCCACGTCGCGGCGCACCGGAATGCGGGTGATCGCCGAGACCAGCGCCGTCACCATGGTGACGCCCGCGCTGGGGCCGTCCTTGGGGAACGAGCCGGGGAAGTGGATGTGCAGATCGTTCTGCTCGAAGAACTTGTCTTCGATGCCGAACCGCCGCGCCTTGCTGCGCACGTAGCTCACGGCGGCCTGCGCCGATTCCTTCATTACCTCGCGCAGCACGCCCGTCACAATCAGCTTGCCCTTGCCCGGCATGGTGGTCGCTTCGGTGACCAGCACCTCGCCGCCGAACTCGGTCCAGGCCAGGCCGTTCACCATGCCGACCTGGTTCTCCTTCTCGTTCTTGTCCTTGGGGATCTTCGGCATGCCCAAAAGCTTCATCACCCGCTTCTGATCGACCGCGAAGGGCTGCTTGCCGTTCTTGAGCGCCTCGCGCGCCAGCTTGCGGAACACGCCGGCCAGCTCACGCTCGAGGTTTCGCACCCCGGCCTCCCGGGTGTAGCGGCGGATCACGGTGCGAATGGAGGTGTCGGTCAGCTTCACCTCCACGTCGCCCAGGCCGTTCGCTTCCTTCTGCTTGGGCACCAGGTAGCGCTTGGCGATCGCCAGCTTCTCTTCCTCGGTGTACCCGGCGAGCCTGATCACCTCCATGCGGTCCTGCAGCGGCTGCGGGATTCCGTGGAGCGAGTTGGCGGTGCAGATGAACATCACCTTCGACAGGTCGTAATCGAGATCGAGGTAGTGATCGTTGAAGGTGTGGTTCTGTTCGGGGTCGAGCACCTCGAGCAACGCCGACGACGGATCGCCGCGGAAGTCGCTCGAGAGCTTGTCGATCTCGTCGAGCAGAATGACCGGGTTGCTCGACTCGGCCTTCTTGAGCGACTGCACGATCTTCCCGGGCATCGCGCCGATGTACGTGCGGCGGTGACCGCGAATCTCGGCCTCGTCACGCACGCCACCCAGCGCGATGCGCACGAACTTGCGGCCCAGCGAGCGGGCGATGCTGCGGCCCAGCGAGGTCTTGCCCACGCCAGGAGGCCCCACGAAGCACAGGATCGGGCCCTTCATCTTCCCGACCAGCTGCTGCACCGCCAGGTACTCGAGGATGCGCTCCTTGACCTTCTTGAGGCCGTAGTGATCGGCGTTGAGCACCGCCTCAGCCTCGTTGATGTCGAGCTTGTCCTTGGTCTCGTCGCCCCAGGGGAGCGAGAGCACCCAGTCGATGTAATTGCGAACGACCGTGGCCTCCGCGGACATCGGGCCCATCATCTTGAGCTTCTTGATCTCCTTCTTGATCTTGGTCTGCGCGTCCTTCGGCATCTTGCGCGACTTGAGCTTGTCATCGAGCTCCTGCAGCTCGCTCTTGCCCTCGTCCTTGTCACCCAGCTCGCGCTGAATGGCCTGCATCTGCTCGTTGAGGAAGTACTCGCGCTGCGTGCGCTCCATCTGCTTCTTCACGCGCGACTTGATGCGCTTCTCGGCCTTGAGAATCTCGATCTCGCCCTGCATCAGCTCGTAGAGCTTTTCGAGCCGCTTCACGGGCGACTCCGTCTCGAGCATCGTCTGCTTGTCGGCCACCGACTTGAACGGCAGGTGAATGGCGATGGTGTCCGAGAGACGGGAGGCGTCTTCGATGGTGCCCACCTGCTGCTGCAGCTCGGGAGCAATGCGCTTGTTGAGCTCGACATACGCTTTGAAGGTCGCTTGCACTGCGCGCACCAGCGCTTCGAGCTCCACACCTTTGGGTTGCTCTTCGGTGACCCGCTCGAACTCGCACAGGAAGAACGGATCGTGGGGAGCGAACTTGCTGATCTTCGCCCGCGCCACGCCCTCCACCAGCACCTTCACCGTCCCATCGGGCAGCGGCAGCAGTTGCACCACCTGGCCCAGGGTTGCGTAAGAGAAGAGCTCGTCGGGCGCGGGATCGTTGGTCTTCGCCTTTTTCTGCGCGGCCAGCAGCAGCCAGGCTTTGCCGTCGGGGCCCTTGCGCGCCATCGCGTCTTTGAGCGCAGCGATCGACTTCTCCCGGCCGACGTACAGGGGACGCACTTCGTGAGGGAACAGAACGATGTCCCGGAGAGGCAGCATGGGCAGCATCGCTGCCTCCTTCTTGTCGTCGCGGCTGAAGAACATGGCTGTGCGGGGTTGTAGCGCTGAGGCCCCAACCCGTCACCTTTACGGAACGGTTTGGCGGGGGTTTTCGAGTCCCAGCTGACTCATCAGGAAAGCGACCTGGTCGGCGGAGGACTCAATGGCCTTCGCCACTTGATCTGAGCCCCCGTGGCCTGCGTTGGCCTCGATGCGCAGCCAGCTGACGGTCGAGGGTGAGGCGGCCTGCACCTGCGCGGTGAACTTGCGCGCATGGAAGGGGTCGACGCGATCGTCGTGGTCCGCGCTCATCATGAGCAACGAGGGGTAGTTCGTGCCCGGCGCCACGTGGGCGCAAGGCGAGTAGGCGGTCAACATCTCGAGCTCGGCCGGCACCTCGGGGTCGCCGTACTCGGGCACCCACGTCTTGCCCGACCCGTAGAGGTGGTAGCGCACCATGTCGAGCAGTGGCACCGCGCACACCACCGCGCGGAAGAGCTCGGGGCGCTGCGTCATGGCGACGCCGACGAGGAGCCCGCCGTTGCTCCCTCCACGAATCGCGAGGCGCTTGGGGTTCGTCCACTTCTCCCTGATGAGGTACTCGGCGGCCGCGTGGAAGTCGTCGAAGACGTTCTGCTTTCGGGCGCCCTTCCCCGCGTCGTGCCACGCCTTGCCGTACTCGCCGCCGCCGCGGAGGTTGGGCATCGCGTACACCCCGCCCGCCTCGAGCCACGGGTAGATGAACGAGGTGAACGAGCTGCGCAGGCTGACGTCGAAGCCGCCGTAGCCGTAGAGGAGCACGGGGTTGTTGCCGTTGAGCACCACGTCCTTCTTCGCGACCACGAACATCGAAATCAGCGTGCCGTCTTTCGAGGGGTAGAAGACCTGGCGCACCTCGAAGTTCGAGGGGTCCACCGGCACGTGCACCTGGCTGTAGACCTCCGATTTTCCACTCTTCACGGAGGTACGGAAGACCTGCGGGGGCATGGTCAGTGAGCTGAAGCCGAAGAAGGCTTCGTCATCGTCTTCATCACCGACCAGGTTCGAGGCGGTGCCCAGGCCGGGCAGCTCGACCTCGCGCACCTTCTTGCCCTCGAGGGTGAAGAGCTCGACCACCGAGACGGCCTTCTTGAGGGAGGCGATGGCGAAGTGGCCGCCGACGATCACCAGCGACTCGCGGGCTGAATCTCTATCCTCGGAGATGAGCTCCTTCCACGCCTTGCGCTCGAAATGGTTGGGGTCGACCTTGAAGACGCGCTTGTTCGGAGCGCCTTCATCGGTGAACACGTAGAGCTGGCCCTTCCACGAATCGACGGAGTACTTCGCGTCTTTCCCGGCGACCAGCAGCTGCCAGGTCTTGTCCTTGCCGACGCGCTTGAAGAAGACGTCGTTCTCGTTCCAGCCGCGCATGATGCTGATGAACTGGAACTTGCCGTCGCGCGACACACCGCCACCGATGAAGGTCTTCGGGTCGCCCGTGCGCTCGTGGATCAGCTCGTCTTTCACGGGGTCAAGGCCGAGGGTGTGAATCTTCACCTCGCAGTGGCCCGGCCGCTCGGAGACAGGGATCGCGGCGTCGACCGGCAGCCACTCGTACATGAACGACTTCGAATCGGGCAGCCAGGCGGGGCTCGCGTACTTGGCGCCGGTGATGACGTCGAGTTCGCTACGTTTCCCGGTGTCGACGTCGAGCACGTAGAGCGTCGCTTCGTCAGCGGCGTTGGGCTTCTGCGCGAAGACGACCTTCTTGCCGTCCCAGCTGGGGACCCAGACGCCGAGGCTGATGGTGTTGTCGGTGGACCAGGTGTTGGGGTCGAGCAGCACCTTCTCTTCACCCGTGGCGCCCTGCTTCCAATAAACAACCGCCTTCTCCTTTTCCTTGTGGGTACGCACGTAGAAGTAGCGGCCGCCGCGCTTCACCGGAGCGCCCATCGAGTCGAGGTAATAGAGCTCGCGGTAGCGCTTGAGCAGTTGCTCACGTGCGGGCAGCTCGGCGATGCGCGCGCGGGCGAAGTCGTCTTGCAGCTTCATCCACGCCTGCACCTCGGGTGACTTCTCGTCTTCGAGCCAGCGGTACGGGTCACCGGGGATCGCTTCGCTTCTGGTGGGAGGGAGCATGGGTTTTTTCAGTGCCTCGACGACGGGACCTTTGACGACGGGCTCGCTCTTCGGAACGACCGTCTGGGGAGTGGCGCAGGAAGCAAAGGCGACGAGCGGAATCAGGAGTCGGCGCATGGGCGCGCAGACATAACGCGAACTCCCTCTCCCCGCGGGGGAGAGGGTTGGGGAGAGGGCATGCCTCAAGGGGACGCGGTGGTGTCGAACTTTCCCGGTCGCACGAAACGAGCAGGCCTCTCGGCACGTCGCTTTCCTTCGCTCAGTGAGCCCAGCGACGACTCAGTCTTCCTCAAACCGGAGCCGGTTCCGGTTTGGGGAGAACAGGGTGACTGGATTCATCGCTTCGCTCACTTCGTCACAGAACGGACGAGGTGAGAGGCCCGTCCGAAGCGTGCAACCGGGAAAGCCCTTTCACGACCGGGTTCCTCACGGCTGTGGCTGTTCGGCGACGGATGGCCCCGTGCTGCCTTTGGTTCAGAACCTCATGCTGAAGCACGCGGTTCGGTGACATCGCCTGGGTTCATCTCCGGCTTCGCTTTGGCTTCTGCAACGCCCGAAGGCGCTCCGGAGAGGCTTGCGCGCGCGTCGCCTGTCGAGGATCTCCTTCATCGGGCGATCGCCACCAGCGGCGGATCCTCGACCAGCGGCTTCACGCCGCCGACTCCGCGGGCTTCGGCTTCTCTTCCGTGTGCAGGATCACCGGCTGCTTCTTCCGCAGCACGGCGTCTTCATTGATGACCACCTCGCGGGCGGTCTTCTTTGACGGAATCTCGTACATCAGCTCGAGCATCACCGACTCGAGAATGGCCCGCAGCCCGCGCGCGCCCGTCTTCCGGCGAATCGCTTCCTGCGAGATGGCCTTGAGCGCGCCATCGGTGAACTTCAGCGACACCCCGTCGAGGTCGAGCAGCTTCTTGTACTGCTTGGTCAGCGCGTTGCGCGGCTTGATCAAAATGTCGATCAGCGCCGGCTCATCGAGTTCCTCGAGCGCAGTCACCACCGGCAGACGCCCGATGAACTCGGGGATCATGCCGAACTTGAGCAGGTCTTCCGGCTCGACCTTCGAGAGCAGCTCCGACAGCGACCGATCCGACTTCTGCTTCAACTCCGCGCCGAAGCCGAGCGACTTCCCACCGAGCCGACGCTCGATCACCTTGTCGAGGCCGCCGAACGCGCCGCCGCAGATGAAGAGAATGTTGGTGGTGTCGATCTGCAGGAACTCCTGCTGCGGGTGCTTGCGGCCACCCTTCGGCGGAACGTTCGCGACAGTGCCTTCGATGATCTTCAACAAGGCCTGCTGCACGCCTTCGCCGCTGACGTCACGGGTGATGCTCGGGTTCTCAGACTTGCGAGCGATCTTGTCGATCTCGTCGACGTACACGATGCCGCGCTGCGCCCGCTCGATGTCGCCATCGGCCGCCTGCAGCAGGTTGACGATGATGTTTTCGACGTCTTCGCCCACGTAGCCGGCCTCGGTGAGGCAGGTGGCATCGGCGATGGTGAAGGGCACGTTCAGAATGCGCGCGAGGGTCTGCGCCAGCAGCGTCTTGCCGGAGCCCGTGGGCCCGAGCACCAGGATGTTCGACTTCTGCAGCTCGACGTCATCGAGCGCCACCTTCGACTCGATGCGCTTGTAGTGATTGTGCACCGCGACGCTGAGCACCTTCTTCGCGCGGTCCTGCCCGATCACGTACTCGTCGAGGATCGCCTTGATCTCCGAGGGTCTGGGAATGCGCAGGCGCGTGTCCTTCGACTCCTCGCGATCGATCTCCTCCGCGATGATGTCGTTGCACAGCCCGATGCACTCGTCGCAGATGTAGACGGTCGGCCCCGCGATGAGCTTCTTGACCTCTTTCTGCGATTTCCCGCAAAAGGAGCAGCACAGGGTCTGATTTCCTTCGCGCCCGACGTTCTTCGTGGCCATTCGATCCTGACGTTAACCCCGACTGCGTCGCCCCGCCAAAGCGGAGCGCGCAGCCACGTTGCATGACTGGTTCACCATGAAGCGTGAACCTCCCGCTTCACTTCTTCGGCTCGGTCTTGTTGCGAAGGGTGACCTCGTCGATGAGGCCGTACTGCTTGGCTTCCGCCGCGCTCATGAAATTGTCGCGGTCGCAGTCCTTCTCGATGCGCTCGACCGAGTGCCCCGTCGCCTTGGAGAGGATCTCATAGAGCACCTTCTCCAGGCGGGCCATCTCGGCCACCTGGATCTTCATGTCCCGCGCCTGGCCCCGAGCCCCGCCCAGCGGCTGGTGGATCATGATGCGCGAGTTGGGCAGCGCCGAGCGCTTGCCCTTCATCCCGGCGGCCAGCAGCACCGCGCCCATCGACGCCGCCTGACCCGTGCACACCGTGGCCACGTTGCAGCGCACGTATTGCATGGTGTCGTAGATGGCGAGACCGGCGGTGACCGAGCCACCGGGCGAGTTGATGTAAATGGTGATGTCCTTGTCCGGGTCCTCCGACTCGAGGAACAGGAGCTGCGCCGTCACCCCGTTGGCCACGTCATCATCGATCTCGGTCCCGAGCATGATGATGCGGTCGCGCAAAAGGCGGGCGTACAGATCCCACACGCGCTCTCCGCGATGGGTGGTCTCGACGACTGAAGGCGGCCAATAGGGCATTGCGTTCTCCGGTGTTTGGTTAGGACTTCGCGTGCTGCTTGAGGAAGGCGATGACCTTTTCCTCTTTCGTACGGTTCTTGAGCGCGTCGCGGGCGTCGGCGCCCTGGTACTGCTTCTTCGCCACGTCGAGGGCGACGTTCGAGTCGGTCGCCAGCTTCTCCAGGCGCGCGTCGACTTCGGCGTCGCTGACCTCGAGCTTCTCTTCCTTGGCGACCGCCTCGAGCAGCAGCTGACCACGCACTTCGAGGGTCGCCTTGGGGCGCAGCTCTTCACGCAACTTGCCCCAGTCGAGTTGGAGCATGTTCGGGTCCATGCCCGAGCGCATCAGGCCGCCGAGCGCGTTCTCGAGCATGAAGTCGACGCCGCGGTTCACCATCGCGGTCGGCACTTCGATGGGGTTCTTCTCGATCAGCGCCTTGAAGAGCGCGTCACGCTCGTCGACTTCGCTGCGGTTCTTGGCGGCCTTCTCGAGATCGCGGCGAATGCGCGCCTTGAGGGCCTCGGGGCTCTCCTCGCCCATTTCCTTGGCGAAGGCGGCGTCGAGCGCGGGCACCTTCTTGGCCTTCAGGTCCTTCACGGTGACCACGAAGTGCGCGACCTGGCCCTTGATCTCCTCGACCCGGTAATCGGCGGGGAAGGTGTAGTCGAGCTCGAGGGTGGCGCCCTTCTTCGCGCCTTCCAGCTGCGGGAGGTTGCCTTCGATCAGCTCGCCGGGGGCCACTTCAACGGTCACGTCGCGGCCGGTATTGCCGGGGAACTGCGCGCCGCCCTTGGTGGCGTCGAAGTCGATGATGACGAGGTCACCCTTCTGCACGACGTCGCGGCCTTCGACGGCCACCACTTCGGTGCGCTGGGCGAGCATGCGATCGAGCTGCTCGTTGACGCGCTCATCGGTGACCGAGGAATCGATCTTCGGCAGCTCGAGGCCCTTGTAGTCTTTCGCGGTGACGATCGGCTTGACCTCGACGCGCGCCGAGTAGCTGAAGGGCTTCTGCGCTTCGATCTTGCCCCCGGAGAACGAGGGATCGCCGACGGCCGCGACGTTGGTCTCCTTGAGGGCGTCGATGAAGCCCAGCAACTGCACGCGCTTGACCACGTCGGCCTCGACCTCGCTCTTGAACTTCTGCTCGAGGATGCGGCGCGGAATCTTGCCCGGCCGGAAGCCCGGCACCTTCACCTGGCGGGAGAGGTTCGTGTAGGCGGCGGTGAGCTCCTTCTCGACGAGGGCGGGATCAACCTCGATGGAGAGGCGCTTTTCAATGCTGGAGACGTCTTCGACCTGAACCTTCATGGGGCCATCCTCTGGTGTGAATTCGCGCGTTTTCGGCTCGAAAACGAAGGAAGCGGCTTTAGAGGACGGGTCCGGGCGGGTCAACGTCGATGTCCGGGAGTGTTCCAAGCGCCAAGAGCATCATCGGCTCGCGAGAGCGCCACATCACCCGAACGATCAGGCCTGCGAAGCGGCGCTGCGCTCGACGCGAAGCAACGGAAGGCTGCCGGAAAGCGCCGCGATGCCCTCGAAGTTGTGGGCCTGCCACCGCAGGTTCGCGTCGTAGTGCAGCGACATGGTGACCCCGAGCTGCCCGGCTTCGGCGACCAGCCTCCACAGGAACGACATGGTCGACGAGTTGAAGAACGTGAGCGCTTCGAAGTGCTGTTCGATCATCGCCTTCCGCGCGACGGCTTCGGCGAAGACGGTCTCGAAGAAGGTCTTGAGTTCGGTGCCGGGATCGCGCGTGTTGCTGGCGCCTTTCCAGTGAAGAACGATGCGATCCGCGGAGGGCTCTTCGACGTCGATCGTGAGATCACCGAGGGCAGCGCCGTGCATGAGAGGAACGTACCCGAAGCGTTGCATGAGGGGATGGGTGTTAGCCGGCGGTACTCCTGACGTTCGCCAAGTGACTTACGCGAGCGGGGCGAAGTGGCGTATCTGCTCGCCGCCTCAGCCCATGATGCTCGCCCGCCGCACTTTCCTCTCAGGAGCGCTCGCCGCGCTCTCGTGCACCACCCGCCCCGGAGCACCGATGTCGACCCTGCAGGTTCGCACTGCCGCCTCGCTGCCTTCGACCACCCTGCCCTGGCTGCAGCTGCGCGATCACTTCGTCGCCACCGTGGGAGCCAGCGCAGGGCAAGGGCACCCGTTGGGGCCGCTGCTGGTGTTGGCCGACGCCACCTTCGCGCCGCACTCACGGTTCCCGCTTCACCGGCATGAAGAGATGGAGATTCTGAGCATCGTGCTCGAGGGCGATCTGAGCCACCACGGCGATGGGGCCAACGGTCAGGTGATCAAGCCCCGCGGGATGCAGCTGATCTCGTCGCGCGAAGGCATGCGTCACGCCGAAGGCAACGACACCGAGGGCCCGACGCGCATGTTGCAGCTGTGGTTTCAACCGTCGTCGACGGGCGGCGCGCCGGGGTACTTCTACCGGCAACTCCCCGCGGAGCCCGGGCAGCACCTGGTGGCCGGCGATCAGGGCATGCCGCTGCGCTGTGACGTTCGCGTGTGGTGGCTCGACGTGAACGGGTCGCGGCGCTTCGAGCTTGCCGCGGGCCGACAGGGTTACGTGCTGGCGCTCAACGGTGCGCTCAGCTCACGGGCCGCGAAGTTTCAGGTCGGTGACGGCGCGGTGGTGAGCGCGGGCGCGCTGGTGCTCGAGGGTCAGGGGGCCGCGCTACTGATCGACTTGCCCGCGCCATGATCGAGTCCGAAGAAAAATACGCCGCTGCCCTGGCCGCGGCCAGCGACGAAGTCGGGTTGCCTGAGTACTACCGCTCCTGCGTCCGCTCGATCGTCGTCGCGCCCCAAGAGCGCTGGCCGCGTTGCTGTGGTGGCGGCTGCGAACCCTGCAACGCGGTGCTCAGCGAAGTGGCGCGGCGGGTGCTCGAGCGCCGGGCAGTCAGCGACGCGCGATCCGCTCCCGAACCTCGAGGCGCGCCCGATGGAGCCGGGTCTTCATCGCCGCTGGGTGAAGGTTGAGCCGACGCGCGGTCTCTTCGCCGGAGAGCCCTTCGATGTCTCTGAGCAGGATCACCGCTCGCGAATCGGCATCGAGCGCTGCGATCGCCGCGTGCACCTGGCTCACCAACTCGAACCGCTCGAGCGCCGCGTCGGCATTGAGCCCCTCGTCGGCGACGCCCTGCCGTTCGCTCAACGGCACGCGCTTCGCGAACGGCCGAAGCATCGCCACGCACGCATTGCGCACCACCGTCATCAACCACGGCAGCACGCCCTTCGACTGCTGCACGTCAGGCCGCCGCGCGAGCGTGATGAACGCCATCTGAACCGCATCATCCGCGTCGAAGCCGTCACGGCAGACGCTGCGACCGAAGCGGTACACCCGGTCGTGGTAGCGGCGGACCAGCTCGCTGATCGCCTCCGGCTCTCCGGCGATCGATCGCTCGACCAGCGTCATCGCTTGGGAACCGGGCAGGTCGACATGCCCATCAGCTTGTAGCCCAGGCAGGTGCCGGCCAACGCCGAGCCGAGAACGTAGACCCCGGTGAGACCGAGGGCGACCTGCGCAATGAGGGGTACCGGCGAGACGAGGCTGACGACGAAGAGAACGATCGCACCTGCCACGCGGGCGATGCGGTCGGCTGTTCCGAGATTGTGGGTCATTGAGCTGCTCCGGGTTGGGTTGTGTCGACCAGAGGGTCCCCACCCGGCGGAGGATTCAGAAAATCGACTCAGTCCCAGGTCGCGCTGAACTTCACCTTCGGCCACAGCGCTGAGCGAAGCAGCGGAAGGTGCTTCTGCACCCGCCCCCGCTCTGCGGGATCGGTCTGATTCCGCGAATCCTGCCAGGCGTGCATGCCGCGCTCGAAGGCGGTGCCGAGCTCTTCCCACGAGGTGTAGTTTTTCTGCAGCAGCAGCGCGACCTGCCGCACGTGTTCCCAGCAGTCGTCGGCATCGAGGTAGCCGGCGGCGAACCCGATGCGCAGCAGGTCGACCGCGCGCACCATGTCCCACGCGGCGCTGGCGGGAGCGGCCTGTTTGAGCCCCTCGATCATCTTCATCAACGCCGGCCGATCACCGATGCCGTACCAGCTCTGGAGCGACTGCTTCGCACGCGCTGCCTCCCAGGTGCCGGAGTCTTCCGCGCCCGACCACAACCCGTACGCCCCCTGAGCCCAGCGCGCGGCCAGCTTCGGTCCACCGCGGGAGTTGATGAAGCCGACCACCACTCCGATGCCCACGACGAGCACCGCGACGGCGCCGATCACGAGCGGCATGTTCTCTTTGACGAGCTGGGCTGGATCCATCAGCGGACCTTGCCTCGCGGCTCGACCGATCGCACCGAGAACTTCGAAATCGTTTCTTTCTGACCTGAAACAAACGACAATCGGCCCGTGATTTTCCTGATCGACGGAGCGGCCTTCGCGCTCATCGGACTGGTGGTGATGGCCATCCCGAGCCCCCAGCCGGCGCTCGTGCGGCCGATCGACGACGTCGCCCTGGCGCCTTTTCGCGAGACGAGGCGACTGCTGGCCTCACAGTTCGTTGGCAATGGGCTGCTGGCGCTCATTCTCGGGCTCACTGCGCCTGGGGCACAGGCAGAGCGCGCCGGCGCCATCGCGCGCCTGGTGACCATCGCCCTGGTGCTGGCCATCAACGCTGGGCAGCTGCGCGCTGGCCACTGGAAGCGCCCTCCCCTGTTTGTGGTCACCGCGCTGCTCAGCCTGATTGCGCTGGGCTACGCCGTCCGGTTGGCGAGCTGAAATGGGTCGCCCCAGGCAGGTCAGCGATGAGCAGATAATCCAAGCCGCGCGGCGCGTGTTTTTCGCACGCGGGGTTCAGGCGCCGGTCAACGAGGTCGCCCGGGTACTTGGGGTGAGCCACACCGCGCTCTTTGCGCGCTTCCACACCAAGGAGGCGCTGCTCATCGCAGCTTTCGCGCCGCCCGTGACCCTGCCCTTCGTCGAGGCCCTGGCGCGGGGGCCCGACCCGAGGCCCATCAAGACGCAGTTGCTCGAATTCGCGCGGACCCTGGCCAGCTACTTCGCAGAACTCGACCACCGCTGGGCAATGTTGCAGGCCGCGGGCATCGGGCTCGGGAAGGTCTTCGCCGGGCGGCAGCGGCCCAGCCCACTCGTGGCGCAGGACGCGGTCCAGGCCTGGGTCGAGCGGGCGCGGGCGCGCGGGAGACTGCGTGTGGGCTCCCCCGATGTCTTTGCCTGGACCTTTCTCGGGGCGTTGCACCAACGGGTGTTTCAGACCGGGCTTCCGGGCTCGAAGCGCGCGGCCGTCAGCACCCGCGAACTCAATGCGCTGATCACCCTGCTGACAGGAGCCCGACCTTGAACGCTCACCTCTTTCAGTTCGTCTGCTTCCAGACCTCCCTCCCGCTGAACCCGTTTCTCCGCGGATGGAGCGCCTTTGCCCAATC
>JAYVNA010000811.1:0-2951 GCA_043758715.1 Archangium sp.
AAGACGTCGACGTCCGAGGTCGGGGCGATGCCGGTCACCGAGCCCGAGATTCATGCGCCCACCCGAAACCCCTGGAACACCGGTCACACCTCGGGCGGCTCGAGTGGAGGCGCCGCCGCCGCGGTAGCAGCGCGACTGCTCCCGATCGCCCAGGGCAGCGATGGTGGTGGCTCGATTCGTGGGCCGTCGTCGTTCTGTCATCTCTACGGCCTCAAGCCCTCGCGCGGCCGGGTGGCCAACGCCTTCGGCCGCGAGGACAAAGAAATTCTCTACACCAGCGGTCCCATCGCTCGGAGCGTCGACGACGCCGCGGCGATGCTCGACATCCTGGCGGGCTTCGACGTGGGCCGGCCTCACTGGGCGCCCATGCCTGAGCGTCATTACCGGCACACCCCCGCGGGGAAGCTCAAGCCGCTGAAGATTCGCTTCGCCACCCAGGCGCCGCTCGGCACCACCGACCCGGAAATCGTCGAAGCCGTCGAGCGCGCCGCCAAGGTGCTCTCGGCTCTGGGGCATGACGTCGAGAGCGCGAAGTTGCCCGACTGCACGCTCGAGGAGTTCCTCCCGGTCTGGCAGGACCTCGTCGCCAGCGTTCCGCTGATTCGCTGGTCTCGGGCGCAGCCGATCACGCGGTGGCTGGTCGAGGCGGGCAAGAAGCTCGGCCCCGGCGTCGCCCATCAGCGGCGGCGCGAGCTCGAGAAGCGCTTCCTCGCGGTGTTCGACGAGGCCGACGTGTGGCTGACACCGACGACGCCGATCGCAGCCCCACAGATTGGTGCATTCGCTGATCGCCCACCCGACCTCGCCTTCGCCGATGCCGCGCGCATCGGGGCCTTCACTGCCGCCTTCAACATCACCGGGCAGCCGGCGGCGAACGTGCCGCTGGGGCTCAACGCGGAGGGGCTCCCGATGGGCCTG
The DNA here is from genome assembly GCA_043758715.1 of Archangium sp. Classification (GTDB taxonomy): domain Bacteria; phylum Myxococcota; class Myxococcia; order Myxococcales; family Myxococcaceae; genus Archangium_A. Next base: position 919 of record JAYVNA010000811.1, read on the forward strand.
CAGGTCGCCGGCAGAAAGTTCGCCGATGACGTGGTGATCGCGGTTTCCCGTCAGCTCGAGGAAGCGATGCCCTGGCGTTCGCGTGTGGCGCCGCTCGACTGAATCAGGGAGTGAAGGCCCGGGGGCGCAAGAATCGGTGCAGCAGCGCGGCAAGGCCACCGAGCACCACCGCGGGCAGCAGGTGAAACATCACCACGTGCGCCACGGTACCGTTCGAGCAGTGCAGATGCAGCGCGAGTGCGCCGGCAGAGCCCGCCGCCAGCCCGCCCACGAAGAGGTGCGAGGCGCTCGCCGCGAAGCGGGTCGACAACGCGAGCACCACCGCGACCGGAATCGTCGCGAGCGCGCATTCGGTGAAGGCGCAGCCCATGCCCCTGAAGAACGGCCCCCCGGGATCGAACCCCGAGGCACCGCCGATCGCCAACAACGATGTCACCACGAAGCCGCCGGCCACCAACCACCGGCCCATGCGCCCTCCCGGCTTGAGCCAGAGCACGGAGCCGACCGCCATCACCACCAACCACCCGATCACGATCACCGAGCGCATCGTGATCGACGCGTGCTGCGGGTCAGACCAGGTCATCGCCGCCGACGCGCCCACGCCCATCACCAGGTTGAGCGCGAGCACGGTGAGCCCATCCATCCACCAGGGGCGGGCCCTGGGGTGAGCCGCGAGCTCGTCGTGCGCGGCCTTCGAGAGCCGTTGCAAGGCGGCCTTCGAGAGGGGCGAGCCACCGGCGGCCTTCACCGCCAGGTCGAGCCGATCTTCTGACGTGCTCATGGCCACACTCCCTTCAGCAGCTCGCGCAGCCGCTCATACCCGCGATGCGCGCGCACCTTCACCGCCGATTCCGTCACGCCCGCGGTCGCTGCGATCTCCGCGAACGAGAGGCCCTCGTAGCGGTTGAGCATGATCGCCTCCCGCTGGGCTTCCGGCAGCTGCGCCAACGCCTGCTTCACGGCCTTCTCCAGACCGGGATCGCGCTCGGGCCCGGGTTCGGCTTCACCTTCAGGCAGCGTGCCGTCGTCTGACACCGATTCGAACTTCGTGCGCCGCCGCCAGTCCCGCGCCGCGTTGGTGGCGATCGCATAGAGCCACGGCTTCACCTTCGCGCCGCGCTGAAAGCGGCCGCGCCCGCGCACCATCGAGACGAAGGTGGTCTGGGTGAGATCGTCGGCCACCGCCGAAGAGCCACACATGCGCTGCAGGTAGCCGCGCAGATTGCTCACGTGCCGGCTGAAGAGCGCGTCGAAGGCCCGGGCATCTCCCTCGAGGAAGCGCTCCATCAAGACCTCGTCAGTCGGCTCGCTCGTCACGGGACGGCCCGGACCCTACCCGAGAAAGCGCGGAGACCATGCCCTCAGAGAACCAGCTCTGGAGTGCTTCGAACGCCGAGACGCCGCCGTCGTCGAGGTCTTCGAAAGGAGCCAGCAACTCGGGCAGTGAGGCGCCTTCGATCAACGCCTGCACCGCCGTCGCCTCACGGGTCGAGATCGGCGCGTGGAAGACCACAGAGCCGGTGCGCCAGACCACCATCGAGGTCGGCGTCTCGAGCGCCGGTGGAATCGGAGCAGCGTCGCGCTGCGCGCGGAGTACCGGCTGAGGATCTCGCTCGAGCTCGAGCACGCGAACGGACGGGTGGGCCTTCAAGGACAGCTCGCCCCAGGACTCGGCCGGAATCGACTGCAACTCGGAGAAGGGCACCACCGGGCCGTCGAGGGCGATGAAGCTCTCGGCGCGCGCCCACTCGAGCGCGGCGACGTCGGCCTGCTCGGGGTGCCCGGTGCGCAGGAAGGCGGCAAAAGGAACGCCGAGGCGATCGAGCGAGTGATGCGTCGAGGGGTGCTGGCGGAGGAAGTCAGCGACGAGCGCGTCGAAGTCGTGGTCGCCGAGCGCGGAATGCACCGCAGGAAAGGAGACGCGCAGGGTGTCGCGCATTCGCAGCCAGTACATCTCGGCGTAGATCTCGATGCGGGCTTTGGGGGACAGCGGCGGGTGATCGGTGATCAGCGCCTGCGCGGCTTCGCTCACC
>JAYVNA010000812.1:0-2949 GCA_043758715.1 Archangium sp.
AAGAAGATGCTCGAGGCCGCCGCGATGCACCTGGGCCTCGGCGGGCGGCTGGGCGAGTTCCTCACCTAGATTCCTGTCTCCCTCTCCCCGCGGGGGAGAGGGTCGGGGTGAGGGCCAGCCAGGTCTCACTCACTCCAGCGCAGCGATTCTCCAGCCTTCAGCTTCCTTCACCAGCCGAAGAGATCTGCCCGCGGCCCACGCCAGCGATGCTGAATCCTTCCCCTCGAGAAGGGGTCCATTCGCCTTGTGCTTGAGTTCGGCGAGCCGGGCTGCGGCCAGCGGGTCAGCCTCGAAGTCACGGGCGAGTGAATCCACCGAGTACCGGTCGCGCAAGGGCTTCGCGAGCAACGGCCAGACCTGATCGAACTTCCGCGTCTCCGAGGCCACGATGAAGGCCTCGACCACCGCGCGGACCGCCGCTTCAGGCTCAACCACCACGGGCTCAGGTTTCGTCGGCCCTGGCTTGACCGGCACCGGCGCAGGCGCGCTCACGCAGCCCGCGAGCAACACCACCGCGAGCCTCCACGTCATGGCAGCGGCGCACCGGCATCGTCACCCATCAACAACGCCGCGGGCGCCTGCCTGATGGTCCGGCCGAGCGCCTCGGGGCGCATCGCGGCGGGCTTCAGGTTCTGCCGAAACGTCATCGGGTCGAGCCCCCGTGCCGGAGCAACAGCAGCAGCAGCAGGCGGCGGCGCGACAGGCGCGGCCGGAGCTGGGGCCTTCGGCTCCCACACCGAGAGCACGAGGACGGTAACTGCGAAAGCGATGACTGCACCCAGCGCGATCTGCCGCGTCATGAATTGGGCCTTACCCGAGGCCGGGAGCGCTGGTCTATACCTCGCCGCATGAGTGGACCCCGGGAAGTACGCGCACCGCGCGGAAGTCAGCTGTCGTGCAAGGGCTGGGTGCAGGAAGCAGCCATGCGCATGCTCATGAACAACCTCGACCCCGACGTGGCCGAGCGCCCGCAGGATCTCGTGGTCTACGGCGGCACCGGCAAGGCCGCCCGCGACTGGCCGAGCTTCGATCGCATCATCGCCGCCCTGAAGAACCTGGGCGACGACGAGACCCTGATGGTTCAGTCAGGCAAGCCCGTGGGCATCTTCAAGTCGCACGCAGACGCCCCCCGCGTGCTGATCGCGAACTCGAACCTGGTCGGCAACTGGGCCACCTGGGAGCACTTCCGCGAGCTCGAGAAGAAGGGGCTGATGATGTACGGCCAGATGACGGCCGGCTCGTGGATCTACATCGGCACGCAGGGAATTTTGCAGGGCACCTACGAGACCTTCGTGCAGGCCGCCCGCACCCACTTCGGCACTGAAGATCTCGCAGGCCGGGTGGTGCTCACCGGCGGGCTCGGCGGCATGGGCGGCGCGCAGCCGCTCGCGTGCACCATGGCGGGCGGCGTGATGCTGGCCGTCGAGGTCGACCCCGCCCGGGCGCAGCGACGCATCGAGACGAAGTACCTCGACGTGATCGCGAAGAACTTGGACGAAGCGCTGGCGCTGGTGAAGGCCGCGAAAGAGGAGAAGCGGGCGCAGTCGATCGGCGTCATCGGTAACTGCGCCGAGGTGCTTCCGGAGTTGGTGCGCCGCGGCTTCAAGCCCGACCTCGTCACCGATCAGACGAGCGCGCACGACCCACTCGCAGGCTACGTCCCCGCGGGGCTCTCGCTCGAGGCCGCGGCCGCGTTGCGCAAAGACGATCCGAAGCAGTACGTCGAGCGATCGCATCGCTCGATGGCCGATCACGCCCGCGCGATGCTGGCGTTCAAGGATCTCGGCTGCCACGTGTTCGATTACGGCAACAACCTGCGCGCCGGCGCGGTGAAGGGCGGCCTCGCGAACGCCTTCGACTTCCCCGGCTTCGTGCCCGCGTACATTCGCCCGATGTTCTGCCGCGGCGAAGGCCCGTTCCGCTGGGTCGCGCTCTCGGGTGATCCGGCTGACATCAAGGTCACCGACGACGCGCTCATCGAGCTCTTCCCCGAGAAGAAGCACATGGTGCGCTGGCTTCGGATGGCCGGCGAAAAGGTGAAGTTCCAGGGCCTGCCCGCGCGCATCTGCTGGCTGGGCTACGGCGAGCGCGACAAGGCCGGGCTCATGTTCAACGAACTCGTGCGCACTGGGAAAGTGAAGGCGCCGATCGTGATCGGTCGCGACCACCTCGATTGCGGCTCGGTCGCTTCGCCCAACCGCGAGACCGAGGCGATGAAGGACGGCTCCGACGCCGTGGCGGACTGGCCGATCTTGAACGCGATGATCAACGCGGTGAACGGCGCGTCGTGGGTGTCGTTCCACCACGGTGGTGGCGTGGGCATCGGGTACTCGTTGCATGCGGGCCAGGTGATCGTTGCTGACGGCACCGAGGCTGCTGCGAAGCGCATCGCACGCACGCTGCTGTCAGACCCGGGCATGGGTGTGATCCGGCACGTCGACGCCGGGTACGACGAGGCGATCGACGCGGCTCAAGAGCGCGGCGTGAAGATCCCCGGCGTGACTGTCTAACTGTCTTAACTGTCCCCCTCTCCCCGCGGGGGAGAGGGTCGGGGAGAGGGCAAATTGAAACGTTTCGATCTCCTCATTCACGGAACGTCCGAGGTGCTGACCTGCACCGGAGAAGGCACGCCCGAAGCCAAACTGGGCGCGATTCCCAAAGGGGCGATCGGCATCACCGACGGAAAAATCGCCTGGCTCGGCACCGAACCGCCGATGCGCGGAGAACTCGAGCTCGACGCCCGCGGCGGTTTCGCAGGCCCGGGCCTGGTCGACTGCCACACCCACGTGGTCTTCGCCGGCGATCGGTCCAGCGAGTTCGAGCAGCGCTGCCAGGGCAAGACGTACCTCGAGATCGCGGCCGCCGGCGGAGGCATCGCCCGCACCGTCACCGCCACGCGCGCCGCGACCGAACAGGAACTCATCGACCTCGCCCTGCCCCGGCTCGAAC
>JAYVNA010000813.1:0-2948 GCA_043758715.1 Archangium sp.
GAAGCCGAACAGCCAGAGCGACCCCAGGGAAACCACTGGGCCCGCCACCAACCAACCGATCGCCTCGCCCACCTTGAATTGCCGGCTCACCAGCACCAGCCGCACGATCGACGCACCGACCAGCAGCGAGGCCATCACCGCCAGGTAGGCGTTGGTCGCGCACGCCAGAAAACCCAAACCCAACGTGACTGCCGCCGTGCGCCGGGCGCCCTGGAGGTTGACGACCGGCCACAGGCACGCGCCCACCAGCGCCGTCAGCATCCAGAACGCGAAGAACGGTGGGTGGCCGTACCGCGTGCTCACGATCGGGTTCATCACGAACAGGCAGCCGGCGAGCGCGAGGCTGGCGGTGTCGCGAAGCCAGGCGCGGCACACGAGCACGCCGGCGAGGCCGGTGCCCATCACACCCGTCACCATCCACAACCCGAACAGCTGCATGCGGTCGCCGAAGAACGGTGAGATCAGTTTCCCGAACACGGACAGCAGCGGAATCGCATCGGTGAGCGCCGCGCTGCTGCCCGCCGGTGCGACGAGCGCGGGCGCTTGAGCGAGCGGCACACTCCACGGAGCCACGCGGGTGAACAGCCAGCCAAAGAGGTGCCCCAACCAGTCACCCTCGATCATCCAGTCGATGTACGTGGGGTCTGCGAACTGGGTCAGCCCGAGCGCCTTCGCCCAGATGAACCCGAAGACCGCCACCAGGGCCAGCGCACGCAGCGTGACGGAACGGGTGGCCATCGACCGTCCAGATATCCCAACGCTGCTCCAACTGCCCTCAATGAAATCAACGCCCTGCCCTTGGCACCAAGTGTGCTCCGCGCCCACCCATGGAGCTGTGGCAAGTGCGGAAGGAATATCGGCTGCTGGCGATGCGACTGCGGCGCCGCAAAGGACTGGTCGCCGCCCACGTGGAGCTGGCGGAAGAGCAGGTGCTCTCGGCGCTGGTGCTGTGTGATCGCTTCGAGGTCGAGCTGTGCGTGCTCAAGCTCGCCCGGCGTTGCGCCCGCGCCCGCCTCAAACGCCTGCGGCGCTGGGTGGAAAGCTCAGGGCTCTACCGCACCATGCCGCACCCGCTGAGCCGCCGCGAAGACGAGCCCGCCGCCGACGAGCTGGCCAAAGGCCTCGAGAAGAAAGGCATCGAGCCGCACTACGTGAGGCAGCTGCTCGCCGAGCTCGCGCATCTCGATCGAAGGCTCGAGGAATCACGCGAGCGGCTCGAGCGCATGACGGCGGTGGGCATCGCGGCCCTGGAGCAGCTCTTCATCGAGATGCGAATGAAACCGGGCGCACTCAGCTGACGGGCTTCTGGCCCACCACCACCATGTTGGTGGGCGGCCAGGGCAGCTTCTTGCCCGCGTCGTCGAGCACCTCGACCACGCCTTCGTAGCGATTCTTGATGATCCAGGGGTTCGCGTATTCCTGCAGGTGCAGCGGCTCGAAGCCGGCGTTCTTCAGCGCGGCGCGCCAGCCTTCGAGCGTGAGCGGACCAAACTCCTCGTGGATCTCGATGTGCCAGTTCTTGAGGTAGTCCTTCTTGCAAAGGAACTCGTTGGCATCGTGAGCCGACAGGCGCACTTCGTCTTCATTGAGCTGCTCGAACTTCGCGCCGCGGCCGTGACAGAACTCCCTGGCGAATCGGGCGAACGTCTCGCGGGTGAGCTGGGTGAGCAGCTTGATTCGCCAGGTCGCGGGCGCCGGGCTGATGCCGTCGCGAATGAGCACCCTGCCCCCGGGCTCGAGTTCTTCGAAGGCGTTGGCGAGCGCGCGATCGATCTGCTTCACGTCGTAGCCGTTGTACGAGTGCACCTCGTGCATCACCGACGAGTAGATGACGGTGCTCGCCGTGCCCGGCGCCACGTTGCGCTCGATGATGTTGGCGAACACCAGCGTCACGTCATCGGTCGAATACGTGTTCTCGTCGCAGACCCGCAGGAACTCGCGCGACAGATCGACGCCCACCAGCCGCGACTGGGGAAAGAGCCGGCTCAGCTCGACCAGCAGCTTCCCCGTGCCGCAGCCCTTGTCGACGATGCAGCCGGGCTTCACGAAGCGAATGAGATCTTCGAGCTTCTGCACCAGCGACGCGTCCATCATCGCGCCGTACGAGAGGAAGTCGCGCAGGTGACCCAGCTCGCCGTCGTCGTTGAGCAGCGTCTGCCGGAAGATGTCCTTGAGGCGCTCGGTCACTTCAGGGCGCGAGTAGACGGCCCGCGTCTCAGGTGAGGCTTCGTCCTGCCAGGGCTTGCCGTGGGCGACCCGCTGCACCAGCTCGTGCGGAGTGAGGCCTTCGACCCGCTGAGTCACCACTTCGAAACCCGCGGCGTCGAAGAGCGCATCGACATCGCGGTTGGCGGAATAGACGGCGGTGTCGGCAGCGCTCAGGGTCACCCCCAGCTGGCGCTTCACTTCGCCCATCACATGCGCCACCCAGGCGGCGTTGTCGGGAATGTCGTCGACGCGCACGAGGTCGAAGGGCTTGCCACTTCGCTCGAGCGCCGGCCGGAGCATCGACTCGCGGGTGGCGAGGTCGAGGGGGTTGCGGCGCGTGGCGGCGTGGTTCGCGCTGGTGATCACGCAGATGAGCCGGTCGACCGGCGCCTTCGAGAGCGAGGCCAGCCAGTCCGACTGCGCGCGCGTCACCGCGTGAAACCGTCCGAGCAACAGGGCGTTCGTCATCGGGTCACTTCCAGGCGTCGACGGTGGCGGGCAGTTCCTTGAGCGGCTTGAGCGGCGGCACCAGCTTCTGCGGCGCGGGCTTGAACTGCACGTCGCCGATCTTCGTCTCGAGCGCGAGTTCGCCCACGGTGCCTTCCAGCATCATGAAGGCGGCGTCTTCGAGGGCGTCGTCTTCCGCGGCCGTCATGCCCACCACGAACACCTGCAGCGCCAGCCGCCGCTTCTTCTTCGGGTCTTCGCTGGCGAGGAACCAGAGATCCTTCCCCGAGAGC